>NZ_JBEZLW010000001.1:0-398340 GCF_040652395.1 Streptomyces sp. NPDC048269
CACCCGCGGGGTGCAGAACCGCTCGACGGGCACGTGGCTGTCCGCATGGACCAGCCCGATGTACGGAACCTTGAGCAGTCCCGCATCCAGAAGAGAGCCCCGGTCTACGGCTACGCGTCGAGGACCTGGCCCTCACGCTTCACGACGGGCGGTTCGACCGACCAGGGGAAGTTGATCCACTCGTCGGTCTTCTTCCACACGTACTCGCACTTCACGAGGGAGTGCGACTTCTCGTAGATGACCGCGGACCGCACCTCGGCGACGTGCCCGAGGCAGAAGTCGTGGACGAGCTTGAGCGTCTTGCCGGTGTCGGCCACGTCATCGGCGATGAGGACCTTCTTGTTCGTGAAGTCGATCGCCTCGGGCACGGGCGCCAGCATGACCGGCATCTCCAGCGTGGTCCCGACACCGGTGTAGAACTCGACGTTCACCAGGTGGATGTTCTTGCAGTCGAGCGCGTACGCCAGGCCGCCGGCGACGAACACCCCGCCCCGGGCGATGCTCAGGATGATGTCGGGCTCGTAGCCGTCGTCGGCGATGGTCTGCGCCAGCTCGCGCACGGCGCGCCCGAACCCCTCGTAGTCGAGGTTCTCGCGTACTCCGTCACTCATGCCTCGTGCCTCACCTGGGTGCGGTGGAAATTCTGGAAGGAGCGCGAGGCGGTCGGCCCGCGCTGCCCCTGGTACCTGGATCCGTAGCGCTCACTGCCGTACGGGAACTCGGCGGGCGAGCTCAGCCGGAACATGCACAGCTGCCCGATCTTCATGCCCGGCCAGAGCTTGATCGGCAGGGTGGCGAGGTTCGACAGCTCCAGGGTCACGTGGCCCGAGAACCCGGGGTCGATGAACCCGGCGGTCGAATGCGTCACCAGACCGAGGCGGCCCAGGCTGGACTTCCCCTCCAGTCTGGAGGCGATGTCGTCGGGCAACGAGATGACCTCGTACGTCGAGGCGAGCACGAACTCACCCGGGTGCAGAATGAACGCCTCGTCGCCCTCCGGCTCGACCATCCTGGTCAGGTCGGTCTGCTCGACGGCGGGATCGATGTGCGCGTAGCGGTGATTCTCGAACACCCGGAAGAACCGGTCGAGACGCACATCGATGCTGGAGGGCTGCACCATCGATTCCTCGAACGGGTCGATGCGAACCCGTCCGCTGTCGATCTCGGCCCGGATGTCTTTGTCAGAGAGAAGCACGTCCCGAGGATACGCAGTGCGCACGGGCCACCCCCAATCGAGAGCGGCGGCCCGCGCGCCTGCCCGCT
The DNA here is from genome assembly GCF_040652395.1 of Streptomyces sp. NPDC048269. Taxonomy (NCBI): domain Bacteria; kingdom Bacillati; phylum Actinomycetota; class Actinomycetes; order Kitasatosporales; family Streptomycetaceae; genus Streptomyces; species Streptomyces sp. NPDC048269. Next base: position 1,264 of record NZ_JBEZLW010000001.1, read on the forward strand.
ATCGCTTGACCGCCGGCCCCACGGGCACGGCCTGACGCAGCCGCGCGCAGCGCGGACACCGCAACAGCCGCCCGGGCCCGATCCGGCCGGCACCGAGGTGCTGCAGCGGGAAGGAAGCGGTACTGAAAACGTGCCCTTCGGCACAACGGACGACGGTGTGCTCCATCGAGTCCCTTTCCCCAACGAGCCGTACTGCGACGAATCGCCACATTAGGGGATGATCGGGACCCACTCCAGCCGCCGCTCCGCTGCACACGGTACGCCCCAACTCCCGTCGCCACACGCCCCGGTGCACACCACACACGACAACGACCCCGCGGCCGATTCACCGGGGGTCGATCATGGGGTAGAGTGGGTGACGATACAGATCCAGGAAACTGGAACGCTGTGCGGATGTAGTTTAATGGTAGAACATGAGCTTCCCAAGCTTATAGCGCGGGTTCGATTCCCGTCATCCGCTCTTGAAAGAAGGCCCAGGTCATAGACCTGGGCCTTCTTTGTTGTCTAGACCTCTCAGACCCCGCGTGCCATTTGCGTGCCATAAGTGCCGTAACGGGGCATCAGGTTGGGGCCTGAGCCTACGTCTTCCCCCTCCTCGTCGACGGCTTCATCGCCCTGGGCATCGGCGCGCTCCTGGTCCTGCACTCCGGACCCCTGCGCGCCCGCCTCTACGTGGCCCTCGCTGGTCGCACTCGCCACCGCCACCAGCATCTGGGCCACCGTGCTCCACGCGATCCGCCTCAACCAGCAAGCCATCCACACGCTGGGGACACAGCCCTCCTCGCGGAAGCCCGACGCGTCCTCGGCGTGGCCCGTGACGCCGCCACATCGATCGATGTGGCGGCGGGCAAGACCGCCACATCGAAGGCGGCGGCCTGATTGATCACGAATATCGGCAAGGCGGGCGCCAACACCCACGGCGTCCTGCGCTACTTCTACGAGCCCGGTCGCGCCAACGAACACACCGACCCCCACCTGGTCGCCTCGTGGGACGGCTTCGCCCCCGACCCCGGCCGCGAAGAGAACGCCACCCTCGCGCAGCTCGCCACCGTCCTCGACCTGCGCGTCAAGCAAGCCGGGGACCGCGCACCCGCCAAGCACGTCTGGCACTGCTCGGTACGAACCGCGCCCGAAGACCCGGTCCTCACCGACGAGCAGTGGGCGACGGTCGCCCGCCGGATCCTGAACGCCACCGGCATCGCCCCCGCCGGCGACCCGGACGCCTGCCGTTGGGTCGCGGTCCGTTACGCGGAGGACCACATCCACATCGTCGCTACCAAGGTCCGCGGCGACCTCACCCCACCGCGTCATTGGAACGACTACCTGCGCGCCGACAAGGAGTGCGCCGCGATCGAGAAGGAGTACGGCCTGCGCCAGGTCGTGCGGGGCGACCGCACCGCCGCCAAACGCCCCACCCGTGCCGAGCAGGAGAAGGCCCTGCGCGCCGGGCACACCGCCACGCCCCGGGAGAGGCTGCGCACCACCGTCCGTACGACGGTCGCGGCTGCCACGGGCACCGAAGAGTTCTTCACCATCCTCCGCAGCGCGGGCGTGCTGGTGGACATCCAGCGCTTCCCCTCCGGCGACATCCGCGGCTACAAAGTTGCCCTCCCCGGCGACACGAACGCCAAGGGCGAGCCGGTGTGGTTCTCAGGCTCCACCCTCGGTCCCGACCTGTCCTACCCCAAAATCAGCGAACGTCTCGCACCCACCGAACCCGACCCCATCGGCCAGCACTCTGTCCGTCGACGTACGGCATGGCAGCAGGTCACCGACGCCGCCGACCGGATCCCTGACGTTCTCGACGAGGCCGACGACGCCGTAGGCCAGGCGCACATCACCGTGCTCGCCGAAACCCTCGACGCCCTCCCCCCATCGCCCCCGCCAGCTACAGGCCCCAGCTGGCCCAGGCAGCCGCGGCCTTCGAGCGGGCCAGCCGCTCCCGCATCCGCACCCGCCACCACCAGGCCCAGGCCACACGCCGGGCCATCAAGGCGATCCTGCGGGAACCCGCACCCAAGGACGGCGCCCTCCTCGCGACCCTCCTCGACGCCCTCCTCCTGGCCGTCGTCGCGGCCCAGCAGTGGCACCACACCCGCCAGCACGACCAGCAGGCCGAAGCCGCTCGCCGGGCAGCCGAACACCTGCACGCCACCTACCAGGCCGCCGCCGTCCAGCCCCTGGCCGTGATCCACCAGCGCGGCCTCCGCCTGACCGTCACGGTGCAGCAGCGGCAGGCCGCCCTCGTCCGCCAAGCACTACCCGACCTGGCCGAGCAGATCCTCACCGAGCCCGCCCGGCTGGCCCGCCCTCGCCGCCACCCTCACCGACACCCAGAAGGCCGGCCACGACCCCGCGGTCCTGCTCACCGAAGCCACCCGACGACGAGAACTCGACACCGCCTCCTCGATCAGCGACGTCCTCGTCTGGCGGCTGCACCGCCTCATCGGCGTGGCAGGTGAAAGGCCTGATCGCCCCGACTCCGCGAGCACCACCAGTCTGGGTTCGAACGCGACTGTCCTCGGTCCCTCGCAACAGCAACCGCCCCGCCGCAGCAGCCGGTAGCTCGAAGGACGCCACGGTCACTGGGAGCCGCCGTGTTCCTTCAGGGAAGAGGGCAGGCGTTCCCCGAAGGAGCGCTCCGCTTGTTCCCCGACGGAACAGCGCACACCCCGTCAATGTCACCGGGGCCAACGCATTTCAGCGTTGGCCCCAGTGGCACGTCCGCATGGTCGTACGGCTAGACCTGCGCACTCCTGGCGTCGCGCCGCCGCGCCACGTAGCGGAGCAGGGCCCAGATCGCCGCGGCGTTGACCAGGGCGCCGACCAGGACCGCACCGTAGAAGCCGAATTCGGACCACATGTCGAGCTTGGAGTCGATGGACGTGTCCGGTGCCACCCAGTCCGAAGGGCGCGGGGCGGACTCCGGCATGAACTCCGTGGGCAGCGGCTCGGGAGGCGGCTGCTCGCCTTCGTAGATGGGCCCTACGACCGGGGCCGACTCCTCCAGGGCGTCCGCCGCGGGTCCGAAGGTGCTCAGCAGCAGGAGGCTGACCGGCGCGGTGGCCAGGATCGGCCAGACCCCGAAGAACCCGATGTCCCCGGTCCGACTGCCGACCGCGACGTAGACCAGCATCGCGACCACCAGCGCCAAGTACGCGCCGGGCACCCACATCTCAGGCTTCGACCAGCGCCGCACCATGACGTTCCCCGTTCCGTTCCGCTTCGTTCGACCTGCGCCCAGTCTCGAAGCTGCCGAGGGTCGCCACCTGAGTACGCCTACTCATCCTGCTCGGCCCCGAGTACCTGGTCAGAGCCGTGCACGGCAAGAACACCGGGGGCATCGCACAACGTATCCCCCATGTCCGGCACGCGGCGCCGGAGGATTCCGCGACTAGACCACGACGCCAGCCCCGAGTCCGCCGGCACGGATGGCGCCCCGCAGGACGTGGGCGATCTCCTCGGGCTTGAGGTCGATGCCGTCGAGCCCCTCCACGGTCAGCGGGATTTCCTCCAGCGCGTATTCGCCGCGTCCCTCGGCGCTGAACTCGGGGCCGGTTCGGTCCTCGAAGGACCACCTCGCGATGCGGGCGAGGTAGAAGAGCTGACGCTCGTCGTCGAACTCCATCGTGTGCAGGAGGCGGATGATGTCGGCCTTTCCCGCGACCTCCTCGTGGATCTCCCGGTGGAGGGCGGCCTCCCGGGACTCGTCGCTCTCTTCGACCCCGCCGCCGGGCAGCACCCAGTACACGGGGATTCCGGGCTTGGTGCGGCGGATGACCAGCATCGTGGCGTCCGCGGTGACGAGGACGGCTCGGACTCGTTCGATCATTTCGCTCTGTCTCCTTGCTTGTTGACGGTCTCAGTGCAGCAGCCAGCCACCGTCGACGTGGACGGATTGCCCAGTGATGAACGACGCGGACGGGCCAACGAGGAACGCCACCAGGGCTGCCACATCTTCGGGGCGTCCGCGTCGCGGGACGCAATGGCGGTTGATCTGGTCTTCCGGGCGGGCCCTGTGGTGGGCGGGGATTGCGGTCTCGGCTTCCACCTCGATGGCGCCGGGCAAGAGCAGCTCGCACCGGCCGGACACACCAAGCTGACACCCGTATGCCTGGGCATCCTCCCCGTCGGCGTCACCTCTCACCTCACACGAGAGTCCGTGCCATAACGTGCCAGTAGGGAGGGTAAACAGCGGTCAACAAGGGGGCCCGCAAAGCAGTCGCGCCGAGGTCATCAGCGCACGTTCCTGCAGGTCGGGTCCCGTGTACCGGTCCACGTGCCGGGTGATTCCCAAGCTTATAGCGCGGGTTCGATTCCCATCATCCGCTCGATGACAAAGCCCCAGGTCAGCGACCTGGGGCTTGTTTATTGTCTAGACCTCGCGGGGCCCGCACGCCATTCGCGTGCCACAGCCGCCATATCGGAACGTCAGATAGGGCCCCATACGACTACGCGCGGCGCCCTGCGGCCGGTGTTCAGCTCCGGCGCAGCACGCCGCACCCGGACCGAGCCGGTGTCGGCTCGGCGCAGCTCGGCCGTTCCGCACGCCAAGTCCTGACCTTGGCAGGGCTGATGGCCTTGACGTGCTGCCCGACGAAGGTCGGCCCAGGTGGAGGCACAGGAGCCTGCGGTACAGCTCGTCGGCGATGGCCGCGATGTCGCGCTCGCCGATCCAGCGCTGGGCGTACTCGGCGAACAGTCCCTCGCCGGCCATCCAGTGCCGAGGCCATCGGGCAGCTGCGGGACTGGCGCGACCGCCACCCCAACACCCCCAACCGCGCGAACCGCACCGACCGCCAGGCCCCGGCGCTCGCCGAGTACGAGGAACTCGCCGCCGAGGCCACTGTCACCGGAGCCATCTGGCGCGCCGCCGTACAACGCGGCATCACGATCGCACCGCCCCGGAGGACTGAACTGCAAGACAGATCTGTGAATTGCAAGCCCGCAGCTTTCCTCTGGGGCAGAGATCCACATATACTTTCCAACATGGAAAACAGTTTCTCCGACCCCAGCACACCCGACGCCGCCCACGCCCTCGCCGCCCTGGACACCGCGGCCGAGTCCCGTGCCCGGATGGCCGACCGGATCACCAGTCCGTGGTGGTACCACGGAGGGCTGGGCCTCGCGTTCGCGCTGGCGTTCGCCTCGATGAGCCTGCGGATGGCCAACTGGGCCGTCGGGCCCTTCATACTCGTGGTGTTCGGGCTCGGCTGGGCACTCCAGCGATCGACGGGCGTTTCCATGGACCGCTACCTGAGCACCCCTGGTGCCAGTCAGCTGTCCATGGCCTACGTCGTGGCGTTGGCCGCACTGGCCGCTACCGGCATGTACCTGGAGTGGGGCGCAGACGTACGGTGGGCCATCGCGGGCGCCGGGGTCCTGATCGGCGCCCTCACCACGGGCATGGGCTTCCGCATCGACGCAGCCGCGCGGCGAGACCTCCGGGCGGGGCGGTGACCGGGCCCCGCTTCGACGAAGTGATCCACGCGCCCAACCGCCTACAGATCTGCGCCATGCTCGCCGCCGTCGAAAGCATGGCCTTCTCCACGCTCCGCGATGCCATCGACGTCAGCGACTCGGTACTGAGCAAGCACGTCAAGATCCTGCAAGCGGCCGGTTACCTGGAGGTCACGAAGGCCCGGGGTGCCTCCTACCCCCGTACCTGGATCGCCCTGACCGGGGAGGGCCTGCAGGCCTACTCCGGACACATCGCCGAACTCCGCCGCATCGTCGAACTGGGGGCCCCGGCCCGACGGGATCCGGTACCGCCCGGTGAGTGACCCTGGTCCCGCCCGGGGTGACCACCTGAAGCGCCGCCTGCCCGCCCGGATCGAAGTCCGGGCGGGCAGGCGCGCGGCAGCGGAAGGTCACGCCAGGGGGCCTGCGTGCAGGCGAGGGACCGGAGCCGGATGTGTGCCGTTGCCTTCCAGCAGCGTGGTCCACCGGTCGGCCGCCTCAGAGGCCGGTCCTGGCCTGCCCAGCACGACCAGGGTCATACGGTCCGTGGAGAAGAGGTCGGCGCACCCCTTGCCGACCTCGGCCGGGGTCGCCTGCCGCAGAAGTTCCGGCAGCCGTTCCGCCCAGTCGGGCCGCCTGCCCGCCGAGACCGTGTCGCGGAGCAGGTCGGCCTTGGCCGCCGGGGAGTCGAAGACCCCCAGCAGTTGGGCGGCACAGAAGGTGCGGATCGGCTCGAGTTCGGCCGCAGTGACGGGGACGGTCCGGAGCGCGCCCAACACCTCCGCGATGCCCGCCACGCCGCCGGCCGCGTGACGCTCGGGCAACGTCGCCCTGACGTAGGCCCGGGAAGTGCCGAGGCAGATGTCGCGCGCGGAGTACACCGTATGTTCAAGACCCGCGCGAAGGCTGTGGGCGGCCAGCCGGGACTGATAGTGGGCACCGGCCACCGCGGTGGCCAGATACCGTGCCGCCGAAGCGGTGTCCCCCGTCGGCTCTGGTGCGCTCAGCGTCAGGTGCACGTCCTCCATGGCGTCGTGATGGAGCGCCAGCGTGTCGGTTCCCAGCAACGCGGCCGCCGCCCCGTACGAGGCTCCTTCCCCGGGGGCGTCGGCCTTCCAGCCGGACAGGGCCCGTTCCGCGTCTGCGGCGAACCGGTCGGGATCGATGTCGCCGACGGCCACCAGCCAGCCCCCGCCCCGGCGCAGAATGTCGTGGTGCACTGCCTCGAGGCCAGGGCGTTCCCCGGCCCGTTCGCGCGACGAGGCGGAGTGGGCGAGCCAATGCCCGCGCAACGCGGTATCGGCCACCGCCCCGGGGTCACGGCGGCGCGACGGTGTACGCAGCGGCACGACAGCGCCCACCGGGGCCGCGAGCTCGCCAAGGAGCCCCAGCCAGTGCGTGACCCCGTCCGGGGGCGTGAAACCGTTGATGTCGAGCCACTGGCCGTCGGTGGACAGGTGGAACGAGCCGCCCCGCTCCTCCGCACGGCCTGTTACTCCAGTGCGCCCGGCCAGCACATGGACCAGCGCGTCGACATCCTCCGGCCGCTGCCACCCTGACGCACCCAGCGGCAGCCGCATCCGCAGCTCCACCAACGGGATGCGTCCGTCCCTGACCGCCACGACGCGCGTACCGCTGACGAGCGTGACATCACGCCGCGGGCCGTAGTACGGCGTGGGCTGCACGCCCAGCGGCGGGACCGGCCGGGCTGGCGCCAGGACGGCCGCCGCCCCCGCCACCGGACCGGGCGCGCCGGGGGTCTGCGCGGCAACGGGCACGGGACCCGTATCGCGGGCCGGGGCCGGACGGGTCCTGGCAGCGCCAGGGGCCATCACCAGAACCCCCTTGGTCGCCCCGTGGAGGCCGCGAGCGGCGGCGACGACATCACCGGGACCGATCTCACCGAGCCGGGCGGGGAGCTCGTCGAGCAGCTCGGCCCGCCCGAACAGAAGTTCCAGGCGGCCCAGGGCGCGGCTGCGGGCGTACACGTCGACGTGCTGCCGGTGGTGTTCGGTGATCATGCGCTGGACCGCCTGGGCCTGGGCCCGCTCCAGCTGGGGGTCGCCGGCCCAGGAGGACCACCGCCCGGTCATCGCCTCCACCGCCTGCCGCGTCGAGACCGCCGGGGGCACCAGAGCGGTGAGGACCAGGAGGTCGGGGTCTCTGGCATCCAGCGGACCGAACACGCCGCATCCGGCCGACGCCGCCTGGACGCCCTCCAGTCCCTGCTGGCTGATCATTTCGGCCAATACGGCATGCGCCAGATAGCCCGCCATGTCCGCGCGGGGATCGGGCAGCCGGTAGCCGACGGCCACGGCCGCTGCGGGAACCGCGGGCTCCGTGCAGGTCGCCCACTGGTCCTCGGTCAGGTCCGGCTCCCGCAGATCGGGTGATGGGGCGGACGGGCGCGACGGTATGCCGCCGAAATACCGCTCGGCCAGGGCCAGCAGTTCCTCGGGGTCGTGATCACCAACCACGGTCAGCACCGCGTTGCCCGGAGCGTAATGGGCCTCGAAGAACTCCTCGCACTCGGCGATCGTCGCCGTACGGAGCTGCTCCAGACGGCCGTATCCGTCATGGGCGTTGGCGAAGTTCTCGAAGACCACACCGGGCAGCAGCGGCCAGGGGAATCCTCCGTAAGGCCGGGCTTCCACCGCCTCGTGTATCTCCACCTCGATGCCGTCCAGCTGACCGGCCAGCGACTGCTCGGTGAACCGGGGCGCCCGCATCCGGTCGGCCTCGCTGAACAGCGCCTGTTCCAGGGCCGCGGCCGGGACCACCTGGTGGTAGTCGGTGTAGTCCTGGTGGGTGGTGCCGTTCGCCTGGCCGCCCAGCGAGAGGACGTGGTCATAGAAACGACCTTCGGGAAGGCTCGCGCTACCCCGGAACATCAAGTGCTCGAAGAGATGGGCGAACCCTTCCCGATCGGGCCGCTCCGACCGGTAGCCGACCCCGTAGTGGACGCAGACCGCCGTGCGCGACGCTCCTGGCTGCCTCTCGACGACGACCCGCAGACCGTTGTCGAGGGTTGCCCTACTGACCTTGTCCGTCATCCTTGGAATCCTCGTTCTGCGAGAGGTCGACGAGAAACCTCAGGAAGTCGCAGTAGTGGTCGAAGCCGCGGTCGAAGTCGTCGACGTAGGCGGCGATGTCATGGACGTGGAGCAGGATGCGCAGCGCTGCCATCCGCTTCCACTCCTGTCCCAGCTCGCGGCCGTATCCCTCGAACAACGCGCTGGTGAGGGCCTGCCACGATTCCTTGTCGCCGCCCAACTGCCATTGCAACTCGACCAGCTCGCCGACGACCCAGCCGAGGTCGAGGTACCACGGCGCCGCGCACACGTCCTCGCCGACGAGCAGGTCGGAGCGTCCGGAGCCGGGGTCGACGACGAACGACCCGAGACCGGCAGCGCCGTGCGCGAGCACCGTCCCGGGGTCAGCGACGGTCAGCCGGTACCAGGCGGCTACCTGACTCCACCGCTCCTCGCCCAGGCTTCGGCGCAACTGTCCCTGGACGCACGCCGCGCGGGGGCTCGCCGCCCGGCCCGCCAGCCAGTCACCCAGCCGCGCCAGCCCGCGCGCCGGTCGGGCCGACAGGTCCGCGGGAAGATCCAGGTTATGGACGGCACGCAGCAGGCGGCCCAAGTCGTGCAGGGGCTGACGCAGTTCGGCGTTGGGGCCCTGGTGCAGGAGCAGGTGCGCGGCGGAAACCGCGCCGCGCACGTCGTAGACCCGGGCGGGGCCCTCGGCGTTCCCCGGTACCAGCCGCGCCTCGTCGATGTCCCCGGCCTTGGCCAGCACTGCGCGGACCGTTTCATCGACGGGCTGGAACGGTGCGGGTGCGAGCGGTCCTGGTGACCTTCGCCAGCGCGTCCCGCCCGCCGGCAGGGTATGGACCGACGTGCGTAGCAGCCCGGTGCCGAACTCCGTCCCGGACTCGAACGCCCCGGAGCCGGACAGCCCCGGCACCGCGGAGCGGTCCCGCGCGGCATCGAGCTCGGCCCGGCGCTCGGCTATCAGCTGGAGCACCTGGGGCATCGGCGGCGGAACCCAGGCGTCCTCGCGACCTGTCGTCAGGCTGCGCCCCGGAACCGGCGGGACCAGCACGATGTTCGGCCGGGCCGCGAGCGTCGCCCAGTGGCCCCGGAACGCGTCACCCTCCAGGGCGCCCGGCGGCAGCGCGGGAGCGACGACGACCGGCGCCCGGGTGCACTGGGCGGCCAGCAGGACGGGGCTGTCCGCCAGGCCCAGCGCCAGGCGCGCCATGAAGTGCACGGTCGCAGGGTAGACGACGATCGCCTCGGCCCACTCGGCCCACTCGACGTGCCGTGCCGTGTCGTCCTCGTCGGGCCAGGTGTCGGTCGACACGCCACCGCTGACCCGGGAGCCGACCGCCTGCCTGGTCACGAAGCGCTCCGCGCTGCGGGTCAACACGACGCGGACCTCCAGCCCCGGGCAGGACAGCCGTAGGTGTTCCAGCCAGTACGGGGTGGACCAGGCGTAGGCGGAACCCGTGATCACCACGAGCATCCGGCTCAGGCCCAAGTCGGCGGGGGATCCGGCTGGTGTCTCGTCGATCACGATGTGACCTTTTCCAGGAGCGTCTCCAGCTCCGACAGCGATGCCTTCTGGCCGTACCGCATGTGAACGCCGGTGACGTTGAGGACGATCTCGTCTGCTCCGGCGTCGGTGTACTCCCGCAGACGCGCGGCCAGTTCGGCCGGTCCGCCGTAGAGGAAGGCGCCGCCGGCGAGCAACGCCTCGGCGTTGCCCCGCGGGTTGCCCGGGTTCACCGTGATCCCCGACCGGGCCAGCATGTCGATGTAGTGCGGGAGCAGCGTGTGGCCGGTGTTGCTCACGGCCGCCAGCTCGACCGGGTCCCGGTCCGCCGCGGCCAGTGCCAGCGGGACCATCACCGCTACCCGGGGCACGGGGCGCCCAGCGGCCTCGGCCCCGGCGCGGAGCGCAGGCACCACGACATCACGCACGTACGGCGCCGGGGTCAGCCACGTGATCGCGACGTCGGCGATCTCCCCGGCCAGCCGAGCCATGGCCGGGCGCAGCACGCCCAGACCGAGCTCCACTTGCGGGCGGGGCATCAGCGGGAACTCCGAGTGGCAGGTGAAGTACTCGCCGTCCTGGCTGATCTCGCCCTTCTCCAGCAGTCCGCGCATGACGGAGACGTATTCGCGTACCGCACCGAGCTGGCTGCGGTACGGCGCTCCCAGCAGGCTGCGCTGGAAGGAGACCGCACCGGGCCCGAACCCGGCCACCACCGAGTGGCCGCTGGACACCGCCAGCGCGTGGGCCTGTAGCGCGGCCTGGTAAGGGTGACGCTGCGGCATCAGGGTGACGCCGGTGCCGGTCGGCACCCGGAAGCCGCTCGCCGCGGCGTGGGCAAAGTCCTGGAACGGGTCGTTCAGCACGGCCTGGCCCTGCCACAGCCGGTGCGCGTCGCTCCACTGCGCGAGGGCGGCGTACGGCAGCAGCTGTTCCGGGCGGTACGGGGCGAACGGGGCGATGAAGGAAAAAGTGGTCACTGGTCGGCTCCCGTCAGAATGTCGGCCGGCTCCTCGGAGAGTCCGAGTTCCTGCCCGTGCACCAGCTCCGCGTACATGGGGCTGGTCAGCATCAGGTCGTCGTGGCGGCCCTGGGCCGTTACCCGGCCGCCGTCCATCACGATCACGTGGTCGGCGTGCCGCACGGTGGAGATCCGGTGGGCGACCACGAGTACCGCGCGGTCCTGGCTGATCTGGTCGATCAGGCGGCGAAGCCGCACCTCGTTGATGCTGTCCAGGTGTGAGGACGGCTCGTCGAGCAGGATCAGCGGTGCGTGCGACAGGCTTGCCCGGGCCAGGGCGAGGCGTTGCCGCTGGCCGCCGGAGAGATCGTGGGCGCCGCCCAGGACCGTGTCCAGCCCGTCGGGAAGGCGGGTGATCTCTTCTTCCAGGCCGACGTCCCGCAGGGCGCGCAACAGGGTCTCGTCGCCCACCGGGGTCTCCTGGCCGAGGGTGAGGTTGTGACGCACGGTGTCCCGCAGCAGCGTGGACGCCTGGTCCACGTAGGCGAGTTGGCTGCGCAGCTCTTCCAGCGGCCACTCGGCGGCAGCCCTGCCGAATACTTCGACCCGGCCCTGGTCGGGATCCATGAACCGCTCGACCAGCCCGAGGACGGTGGACTTGCCCGAACCGGAGAGCCCGACCATCGCGGTCAGCCCGGTGGCGGGGACGGTGAGATCCACCTGCCGCAGCACGGGCTCCTGGCCGTAGGCGAATTCGACCTGGTCGAAGCGGACGGCGGGGGCTCCGGTGACGGGCAGCAGCGAGGCGCCGGGGGCCGTGTTCGCCGTCAGCTTCTCGGACGGGAGCGCGAACAGGTCGTCGAAGCGCTTACGGGAGACCAGGCCTGCCTGGATCGTGGTGATTCCCGACATCGCCATGATCATCGGCGCGGCGAGCTGGAACAGGTACAGCAGGAACGACACGAACGTTCCCAGGTCGAGGTCACCGCTCACCATGCGCGCGCCGCCGCCGAGGACGATGGCCACCAGGGCGATCTGCTGGCCCAGGTTGATGACGGGGACCATCAGGGCCTCCATCGCGGAGGCCTCGGTCTCGAAGGTGGCGACCTGCCGTGCGCGGACGGTGAGTTTGTCGGAGACGACACGCTCGGCGCGGTAGGCCTTGATGACCGTCAGCGACTCCATCATCGCGACGAAGTGTTCGGTGAGGGAGCCGACCTCGTCTTGGATGGCGACGTACTTGCGGCGCAACGCGACCACCACCACGGCGATGACGGCCAGGGCCGCGAGGAACGCACCGAGAGTGATGAGGAGCAGCGTCCAGTCCAGCAGTCCCATGATCACGAGCGTCCCGATCAGGGTGATCAGCGACATCGGCAGTTGGATCGGGCCGATGTCGACGATGCTCTTCACCGCGGCGGCATCGGCGGTGAGACGGGTCGCCAGGTTTCCCGTGCCCTCGGCGCGGGCGGCGTGCAGGCCCAGGCCGAGCGAGTGGTGCATGCTGCGGACCCGCAGGTCGCAGATGAGCCGGTGGCCCATCCGGGACAGCAGATAGGTGGCCAGGGCGTTGGTGGCAGCAGCCCCCAGGCCGACTCCGACCATGATCCAGGTCCACCGGGTGAAACCCTGCTCCTCCTGGATGGCGACCAGCAGTTTGCCCACGGTCCACGGCAGGACCAGCGTCGCCGACGTGGCGGCCAGGGCAAGGACCATGACGCCGGCCAGCAGCAGGTACCTGCCGCGGAATATCTCCCTCAGGATGAGCAACCGCTCCTGGGGCACGTCCCCGCTCGTACTCGCCGTGCTCATACCGGTGATCTCCTAGACCGAGAACTCAATCAATGACCTGACCGCAGTGGCCGGTCCCTCCCATGTCACCCGCAGGCCCGCCGCGTGGCCGAGCGCCTTCAGCTCCGTGACGGTCCGCACGGGCGTGGGCATCATGGCGCGCAGCCAGAGCTCCGTCCGGTCGGTCTCCGGGCCCGCCACGCGCGCGTCCAGGCTGACGTCGGCGAGCAGTACCTTCCCGGTCCCGGCCGAGGCCTCCGCGCAACGGCGCAGGATCGCGACCGCGTTCTCGTCGTCCCAGTCGGCCAGGATCGCGGAGAGCAGGTAGACGTCCCGGCCGGTCGGCAGCGGCTCGAAGAAGCTGCCGACCACGGCACTACCCCGGTCCTCGAGACCGGCGTTCACGATGTTCTTGGTGGCAAGCGCCACCGAATTCTCCAGGTCGACCACGGTGCCGCGCAGATGCGGGTGCCGACGCAGCAGGTTGATCAGGACCGCACCGCTGTTGCCGCCCACGTCGACGACGTCGCGCACACCCGTCCAGTCGTAGTCCTCGACGATCAGTTCCGCGTCGCACACCAACTGGTCGGGGGCCAGGCGCTCCAGAGCCTCGACGAAGGCGGGGCCGTCGTTGAGGCTCTCCCAGTAGCCCCGGCCGAACAACCCCACATGGGCGGGCTCACCGGTGCGGATCGTGTGGACCAGTCCCACGAGCGCGATGTCCGACCGGCCGGCCATGCCGTCCTCACGGAGGTTCTCGCGTACGGAGAACGGGTGGTCCGTCCGTAGCGGCAGCCCGGACGGCTCCAACGTGTACCCCTCGTCCCTGTTGCCCCGCAGCAGCTTGAGGGTCACCAGATAGCCCAGGAGGCTCCCGAGCAGATCCGTGCGCGTTCCACAGATGCGCGCCAGCTCCTCGACGCCGGTCACCCCGGCAGCGATGTGGTCCGCCACTCCGAGCGTCGCCGCCGCTCGGATGGCAGCGGGGCGCAACAGGTCGGCCGAGTCCACGAGTTGCTCGGCGTGAGCCAGGTCGTCCATGTCTGATGCTCCAGGTGGGTGTGGTGGCGTTGACGAATGAGCCCGGGCGCGGGCAGACGGGGGTCGCTGCCCCCGCCCGGGCTCGTGCCGGGACACTCACGGTGGAGTGCCCCGGCACGGGTGGATCAGCAGCCGCCGGAGACGGTGCGGGCAGAGAACTGGCCGGCCATCCAGGAGACTCCCGCGCCCGCTGCGGCGATGCACAGCGGTGTGCTCGCCGGAGCGTTGACGGTCGCGCCGACCTGCAGCTCGTCGGAGTTCGTGTAGGCGTCGTAGCCCGCCACGAGCTCCATGATCGAGGTGCTCTTCATTGTTGATTCACCCCCTTTCCCCACTCGACGGACATCACGCCGGTCGGCGTGACGAGTCGTGAGGAAGCAGCCCTTGGGGAGCTGTTCAGCAGGTGATTTCGTAGGTCGCACCGCTGACGGCGGAGGCGCCGGCCGAGGCCCAGCCCGCGCACTTGACGGAGGAGGCGCGAGACGCGACGGAGACACAGACCCAGGTGGTGGCCGGGGCGCCTGCGGCGGCGCTGACGTTCAGCTCCTCAGCCTCGGTGTACGCGCTGTAGCCGGCGATGAGGTCGGTGATGGCCATGGTCTTGTTGTTCATTGGTATCCTCATTCGTGATCATTGATTTCTTGATTCAGTTCTGAACTGAATCCAGGAGGCGCGCATACGCCTCCTGGATTCAGTTCAGCTCCGGGCAAGTTCGGGTTCCCGCAGATCGACGGAATCGAGGTTGCGGGAGGGATCGGCCGGGTCGATGTTGGCCTCGGCCAGACGGTCGTGGAGGATCCCGGCCAACGTGCCGGGGTCCTCGGCCGTCTCGATCAGCGCCTGCGCCAGCACGCTGGCCCGGTGCTGGCCGAAGCTCAGGCCGTCCATTCCGGCCGCGGAGTCCCTGGGCTCCCAGGCCGTCGCCACACCCGGGCGCAGTCGGCGGGTGAACACCGAGGTGTCGGCGCCCACGCCGGGAAGGCCGCCGAGGGCGTCGGCGAGCGCCTGCGCGGCATGCCGGCTCCGGCTGTCGAGGTAGACCACCAGGGCATCGCGTCGCGGGTACAGGTGCTTACTGGAGATGATCTTCGCGCGGTAGGTCACCGCGTGCTCCTCGAGGTGCTCCAGCGCCGTCCGCCAGATCTCGGGCGCCGCGATCCACTCGGTGATGTGGACGTAGACGCGCAGTAGGTCGGCGGACCGGTGCGGCGTCGTGCCCTCGACCAGGAAGAAGCCGGGCGACAGCGCGGGCCTGCACGAGGTGTTGGCCACCCCGACCGTGGTGCCGGGGGTTATCTCGCCCTCCGCGCGGATCCGGTCGCCCGGCACCCAGACGCGCAGCCCGCCGAGCTCGACCAGGTACGTGGACTCCTCGGCCGCGTGGACCAGGCCACGCAGGACCGTCTCGGAGTGCGGCACGGCCGCTGCGAGAGTCCGCTCAAACTCGGCGTCCCGCAGCCGGAACGGAAGGTCGGTGTCCTCCAGGTCCAGCCCCGCGTGGAGCCCCTCGTAGAGCGCGTTGGAGAGCAGTCGGCGCAGTTCCCTGGTCGTGTCGGCCTCGATGAGCTTGGTACCCACGGTGGCACTGGACCGGTCCAGCGCCACCGTGATCTCGCGGGCGGCTTCGAGCAGCGTGGGCGAGACGTGGCTGCCGGTCATGACGTTCCCTCAAATCCGAGAAGAGGTGCGAACTTGTGCGGCGTGAGGAGCGCCCCGCGCCCGATTCCTGCGGCTGCCCGCTCGATGCCGGACAGCCGCTGGCTCTGCGCGGCGCCCGCGATCAGCCGGTCCAGCAGGTGCCAGCCGGCGAATGCCGTAGCGCGTACGGTGAACTCCGGGTCGAGGTGGTTGCGGACCTTCCGGTAGCCGCTCCAGAAGCGGTGTACCAGAGGGAGCAGCCGCTCCATCTTCTCCGCGCCCCTGGCCAGAACCTGGTCATGGGTGAATTCGAGGTCGTCGAAGGCCGACGACCCCGCGTCGCCTCGGTTGGTGACGATGTCGAGCACCGACCGGTAGAGCCACTCTCCAGCGAACGAGCCCACGTCCCGGGCCGGATCCGAGAGCCGGAACTCCTCCCAGTCCGTGAGGATGGGCACTCCGTCGCCGGCGACCAGCAACTGGTCCACCCGGAAGTCGCAGTGGGAGGGGACGCGCGGGGCCCGGCTCTCCCATTCCTGGAGGTCTTCCAGGGCCTTGATCAATGCCGCGTCCTGCTGCATGAGCCGCCACGCCTCGAGCTCGGCGAAGCTGAGCTCGTTGTACATGGCCAGCGACATTCCGCGCAGCAGCCCGGCGTCCGGCAACGACGGCAGCGTCTGGTCCAATTCACCGTCGGGGACGGCGGCATGGAGTGCACCGATCGCCCGGCCCACCGCGAAGGCGAGGTCGCCGCCGAACGCCTGGTCGACCATTAGCTCCGCGCCGCTCTTCGCCTCGATGTGGGCGAACACCACCAGCCGGGCGGCCTCGTCGAAGCCCAGCAGCGACGGTACGTATCCGGCGAGTCCGTCGACGTCCCCGACGAATTCCTCGAAAGACAACAGCCGCTTCATCCGGGCCCGTACGTCCGCCTCGGGGCCGACCAAACGCTTGACGAAAACCCTGCGCCCGCTCGTGGTGTTTCCTGCCCAGGCGTGGTTGCGGCCGACCGGCGCCGACACCGAATCGCGGATGAGAGCGCCCAGGCCGAGCCGGATCAGCAGCGCGTCCACTTCGGGGAACGCGTCAAGGTCGACCGGACGGAAAGTGGGCTGGGTTTTGAGCGCTGCGCTCTTTTCGAGATCTTCGGTCTGTTCATTGGCACGTTGCGGCCGGACCCTGAGCATAACTCCCCCGATACAGTGATTCCGCCATGAAGGGAGGTGGGTAGCTGTTCCAGCGAGATGCCAGAATTATTATCGGAACGAGTGAACACGACTCGATATCACGCGCACGAACATTCCGAAGAGCTACGACATGACATCCTTGGCAGAAATTTCTGCCGCGACTCCGATCCACTTCCTTCGAATTCCGTCAATTCCTGTGAGGAGCAACGCCATTCGAACGACCTGGACGTTTCTTCCTGGCCTGAAACAAGTCTATCTGGCGGCGTCGAACACACCACCCGCCATTCGTTGGTAGCGGCCAGCCAAGTGGCTGGACCGGGCGTACCGGATACCCCCCACTTGGACGGAACGCGCCCTACCTTTGGATACGCGGCGGGCGGAAACATTATGAGCTCCGGCCTGTGACAACAGGCCGGAGCTCATCGATTCGCGCGAGTACCCGTCAGCTGGCCGCACGTTCCGTGCGCGGGCGCATGCAGTGCGGCTGTCGCGCCCGGTCGGCGATGACAGCCGCCTGTACGCGGTTGACAACGCCGAGCTTTCCGAAGATTCCGCTGACGTAATCCTTGACCGTGCCGACACCCATCAGAAGCCTGCGGCTGATATCGGCGTTGGACAGCCCCTCGGACACCATCGCCAACACTTCGTGCTCGCGCTCGCTCAGCGATGCCGTGAGCTGGCGCGCGTCCTCCACGGCGGTGGAGCTCTGAGCGTCCTCGCTCAGCTCGGACAGCAGCTGGGAGCCAGCCAGGCCGGACAGGACGATATTGCCGACGGCGAGGGTGCGCACCGATGCCACCAGCTCATCCGGCCCGGTGTCCTTCAGGAGGCAGCCCGCCGCTCCCATGCGGAGCGCCGCCACGACGAAGCTGTCGGCAGCGGGCGTGGAAAGCACTGCCACCCGAGGCGGATCAGGCAGGTCCAGCAGCGCCTTCAATACGTTGAAACCATCGGTGGACCGCATCTGGATGTCGAGCAGCACGACATCCGGCCGACAGTGCCTGGCCTCGGCCACCGCTTGGGCGCCGCCCGTGCCCCGGGCGCTGAGCCGGTCCGCCGATTCGATGATCATTTGGAGGCCTGCGCGCAGCAGAGGGTCATCGTTGACGATCAGAGTGAGGGTCACGATGACTTCCTGGCTGCTCGGAGGCTCGAGGCCAGACGCAGCAGCAGCATCGCGGCGACGATGGCCAGCGAGACCCATATGGCGTAGTCGGTCACCTTCTCGGCTATCTGCACCGCGGGAGACCCGATGGCGAAGCCAAGTCCGGTGAACAGCCCAGCCCAGGCAGCCGAACCGATCAGGTTGAGCGTGAGGAAAGTCGTCAGACTCATGCCCACCCACCCCGCCGACGCGAACGCGGGCGCCGAGGGAATCAGCGGCAGAGGGGCGAGCACGACTGCCGCCGCGATGACCCGCCGGTTCGCCGGAGTGTCGCGGGCGAGCAGGCCGCGGCTCCGCTTCTTTGTCCGCTCGTCCGGGGGGCCGGCCAGGAGCCGCACCAGGCCCGCGCCCCACAGCCGGCCCGCCAGCCAGAAGACCCAGGCGAACTTCATCATCCCCACGACTCCGGCGATGAGCGCCAGTACGAACGGGGTCTCGCCTACGCGGGCGAACGCACCCGCGACGGTCATCGTGCTCTGATCGCCGGTCAGCACCTCCAGTAGTACCGGATGGGTTCCGATCAGCCAGGGCTTGAGCGGCCACATCGCGAAGGAATAGGCGAATACCAGCCATATGCTGTACCAGCAGACAAGATCCCTCGCCGAGGGAGAACCGCCCCATGGAAGCCATGACTTGTCGAGGGGGCGGGGTTTGTTGATCCGAATGTGCCGAGTCTCGGTGGTCAAGCGGGAACTCCTATATCACGCTGTCAAACCTCGAGGACCAGTGGACGCGGAGGTCCGCCTCACAGAACAGCTGGCGGCGAGGAGTCGGTGGGCGTCCGGAAAGGCCCTCTCGAAGGGATCCTCATATCACTGGAACCAGCACGATTCCCTGGCGTCTCATATGGAAACGGCGAAGGAGTGCGCGTTCCCGCTAGCGCAGCAGTGCGCGTACCCTGGTCGCCAAAATAGGATGAGCCATGTCTTCGCCGTCAGAAATGCAAATACCACGGGCGCATGGAGCTTACGCCGCCGCACGTGAGAGCATCGTCTGCGGCTGGAAATTCACACACCTTTTGCCATGTCCATAGCGCGCGAGACGAGAGGTACCCCTACCTCCCGAAACTCACGAACTCTTCCCCGTGGGGCAGAACCGCCATTAGGTCGATCATTTGGCTGGTTCCACCCGATAGGGAAAGCCTATATGCCAAGATCAACACAAGCAAGTTCACTCATGGTGACACGCAGGTCACTCATGCAAGTCGCGCGTGTTCACTTGCACGGCCCTTTTCGGGGCAGTGGCGGCCACTGGGCTTCCTCAAGTAATCCTCAGACAGCCACCGATCAGGCAATCCTGGCAGGGAAGGTTCCTGCGACAGGGCGGACGAAGCTCCCGGTTGACGGGGAAGCGGCTGGCACATCACCTCGGCCACCAGGGGGCGCCACCGGTCTTTCATTCAAAACTAAAATAATTCCATTCTGCGGCTTACTGCTCATTTCAGAATGACTTGCGGAGCCGTCGGAGGCAGGTGATGCAGCAGGCAAGTTCGAGCAGGCTTTGGTGGAGGTCGGCTCGGCGTTCGTAGCGGATGCGCAGTCGTGTGAATTGCTGAAGCTAGAACGAAGGTCCGCTCCACGACCCAACGGGTCTTCCCGAGGCCGGAGCCGTGGGCGACACCGCGGCGGGCGATGAGCGGCTTGCTGCCGCGTTTCCACAGCAGGCGGCGGTACTTGCCGTAGCCGTAGCCCCGGTCGGCGAACCGACGCCTGGACCGGTTGCGCGGGCGCCCTCGCAGTCCCTTGATGCGCGGTACCGCATCAAGCAGGGGGATCAACTGCGTGACGTCGTGCCGGTTCCCGCCGGACAGCGAGACGGCTAGGGGCGTGCCGTGGCGGTCGACGACCACATGGTGCTTGGACCCGGGCCGACCGCGGTCGACGGGCGAGGGGCCGACGTGAGTCCCCCTAATCCGGCGTGCAGGCGGTTCGAGCTCGATCATGCAAGGGCTTTGGCCGCAGCTCCGAGAGGAGTGCCTCGTGCAGGCGGGGCCAGACGCCGGCCTCGGTCCAGTCTCGACGGCGGCGCCAGGCGGTCACCCCCGAGCAGCCCACGATCTGGGCCGGGACGTCGCACCAGGCCACTCCCTTGCGCAGCACGTACACGATGCCCGCCAGCGCAATTCGGTCTGGCACTGGCTGCCGTCCGGGATGACGATGACGGCGGGGCGGCCGCTCCGGAAGCAGCGGGGATATGCGCTCCCAGAGGTCATCGGGAACAAGATCAGCAGACACCTGCCAGACCCTGCCCAGATGCAGCGTCAGACACCAGCCGACACGCCGATTTCCTTCTGAAATGATCAGTTGATGGACGCACGGCCCCCGAAAGTAGCACTGGATGACGCGTAGTTGACGCCACCGCCGACTGACGGACCTGCTCCGGTTGATCGAGTCGGTCGAGCGGCCGCGGGCACCGCGCCTGCCGGGCGGTGCGCCCCTCCCCCAGGGACCTTTCAAAGTCGCGGTGGTCATGTAGACGGCCTGGTCAGGGGATGTTGAGCAGGGCCAGCGCGGTTGAAGGAGTCGCAGGAGACGTGGCAGAGGCCAGCGGCGATGTTGCGGTATCCGTCCTGCCGGAGCGCATTGATCGCCAGGTTGCGCAAGGTGGCCATGTCCTCGGGCCCGTGGCCGCCGCGAAGGCCGGCGGCGCGCGGTCGCCGCGGAAACTGGATCAGCCCGGTGTCGGGCGACGCGCGACTTTCGTCGCGGGACCCTGAGACGAACAGCGACGGTGCCCGGCCCGGCGCCCTGGTTACCCTCGCCGGGTGAAACCGATAACGAAGACCTGGTCGAGGACAGTCCGCAAGGTGCTCCCTGGACCATGGCCAACCCAGCTGGTATTCCGGGAAAGCCTCGTCGCGCTCGCCCTCGCCGGGCTGGCGGCGCTCATGGAACTGCCCGGTCACGCGGGCGCCCCGCAGCTGGCGCTCACGGCGTCGGCCTCAGCTGTGCTGTACGTCCTGCGGCGCGGGCTGCCGGGGACGGCCCTCGTGCTCGCGGCGGCCAGCTCCGGCACACTGACCGGCATCACTCCCGTGCTGATCGTCACGGCGTGGTCGGCCGGCTACCGCATCGCCCGCCTCCTGCCGCTGATCGGCTCGATGGCACTCGCCTTCGCCCTGACGACGTTGGTCTCCTTCTGGATCGGTGACCCCGCTCCCCCGAAGGCGCAGGTCGGCCTCCTCCTGGCCTTCCTTCTGCTGCTCACCGTCCTGCCCGCGCTGGCGGGCCGCTACCGGGCCCAGCGCCGCGCCCTGCTCACCGCCCGTCAGGAGCGCGACGTCCAGCTGCTCCGCGAGCGCACCATGATCGCCCACCAGGCCCGGCTGCGTGAACGCCAACGCATCGCCCATGACATGCACGACAGTCTCGGGCACCAGCTCGCCCTGATTTCCGTCCACTCCGGCGCTCTGGAGGTGGACCGCTCACTCACCGGCCCCCAGCGCGAGGCCGTCGGCGTGCTGCGGCAGGCCACTGGGGCAGCCATGCGCGAACTACGCGAGGTGATCGGGGTGCTGAACGAGGACTCCGCGGCCGCAACCATCGGAACCGCCACCGGCATCGGCGGTGTTGGCGGAATCGACCGGCTCACCGAGACTTCCCGGGCCGCCGGCACGACCATCAGGCTGAGCCGCGCCGGCGAGAACCGGCCCCTCGCGGCGGCCGCCGACCACGCCGCGTACCGGATCGTCCAGGAGGCCCTGACCAACGCCCACAAGCACGCACCGGGCACGCCGATCTCCGTCGCCCTGCGCTACGAGCCGGACGCGCTTGTCGTCGAGGTCGCCAACGGTCCAGCCCCGGAGCAGGCCAATCCCCACCACACCACCATCGTGAGCGGCGGCCAGGGCCTGATCGGGCTGCATGAACGGGCCCGCCTGGCCGGCGGCATGGTGCACGCCGGGCCATCCGCCGACGGTGGCTTCCGCCTGGCAGCCGTCCTGCCGTACGACGGCGCGGGCTCCACCTGAGGCGGGGGCGGCGTCGACGGCTGGCCCGGCGATCTTGACCAGGCGCCCGCCGGAGCGGGCGCCCCGGCGGAGCCACGACTCAAGGCTGCGCGGCCGGCGCCGTCGTCGTGGTGCCGACCCTCCTGGGCCTGCTGGCCTGTGGCGTGGTCAGCCTCTTCCCATCGGTCGACCACGCCACAGTGGACAAGCGGGTGCATGAGTCGATCAAGGTCGGCGCCCCAAGGCGGACGTCCGGTCTGAGCTACCGATGGGAAGCGACCTCCATACCAGGGCTACCACGGCACCGGACCGACCCCGCCGTCCGGCTCGTCCTGCCTGTACTTCATGTCCAGCGGCCAGAGCGACAACTTCAGCTCCCAGTACGCCGCCCGGTTCTGCTTCCAGGACGGCAAGCTGATCGACAAGCAGCACTACCGTGCGAAGGTATGACGGCACGGCATGGAGCCGCTCAGCCGGGCCGGGATAAGGATGATCCTGTCCTCGGCCGACGACATCGATGTGGTCGCCTAGGTCCTGTCCGACGGATCATGTTCAGCAGGGCTCGGTTAGGTTGGCTGCATGTCTTCTGCACTTGTTGTTGGTTACGACCCGCAAGCGATACCTGGCGTTGACGGAGAGGCTCTTCGTGCGGCGCTCGACGCGGAGCTCGCCCGGTTCGGTGAGCACGGCATCGACGCGGCCATGACGCTGGTCGTGTTCGACGAATCGGCCGAGTCCACCCTCGTCGCATCGTTGACCAAGCAGCCGTGGGATGTCGTGGTCGTCGGCGCCGGGATCCGCAAGACCGAGCCGCTGCTTCCGCTCTTCGAACAGATCGTGAACCTGGTCCGGCGCCATGCGCCCCAGGCCGCGATTGCGTTCAACACCAGTGGCGGGGACAGCGTCGAGGCGGCACAGCGATGGCTCTGAATCCCGGCTGCCGGATCACGTCCTGAGCCACAGTCGGATCGCGGCAGCGGTAATGGTGCCCTGGAAGACGTAGGCGCGCTTGTCGAACCTCGTGGCCATGTCCGGAAGTTTTTCAGGGGGTTGATCGTCCGCTCCACTTCGTTCCTGCGCCTGTAGACCATCTTGTCGAAGCCGGCGGGCCGCCCGCCTTGGCTGCCGCGGCGCTTGCGGTTGGCCGCTGGTTGTTCGGCTCGGGGATGGTGTGCTTGATCTGCCGTCTGCGCAGGTAGCGGCGGTTGCGGCGCGAGGAGTACGCCTAATGGGGAGTGAAGGCCGGCGGGAGCTGACGTTCTGGGGGCGCGAGCCGAGCCTTTGAGTATGCCCGGGCCTGAGAGCCTTGTTGACAAGACGAGGCCGGCTCGCGTCCAGCAGTCTGGGCATGAGTGTTCGGAATCAGGTGCGGTTCTGTCTGCATGGGCCTCGAAGCGGTCCTGTTACTGCGGGACGGTCCGTCTGCGCCTTCCGGACGGTTTGCTGTTCGTTGTCCGAGCCGGTTGTGCGGATCACCTCTCAGTTCTGCCTTGAGCTTTCAGCTCTGACGCGGACCGAGGGCCGTGTGACTCGCTGGGGTTGCGAACGGCTGGTGTCCTGCGACAACGCCGTCCAGCTCGAGGAAGCCGCTACGCAGGCCTTCGAGGAGCATCCGGACGCGCCGGTCATCCGCAGCTTTCCGGGTCTCGCCGCACTGACCGGCGCCCGGGTTCTGGCGGAGATCGGCGACGACCGGACACGGTTCTCCAACGCCGGATCCCTAAAGGCCTACGCGGGAAGCGCCCCGGTCACCAGGGCCAGCGGCAAGAGCTGCAAGGTCATGAGCCGGAAGGTCAAGAACCAGCGACTCGCTGCCGTCGGCTACGTTTGGGCCTTCGTCTCTCTCACCCGGTCACCAGGCGCCAGAGCCCACTACGACCGCCGACGAGCAGCTGGCGACCGTCACGTCGCCGCACAGCGGAACCTCTTCAACCGCTTCATGGGCATGCTGTTCCACTGCCTCCAGAACGGCCACACCTACGACGAAGCCATCGCCTTCCCACACCCCGCAAGCGGGCCAACGACCGCAGCGGCTTGACGCTTATCCGCGTGGGATGTCTTGTCACCGCCGAGATGGTCCGGCCGGGTGCGGGGACGCCCGCCGCCGAGGCGGCCGACGCGGATACGTTCCATGACAGGGATGAGCTGCGGGGCGTCGCCCCACTGGCCCGGAGTGATCAGCAGGGCCAAGGGGCGGCGCCCGCCTTCCCCAGCCAGATGGATCTTGCAGGTGAGGCCGCCCCGGGAGCGTCCGAGTCCCTCGTCAGGGCGGTGCTGCCGGGGCGTGCGCCTTTTCCCGGCACCCGCGGGGACCTCCTACGAGCTCCGGCGGCGTGCTGGTGGGCCCGGCAGGTGGTGGAGTCCACAGACACCATGGACCAGTCGATGCGGCCTTCCGCGTCGGCGCCGGCCAGTACGGCTGCAAAGATCTTGTCCCACGTGCCGTCCGCCGACCAGCGTCTGTGCCGCTCATACACGGTCTTCCACTTGCCGAACCGCGTTAGGCAGATCCGCCACGGCACCCCGGTGCGCAGCCGGACGAAAATACCGTTGATCACCCTGCGATGACTCTCCCAGCGCCCGCCCCGCTGCCCGGATTTCGGCAGGTGCGGCTGCAGCCGCACCCACTCCTCGTCCATGAGATCTCCCCGCTCCATGAACATGCCAACGACTCAAGCCTGAGGGAGTCACATGATCCGCCGGACAGGCCCTAGGCGTCCAACGGCCGTGAGGCGCTCGAACTGGTCCGCGCCCACAGCGTCGACGTAGTCCTGCTGGACATCCAGATTCCCGTCACGAGTTCGAGGAGGCGTTGGAGTGTGCCCTCCAGGAGGGCGACTGACTCTTCTCACAGGCTCAGACAGTCGGCCCTCGGGCCTGCGAGCGCGGCGCTTCGGAGGCCCTTCGCCGGAGTGACGGGGCCCCACCGGCGCGCCAGGACGAGGTTCCTCGTCACTGAGCCGCCGTGCTTCGTCGCTCTGCCCTTGCTGCCTGTTCAGCATGGCGGCCCGGGACCGCCAGTCAATGTGTCCGGGATCGTCGCCACCGTACTGAGCCAGGAGGCGGCCGCACTTCTCCAGATCGTGCAACGCTGACTGGACCTGGTCCTCAGCGGCGCGGAGTTCGGCCCGTGCCGCCAGGAAGTAGGGGCGCAACCACTCTCGGGCGAGTTACGGAAGCGACGATCGTCGGCGATTCCGTGCGCCGCGGCCAGTTGGCCGTTCTCGATCAGGGGAGCAATCGCGGCGGCCGCCACGAACGGTGAGTAGGGGTGCGGGTTGGGCAGCAGTCCCAGCGCTGCCTCACCCGCGGCCAGGGCTGTGGGCAGATCGCCCACGTGAAAGCGGATATCGGCGAGTTCGGGGTGCGGCACCGCCCGCATGAGGAACGGCTGGCCCTTGAGGCCGAAGCCGACGATCGCTTCTGCCCATTGGCCTGCCAATTCGAGACGGCCGGCGTGCGGCGACCGCGGCGGTCACTACCGCGAGGACGGAGTGTCCCGATCGCCAGCGTGGCCGCCCAGAGCGTCCCACGCCCGGCGTCAAAGGCGCGTAGCGCCCGTTCGGCACAATTGGCCGCCTCCTCCACGCTCCCGGCCCCCGTGGACATCCGCAGGGCGTGGGCAAGGAGCATGCGCTCTCCGGGGGTGGCCCCGGACAGCGCGGCCGGTGCAGAGCATGCGGCGGGTTCTCAAACGGGAGGCCTGCAGCCACCGCAGATACGGCGCGCTGCCCCCCAGGCGGTGGGGCGCGTCGGTGTCCTGCGGTTCGGTCTCGGCGGCGAGGATGTCAAGCAGGTCCACTGCCCGGCGGGCCTGCCCGCACTGGACGACCGTCGCGGCCCATCACGTCGCGCCGCCGTAGGTGATGGCTTCCGCGACCAGTTCCGGATGCACGTACCGCCCCCCGGAATGCACGATGCGGATCGCCGCTGGCAGCTGTTCTGCTGACGCGGACTTCCATGCGACGCCCCGCGCCCCCACGGAGAGCGCCTGATTGAGCCGCCCTGACCGGCTGTCCCCCGTGATGATCACTATGCGGCAATCCGGCAGCCTTTCCCGGAGGGTCATGGCCGCTTCGACCCCGCCCGACCCCGGTTCGTCCACATCAAGAACTGCCACATCCGGGCGGTGGGCCTCCGCCATCGACAGTGTCTCCGGACCGGATTCCGCCTCTGCAACTACCCGCAGATCGCCCTCAAGGCCCAGCAGATCACTCAGGGTTCGACGGATTACGTGTCCGTCGACCGCGAGCAGCACGCGGATGACCCGATGCCTCGGTTGCCCGCTCATCCGGCCACCCGCTCCGGTACGAACGGCAGCACCGATGGTGCTGGGGCGGCACATGCCACGGTGATCAATGGGTATTTGAAGTGCATAGCAGCCAGCGTTACATCGGGTCCTCACGGCCCATATTGACGTTTGTCATCAAAAGGGGCTGCGGTTCGTGAGGTCTTCGCGAAGCTGATCAGTCGGTGGTCGGCCCGCTTCCGCCTGGGCGGTGCCGAACATCTGGGTCGCGGCAGGCCGCGCGTACAGCCTGCCCTTCCGGAGGAGTTCGGCGCGCGTGCCGGCGGACCGCACCTGGCCGTTCTCCAGGACGAGCATCCCGGGTGCGCCGGCCACCGTGGATAGGCGGTGAGCGATCACCGGACGTCAGTGGTGCGTGCGAGCCGCGCGATAACCTCGCGCAGCTCGCCTCACACGGCTGGTCCTCGATCTTCCAATCAACCTCGGTGTCCACAACGATCCCCCGCACCCCTCAGCACTCCTTCGTTTCGGGCGAAGGTCCTCAGCATCCCCGCACGCGCCCGGATCGAGGACCAGGACGGCCGTCGGATGGCGCCCTTGCCGTGGACCTCCAGGACGCCACAGGGAAAGTGCGAAGCAGTTACCAGATCCCGACGCTCAGCGGTCAGGCCCCCACCCTGAAGTACTGGTTCGCCGGCTGAGCCCCGGCCGGCGGGCAGCCCGTGCCACACGCCGTAGACACCTTGGGCCTCGCGCGACTACCCGCGGGATTCAGTGGGGCGGCGGTCCCTGCGTAGGTCGAGGGTGGCGCAGTGGAAGGAGCCTCCCAGCGCCTGGACATTGCGAAAGGGCAAGGCCAGCGGAGTCATGCCGTAGGAGACGAGCACCTCCTGGAGCTTTTCGTCCCGGGCCTCGGTGAGGAACCTGCTGGTGGTCGACCACCAGCAGGTTCATGCTGACCCAGGGGCTGGTCATGTAGAGCGGGGGGCTGTCACACGGTTCGGGGAGAGGGGCAGGGACCAGCTCCCATCCCTCCAGCGGAGAGCCGGCAAGCTGGGCGGGATCCAGCCTCTCCCGGTTGTACAGGGCCAGCCCCTCACGCAGCGGGCACAGCGTCGCGTCGATGTGCATGGCGTGCGGGTCATCCGGTTGGACCAGATGGACGCGGATGTCGGGGCCGAGCTGGGTGCGCAGGTGCGCGATGCCCGAGCGATTGCTGACGTGACTGAGCTGGCCCACGACGGTGCGAGGGCCCAGGCGAATGAAATCGGCGGCGTCCCAGGCTGGCCGGGCCTCCCCAA
Organism: Streptomyces sp. NPDC048269; assembly: GCF_040652395.1. NCBI lineage: Bacteria > Bacillati > Actinomycetota > Actinomycetes > Kitasatosporales > Streptomycetaceae > Streptomyces > Streptomyces sp. NPDC048269. The sequence goes on from NZ_JBEZLW010000001.1 coordinate 28,566, forward strand.
TAACTCATTGGCTCGAGCGGGACGGGCCACTGGTGACGGGGTGTCGACGGCCAGGTCCACCGCCGACGGCAGCCAGTGCACTCCCGATTGGCGGAATTGTTGAAGGAGCGGCCCGTAGGCGAGCAGTTCGTGGCGGCGGCTGCGCCAGGCCATCGGTGCCTCGACGACACGGTTGCCATGACGAACAGCGAGTCGGGTGGCATGGCGGCGCAGTAGCCACCCAGGCCCGACCAGGGAACGCGACACGGCCGGTACACCACATAGGCCAGGCTCTCCAGTGTTTCCGCAAGGGCCTGGAGCTCCTGCTCCGCGGCCTCCACGATCCAGGAGGGAAAGGGGTGGCCGGGCCGGAACTCCGCCCAGTGCTCGCGGGGCATGGTGGCCTCGATCATGCGGGGGTCCTCGGCGGGGAACATTGCCCCAGGATCGTCAAACAGAAGATCGTCATACTCCTCACCGTCATGTGCCTGACGGTGGGGGCGCGAAGAGCGGCCGGCCTTCGCGGAGATCACGAAGGAGGTGGCGCCCTCCAGAAGCTGCAGCCGGAAATCCTGCTCCACCCCACGGCGGAGACGGACCCGAAGAAGCGGCGGGAGGCGCTGGAGCAGTTCGTCAAGACGTTCAAGGCGGCCAAGCCGGCCGTGGATTCGCTGCGCACCAAGCTGGAGCTGGCGGCGCGCGTCAGAGATCACGCACTGGAAGGAACTCCAGGGCGCGTACAACCTGACGGTCAACGACCTGCACACGTACTACGTGCTCGCCGGCGCCACGCCGGTCCTGGTCCACAATTCCAATGGACTGTGCAGCAGGCCGGCCGCCATCGCGAAGGCGACCGGCTATTCGGTGAAGCAGATCAATGATGCGATCCACAAGGTGAAGGCCCAGGGAGCGTGGCGCGGGATCGGCGGCAACATGAACCCGGACATGCTCATCGACCCCAAGACCGGAGAGGTGCACCCCCAGATGCCCGATGGCTCGCCGGGCGACAGCATCGGCAACATCTTCGACCACCTGCCGGGCCTGCCGTGATCGAGGACCTCGGCGACCGCTGGCGCATCGGACTGCGGGGCACCCCGGTGCTGGCCGTCTCCCGTACGGAGGCGGCCCTCGCGGTGACGTTCGCCGACGAGGTGGTGCTCGCGGTCGCCGGCCCCGTACTCCTGACGGACGGGCCGGCAACCGCTCCGGGAGCCGTAGCGGTTGCCGGTGAAGAGTGGGGCCGACTCGTCGGTGCCACCGTCCTGTCGGCGATCGTCTTCAAGTCCGGCTCCCTGCGCCTGGTGTTCAGTACGGGCCACCACCTGAACGTCCGGGGCGCGGAACCCGGGACGGAGGCGTCTCTGCAGAAGCCCGGAGTGTTCTGCTGGTCGTGCCGTCAGGGGGTCAGCGCCATGGAGACTCTCGGGGCGGAGGACTAGGAGCGATACTTCTTGGTCGGTGGGACAAAGCCGACGCCCACAACCGAGGCGCCCGCCGCGCCACCGCTGCAGTCTTCCGCCGGTACGCACTGAAACTGGCAGGAGAGCCGTACGACTCCACCGTCGCCGACATCGAGGCCCTCAACAAGGGGCCGGACGAGGCATCCGCGAAGGCCCCGCCAATACGTGTATTCGCCGGTCAGCAGCCATAGACATGGTCAAGTGCCGGGTGATTCCCAAGGTTATGGCGGGGGTTCGATTCCCGTCATCCGCTCTTCGAAGAAGGCCCAGGTCAGCGACCTGGCCTTCTTCGTTGCCAGACCTCTCAGCCCTCACCGCGCCCTCCTCGTACCCAACTCGCGGTACGCCTCGGCCGGAGGGCTCTCCGCGGACCACTTGCGCCACACGCGCGCAGGCGCGCCTCTCACGAGGAAGATCACGCGGCCGGGTTCCTGCTTGCGACATGTCCCAAAGTGAAGGGGCGTCGGGCATCGTCGAGGCCGGACCGGTTCGTTCAGTGGCCAGCCCCACATCGCACGCCGCTCTCGCGCGGTGGGTCGACCCCTTCGTCGACGTCCCTCGTCACCCGTTCCTGGAACCAAGCTGCCCAGAGGCCAAAGTTCCTGGATCGTCGATGTCAACTGTGATCTCGATCCCCGAGGTTGAGCTAAAGGTGGCCACGTTTCCGGACAGCTGGGTCCGATCAAATGGATTGGATTCCGTGAAGAAAATTGCCCAGATGAGCGCACGGTCAACAGTCAACCGCGCAATGAACCCCTCCGACCCGTACGACCCCTCGCCGCTCCACAGCAGCCCCTTACTCCCCACGTCTACTGAGACCAGCCCATCAACCGAAGAAACCCAAGAGGGATCGCTCTCCAGCATTTCATCAAGATCGAACGGGGCGAGCACCTTCAAACCGCTCGGCACGTCGGAGTCGAGGTCAACATCACAGGACCTCCCATCTGCAAAATGCAGGGCATCTCTGATGGGAAGCTGAAAATCTTCCCATAGGCGTTCGATCGTGGTCATTTTGGCTTACACTTCCCGTTGCGTATGTGCTGCGGCCTCTCCTGCAGTCCCGTTGGAGGGACCGGCTCGCCTAGTTCATTTCTATTCCGCCCGGAATTCATACACCTCCTGAATTGCTCCGCCCATGTTCGCCCGGTTGTCGAGTCAGGGTGAACCGCGTTCGGATCGACTCGCTCAATGATTACCGGCCTCCCCACTTCGCGCGCTGCATCCAGCCGACGGTTGTCGTATGACACCAGTTGGCCGTCTACTTCCATGGCCTTCAACGCTGTACCAGGGAGTCGCCAATCCCACTCCCCGGAGCGCATATTCTCCACGGACTCGTTCGGGGATACGGCGCGTTGGGAGAAGTTTATTTCGTCGGGATTGGCCATTCTGGCTCCCCGGCAAGCCCCAGGTGGTCAGCCCACTATGGGGGTTATGGTTACGAACATACGCCACTGCGTTGGGCGCTGGAATCAACCCGAGCGGGTCCGGTGTGCGCGGGCACCGTCCGGCCCCTCGCCGTGACGCGTAGTCCGGCCCAGGGCGTCGGTGACGGCGGTGACCTGGCCATGGGGGCCACGGCGCATGCGACTGGTGCGGCCCAGGGGGTCGGCCGTCTCTACCGGGAGACCGGCCGCGTCCGTGGTGATCCGGGTGGTGTGCCCCAGAGCGTCCGTGACGGAGGTGAGGTGGCCCGAACTGTTGTAGCCGTAGTGCGTGACGGCGCCGCTGGGGTCGGTGGTGGACGTGTGGGACCCACGGGCGTCGTAAGTGTGGCGCCACACCGCGCCGCCAGGCTCGCACGTCTCCAACGGCAGGCCGCGGTCGTCGTAGACGGTCTCGGCCACGGTGCCGTCGGGCCGCTCGCCTTCTGTCAGCAATCCCACGACCCGCAGGCTGCCCTGAAGGCGCTCCAAGAGATCATCCCCGAGCAGATGAAGAAGCCCGTCAGCGAGCGCACGGCCGCCAAGCCCAGCGCGCTTCGCTCGGCCCTCACCGGCCTTGCCGGCGCCCAATGTCTTGAGCGCCGGCCCGGCCGCGACCCTCTGACTGGAAACAGGGTCGATGGTCAGCCCGAGACCGACGCGACGTTCGCCGATCGTGATTCTCTCGGCTCGCCTCGGGGCCAAGAACTACTGCCGCGATAAGCCCTCGCTGGTCAGGCGTGCTCGTCCGATGGCTGCTGGGCAGGCTGGACCGACCCGCTTGGCGGCTCGTCGTTGCCTGCGTCCTCGTCGCGCTCCGCGTCGGCGGCTGTTGCATGGATCTTGCCCGACGCGTGATGGACCGGCGCGTATACGGCGTAGAGCTGCAGGGTCTCGTCACCGATGTTGGTGACGTTGTGCCAAGTGCCGGCGGGCACGAAGATTGCCCAGCCATCCTCGACCTCCCGGTCGAAGTCGAGTCGATCCTTCGTGCGGCCCATCTGGACGCGGCCCCGGCCTGCGTCGAGTCGTAGGAACTGGTCAGTCTCCGGGTTCGCCTCCAAGCCGATGTCCCCACCCACCGGGATCGACATGAGGGTCAACTGAAGGTACTTCCCAGACCAGGCGACCGCGCGATAGTTCGTGTTCTCGAGCGTCGCCTTCTCAAGGTCGAAGCTTTGAGGTTCCGGCCCGATGTCCTTGATGGTCATACTTCTCTCCCGGTCAACGAAGGCGGTACGCGGTACACGGTCGCGGTCTTGCGCCAGCCCACGTCAGCATTCTCAGAGCCCTATGCTTTTCTGGCCACAAGCACGCGAGCCGCCACCGCACAAACGGCCGCGCCCCGTTGCCACATTCCGCCGTGCGTCCGGTCGTGTAGTCGACCGGGTTCATGCAGTCGATGACAGCCTTGCCGGCCAGGCGCCGACGGACACCTCCATGATCGAGTGCCCGTCCCCGCACTCCAGCACGATCCGCGACCGCTGAGCCAGAGCCTGGGCCGTTGTACGACGACGCACCCAGCCCTCCAGCACAGCCCGCTGGGCATCGGTTACCGACATTGGCGGAATCTTCGGACCAGGACGACTCCTGCCGACCTAACGCCAAACCTCAGACCCAGGTCACTGGTAGGGCTTGGTTGGATTCCGCGGCAGTCGACGCGCTCGGGGCGGGCGGACGGTTGCCGCGATACCGCCGTGAGCCGCTGAGTTGCGGGGGCGTCGGCCGCCGATCTGGGCCACCATCATGGGGGGCGTGTGTTCGTCGTCGGAGATCGTCCGGACCAGACCGTGGAGTGTTCCCGAACCGCCTCGTGCCGTGATGACCAGGTGATTCGACACCGCGCCCGACTCCACGTCCGTCGGGCCGGTCCAGATCGACACCACACTCGGCGCCGCGTGCGAGCGCTTCGCGACACATCAGGTTGATCCCGCTCCCCTCTCGGACATCTCGGCAGTCGTGAAGATCCGGTCCAGGTGATGGCGGAGCACCGCGATCGCCGACTCCGGACTCCGCTGGCCCACGAGGATGCTGGTACCCATGGTCGCTGCCATCGCGAGGAGGCTGATCGCCTCCGTGCGCGCGTCGGCGTCCGGGTCGGCCAGGCCGGCCCCCTGCGCCTGCTCGAGGAGTTCGGTCAGGGCGTTCTCCGCGGCGTCGGGGTTGTCGATGAAGGGCTGAGCAGCCAGCGCCCCGTCGGTCACGGACAGGATCGCGTAGGAGCTGTACAGCAGGTGGAAGGTACGGCTCTCCTCGTCGGTCGGAAGCGAGGCCAACAGCAGCGCCTCCACCGTGGCGCGCGGGCCCGGGTCCGGGCCGGCGGCGGCCAAGCGGGCACCCACCCTCGCGGTGAAGCGGTCGGTCAGGTGCCGGAGGCCGTAGAAGAGCAGCCTCTCTTTGGTCTCGAAGTAGTACTGCACGAGCCGGAGCGACACACCGGCCTCTGCGGCCACGTCGCGCATGCCGACGGCATGCAGCCCCCGCCGCCCCGCGACCTGGATGAGCGCCTCGGCGATCTGGGCGCGCCGCTCCTCGTGATCCACGCGCTTCGGCATGTTCCCGCATCTCCGCCCGTTGATGGTGGGTTCGCGCTCCGCTGCCCGAACCCCTTCATGATACCGATGTACCACACTGGTGATACGGTCGTACCACGAAGAACGGATCTTCACAGGAGGTGCCGCCGTGCCCGAGAACACCACCCGCGTACGCCGCGATGTCGGCCGCTACGTCAACGACACCCTGCGCGACCGATACTTCGCCGCCGCCGATGTCCTCTACGCGATGGGGGCGCCCATCCGCTCCGAGACGGACGTCGAGACCAGCTTCGGCACCACGCACGTCTACCGGTACGGCCCCACGGGCCCCGCGGCCGAGTCCCGTACGCCGATCGTCCTGATCCACGGCGCCGGCTACAGCTCGGCGATGTGGTACCCCAACACCCCCGGGCTCAGCCTCGACCGCCCCGTCTACGCCCTCGACACCCCGGGCGACGCGAACCGCAGTATCCACCGCGAGCCCATGTGGCAGCCCGAGCGCGCCGCCCAGTGGATGGACGAGGCCCTCGACGCGCTCGGCCTCGACAGGGTCCACCTCGTCGGCTCCTCCTACGGCGGCTGGCTCGTCCTCAACCAGGCCCACCGGCGGCCCGGACGGCTCGCCTCGGTCACCGCCCTCGACCCCGGCGGCCTGGAGAAGGTCGGCCTGCGCTTCTTCGCCTGGGTCTTCGTGAGCCTGTTCGCCACCCTCGCCCCAAAGGCACTGCGCCCCCGGCTCGCCAAGTGGCTGGATCAGCCGGTCATCGCCGTCCCCGAGATGCGCAAGTGGATCCAGCTCGGCGCCCGCGCGTACCGGATCCGCCGCCCCGCACCCCTTCCGTTGGCCGAGGACGCGCTGCGGTCCATTCGGACTCCGCTGTACTTGATCATGGGCAAGCACAGCCTGCTCGTGCACCCCAATCGGCAGCTGGAGCGCGTACCGAGGTTGGTACCGGGTGCCCGCGCCGAGATCATCTCCGCGACCGGGCACGGCCCGCAGATCGATCACCCGGAAGTGGTCAACGCCCGGATGCTCTCCTTCATGGAGGACGTTGACTCCCTCGACCCTGCTGCGGTCGACGCATAGGGCTACGGCAGGGAGAAACAGCTCCGGCGGGTCCCGCTCCGTGCCACAACGTGCCGGTAGGGGCGGTGAACAGCGGTCAACACGGGTCCGCAGAAGCAGCCGGGACAGATCCGCTACCCAACATTCCCGCAGGTCAGGGGGCATATGCACGCCCAAGTGCCGAGCGATTCCCAAGCTTGTAGCGCGGGTTCGATTCCCGTCATCCGCTCTTGAGAGAAGGCCCAGGTCAGCGACCTGGGCCTTCTTCGTTGTCTGGACCTCTCAGGCCCTTCCGTGCCCTTCGCGTGCCTCGCCGAGCTGCCGCCCACATTGCGCGGGCTCTCCGAACCCGCCCGCAGGGCTCACATTCCGGCTGACGGCCCACGTCGTAGCTGGTGAACGCCCTTGTTGCCGAAACGCTGCACTCGGGGTGAATCAATATCTGTGCCCGCGGTCTGAGAGTTCATTGGGCCCCACGGGGAGAGTTTTTGCCGCATCGAATACGGTGGGGATATTTAACGCACACAAGCCACTGAGGCGTGCTACTGTCGATCTCGGTTGCAGTTTTGGTACCCAAAAACTTCAAGCGCCTCCAGTCGGCCTCCGCGCCGCATTCGAGCGCTTTATATTTCCGGGCTATTTTCCGGCGGGGCATCATCGCGGCGACACGGTATCCGCATGGTGCGGATGCTGGTGTACTGCCCCAAAGGAGATATGACATGGCTGCTGGCACCGTGAAGTGGTTCAACGCGGCAAAGGGTTTCGGCTTCATCGAGCAGGACGGTGGCGGCGCTGACGTGTTCGCCCACTTCTCGAACATTGCCGCCCAGGGCTTCCGCGAGCTGCTGGAGGGCCAGAAGGTCACCTTCGACATCGCGCAGGGCCAGAAGGGCCCGACGGCCGAGAACATCGTTCCCGCCTGACGCTGACGCGCATTTCGTAGCTGGGGCCCGCATCCCTCGGGGTGCGGGCCCCAGCTGCAAGCATTTCCCGCAGTGGTGTCACCTGCGGGAGGAAATATTCAGGGTTGCAGCCTCCGCAGAGTTGCACCCAAATTGGTTTCTCTGGATTTGCGTCCGTATGACGCCACCCCATCTCAGCGCCTGTGCCCCTGCAGATTTCCTGCAGGCCAGATTCGCTTTCGCATTCCATTCGGCCCGTTCTTGTGATTCCCTGCGCCGCGTTTTCGCTGCGGGAATTCCTTGATACGTGCCGTATCAAGGAAGGTTCTGAATGAACCCCACACGTACGAACGACCGTTCCGCTCGCACCCGCAGCCGCACCGGTGGCCCCGCTTTCGCCACTGGCGCTGGTTCGGGTCGGGGAAGCCGCTTCGGCTCGTCCACCCCGAGCCGTTCCGGAAGCCCGAACCGCTCGGGCGGCTTCGGCCGACGGCCCGCTGCGGTCCAGGGCGAGTTCGCCCTGCCGAAGACCATCACTCCCGCGCTGCCCGCCGTCGAGGCCTTCGCCGATCTCGACATGCCCGGGGAGCTGCTGGCCGCCCTCGGCGCGCAGGGCGTGAGCGTGCCCTTCCCCATCCAGGGCGCCACCCTGCCCAACACCCTCGCGGGCCGTGACGTCCTGGGCCGTGGACGCACGGGCTCCGGCAAGACCCTGGCGTTCGGTCTCGCGCTGCTGGCCCGCACCGCCGGGCAGCGCGCCGAGCCCCGCCAGCCCCTCGCCCTGATCCTGGTCCCGACGCGTGAGCTGGCGCAGCAGGTGACCGACGCCCTCACCCCGTACGCCCGCGCCGTGAAACTGCGCCTGACCACGGTCGTCGGCGGCATGTCGATCGGCAAGCAGGCCGGCGCGCTGCGCGGCGGCGCGGAGGTCGTCGTGGCCACGCCGGGCCGTTTGAAGGACCTCATCGACCGGGGTGAATGCCGGCTGAACCAGGTCGCGATCACCGTCCTCGACGAAGCCGACCAGATGGCCGACATGGGCTTCATGCCCCAGGTCACCGCCCTCCTGGACCAGGTGCGCCCCGAGGGTCAGCGGATGCTGTTCTCCGCGACCCTGGACCGCAACGTCGACCTGCTGGTGCGTCGCTACCTGACCGACCCGGTCGTGCACTCGGTGGACCCGTCGGCCGGTGCGGTGACGACGATGGAGCACCACATCCTGCACATCCACGGCGCCGACAAGCAGCGGATGACGACGGAGATCGCGGCGCGCGAAGGCCGGGTGATGATGTTCCTGGACACCAAGCACGCAGTGGACCGCCTCACCCAGGACCTCCTCAACAGTGGGGTCCGTGCCGTCGCCCTCCACGGAGGTAAGTCCCAGCCCCAGCGCACCCGTACGCTGGCCCAGTTCAAAACCGGACACGTCACCGTGCTGGTCGCCACCAACGTCGCCGCCCGCGGCATCCATGTCGACAACCTCGACCTCGTCGTCAACGTGGACCCGCCGACCGACCACAAGGACTACCTCCACCGCGGCGGGCGCACCGCCCGCGCGGGCGAGTCCGGCAGCGTCGTCACCCTGGTCACCGCCAACCAGCGCCGCGACATGACCCGCCTCATGGCCGCCGCAGGGATCGTCCCCCAGACCACCCAGGTCCGCTCCGGCGAGGAAGCACTGAACCGGATCACTGGAGCCCAGGCACCCTCCGGCATCCCCGTCACCATCACGGCTCCGGTGTCCGAGCGGCCCAAGCGCGGCACGGCCTCCCGCGGTCGACGCAGCCCCGTATCGGCTGCCCGGCGCGTCAGCGTGCGGCAGTCCGCCTTCGACGCGGCGGCCTGACAACCACGTGATCAGAAAACTGACCCATCTCTGCAGGAGGTACGTTTTGACGCTGGTCCAGACGCAGCCCCGCTCGGTGAGTGCCAACCCTGTGGCCCAGAACGTGGACAACGCCATGGAGGCGGCCGGGCCACAGGTCTGTGACGACATGACGGTCGAGGTGGCCCTGTCCGTCATGGCCAGTGCCCGCGCCGGACATCTGCTCGTCCGCGACGAGGACGGCCTGTGCACCGGACTGGTCACCCAGGCCCGGCTCGCCGCCGTCCGCGACAGTGACGCGTACACGGACCGGGTCCGGCTGCGTGACGTTCTCGGCGACCGCGGGCCGGTCACCTCGCCCTTGACCACGATGGCCGAAGCCGAGCACGCGATGCGCTACCGCCGGCTCGACGCCCTGCCCGTCGTCGATGAGCAAGGCAGCGCTCTGGGCGTCCTCGCCCTTGCCCGCTGAACCGCCTCACCGCGGCACGACCGTCCCCTTCTTCCCTGTGAGGCAACATGCGCTGTGTCATCGCCCGCTTCCCGTTCGACCTGACCAAGAGCGGCGTCCTGGAATCGATGAAGGGCATCAAGCCCGAGCAGGTCGTCGGCGAGTCCGTGATCATCGGGCGCCGTACCTACCCCGTCAAGCAGGTCGGCCAGGTCATCACCCGCCAGGACCGCCGTGACTTCAGCGCCGGTGAAGTCCTGCGGGCCATGACCCAGCTCGGGTTCACCTGCCGCGGCCTCTCCAAGGCCGCAGCCCCCACGCGCGTCCTCAGCCCGCTCCAGAAGGCAGCCGCAATGCTCGGGCACCCCGTTACCGTCTGACCGGCGGGACCGGCGCGAGCGGACACCCGAACAGCTAGGAGGGCCCGACCGGCACGTGCCGGTCGGGCCCTCCTGCGTACCGACGGGTTTCTCTACGCGGCGCTGGGTCAGTGGTCGGAGTAGCTGAAGTCGCCCACGGTCCAGGCACTGACATCCGCGATCGAGACTCGATACATCCCACCCGTCTCCGGGATCCCCACCGTGCCCTGGAGGATGCGGGCCACATGGAAGTGCAGATGGGTGGGCGGCCCGTCCCGGCGGGTCGTGGCGGTGAAGATGGCGGAGAACTCGGCCAGGCGGGCCGAGTCCGTCAGGACCTCTGACACCCGCTGCCTCCACACGGCTTCGGGAGCCAGCCGACCGGTGATGACAGCACCGCTGGTGACCACGGTCAGGGACATCTGGTTGCTCTGCCCGGACTCCACCAGGGTGGCGACATCAACGAGCAGCTGGTCAGGCTTCGACATGAGAGCCGATTCTATTCACCGGCCTTTCCGCCCGCTCCAGCGGTCGCGCTACCAGGCGAGAAGGGCACTCACCGTCTTCCCGCCGGAGGCCCGACGGAGTGACCGCGGTCGCTCGGGCGAGTCTGCTGACCATGGGCCAGCCGAACCCCCCGTGCCGCCGTCCATGTCAGGGCTGCGCATGCGCGGCGCGTGTGGGCTGGGGTCGTGGACGGCCACCTCAATGCCCTCCGCGTGGGCCGTCAGTTCCAAGGTGCAGGTACCTCCGCCATGGCGCAGGGCGTTCGTGACGAGCTCGGACACGACCAAGACCACGGTGTCCGCGGCTTCTGCGGCCTCGCCGGTTGCCGCAGACGATCCAGGAAGGCTCGCGCCGCATCGCGTGCATCTGCAACAACCGCCGCGGAACGATTCATTGCGACGCTCTCAGCCATCGTGTTCATCAGGGTCACCCTGGTCTGGATCGTGCGCGCCCGACCTTGCCTACCTGATCCCTGTGCCCCGACCCTCCGCGCGCCAACCCGGCTCAGGTCTCCAAGAGCGGGTCGAAGAGGCGTCAGAGTACGACGCCAATCGGCGAGGCCCGGATCCGTCACGCGCTCGGCTGCGGCCCTCCCGAGCGCCTGACCTGCAATGCAGGCTCCTCAGGGCATGCTGGGCTGACGCGAACGTCTAGCTGTCCTCAGCGCGCCGGAAAATCTGTGTCGGCCGGAGTAGACATTGAGCTGTGGCGTGGTTATGGTTTCTCTCGTAGCCCGGAGAGACAGCAGGGCCTGGCAGAGACGAACTGCCGGGCAGCAGTACCCGCAGTTGCAGTGCGCAGGACGGTGCGGTGGTGGAGTTCCGAAGCCAGAGCGGTTGCAGGACGGCGACGGGACTGACGACCGGACCGGGTGGCCCGCAGTGATCAGGGGCCGCCACAAGCAGTACCGCGGTTAACGCAGTGGCAGTACTCGTAGTAAGCGCAGTTCGCAGTACCAGCAGTGAAGTCAGTGAGCAGCACCTCGGTGAAGGCGTCGGCTGCGGGCGCGCGCACCGGGAAGTTCGGCAGTGGGGTTCTAAGCCAGAGCAGATGCAGGATGGGCGACGGGGCTGGCTGCCGAAGAGTGGCGCTGGGTGAGGCCACCAGAAGTACAAGCAGTTCGCTGTATCAGCAGTACGCAGTTCCCGTTTGGCAAGTGATTGATCCAGAGGGAAGAACGGAGGAGCCGAGCACCATCAGGATCGCCCGGGCAGAAGTCTGAGCCCGGGTACCGCAGGACATCGATAGTGAGGTGGTCTCCGGTCAAGCAACCGCGATCCCCGCACTCCCGGCAGCATCTTGGCCGGGTCGGCGGACACAGAAGGCCGGCGCAGGACTGGGGCCGGCAGATGGTGTAGTAGTTCCTTCGGGGCCCTGGTGCCATATGGCACCAGGGCCCCTCCACGCGTTCCATGAGAGAGGTGCAATGACAGCAGACGACTCGTACGGCCGTCTCGACGACGACGACTATCCCGCGTACACGATGGGCCGGGCCGCCGAGATGCTCGGCACCACCCAAGGCTTCCTCCGCGCCATCGGCGAAGCCCGCCTCATCACCCCGCTCCGCTCCGCGGGCGGACACCGCCGCTACTCCCGCTACCAGCTGCGCATCGCAGCCCGCGCCCGCGAACTCGTCGACCAGGGCACCCCCATCGAGGCCGCCTGCCGCATCGTCATCCTCGAAGACCAGCTCGAAGAAGCCCAGCGCATCAACGCCGAATACCGCCGCGCCGCCGGACCCTCCGACCCGTCGGCCTCGGCCTGAGGTGAGTGTGCCCGTCGGTATCGGCGGGCCAGTGCCCATGGATCGTTTGCTGCCGTGACGGGGCGTGCAGGTGTACCGCATTTGCGGCTTCTCCCTCCGCCGCCACCCTCCAGCACCGTGAGCCAGAACCAGCTGCCAGCGGCGTGCCTACCCTGCACAAGCTGAGGGGCGACGAGCGCACCACGCAACGCTTCGGTCGTCATCACCGTAGTCAATAGGCGACGAGGAAGATGGCGATGTAGTGCGCGGTGAAGGCTGCCACGGTCAAGGCGTGGAACACCTCGTGGTAGCCGAACCAGCGGGGTGAGGGGTCGGGGCGCTGGAGGGCGTAGACAACCGCGCCAGCGCTGTAGAGGAGGCCGCCGGTCACGATCAAGGCGAGTACGGCCGCCCCGCCACTGTGCAGGAAGTCGGACAGGTAACGCACCGGTGCCCAGCCCAGCGCCAGGTAGCAGGGGGTGTACAGCCAGCGGGGAGCTCCGACCCACAGGACGCGGAAGGCGATGCCCGCCAGCGCGCCCGGCCACACGATCCACAGGAGGACGGACCGCTGGTCAGGGGTGAGAAGGAGCACGGCCAGCGGGGTGCAGGTGCCTGCGATGATCAGGAAGATGTTGGCGTGGTCGAGGCGGCGCAGAACGGCCTCGCCCAGTGGCCCCCAGGTGCCGAGGTGGTAGACGGCACTCGTCCCGAACAGCAGCCAGGCGGTGACGGAGTACACGCTGCAGGCCAGAGCGGCCTGCGGTGTCCCTGCCAGGCAGATGAGGACGATGCCCGCCGCCAGCGATGCGGGGACCATTCCGGCGTGAAGCCAGCCTCGTAGCTTCGGCTTGATCGGCTCCACCAGATCGGCCGCTCGCTCGACCATGTCGGCAACGAGGTGGGAGTCCTCGCGCCCTCCAACCGTTGGGGCGGAATGAACACGACCGGCTTCGGCTTCGTCTCGGGACACTGCTTCCCGTCCTGACTCGGACTGCTGGGCATCACTGGCAACCATGTGTTCATGCTAGGAGCCTGCCCGGAGCCGGCAAACCCGGAGGTCTGCCGACAGACTGCCAGACCGGCTTCGCCTGACGTGGCCGGTTCAGCCGCCTCATGGTTCCGGTCCTGGCGGTCTGTCACCAACTGGGGCCGTGGAAGTCGTGTAATTCGACGGGCCATGGGAACGATCAGGGCTCCCGAACGGGTCTCTCCGCTCTCCTACGTTCAAGGATCGCCGATGCTTCCCGAGTTCCGCTCCCACGCATCCGTCCCCCTGTCCCATCAGCTGGAACAGCGACTGGGACTGGACCCACGCCTCGAAGCCGGCCGCATCGATGTGGAGCGCGTCGCGGACATCGCCGTCGTCGCATCGGCCCACTCCGACGGATACGCGGCCACCGCGCACCTCCTCACCGATCCCTTGTCGCGTGCAGCGCGCCCTCGGGCGTCAATGCCCCCGGCGACCTCCCGCTGACGTTCGTCGTCGGAGTGCTGGTAATTCGTCGCCACCTTCTCCGAGGACTGGCCGGCGCGGACCATCGTGTCCTTCAGCGGCCCCCGACTGCGTCGACAGGGTGTGGCCGGTGTGGCGTAGCTCGTAGAAGCGGAAGTCCTCCGGCAGGCCGACCTTGGCGCGGGCCTTGGCCCACTTCCGGCCGAAGGTCGTGCGCCGGAACGGCGCCCCCTTCTCCCCTATGAACACCAGCCCGTCGGGCTCCCTCCGCGAACCAGTCCAGGTGCCGCTTGACCTCATCCGGCGGATCTCGTCCTGAATGGTGATGGTCGGCCGGTCGCCGATAGCCGTGTCGAGCGCCCAGACCCAGCTCAGGGCCACACGGGTCTCCTGCTAGACGACGTCACAGTTGACGTCATCTCCTCGGCTTCGCCCGCTGCGGTGTTGCAGCCGTTCGATTCCCGTCATCCGCTCCACGACAAAGCCCCGGGTCAACGACCCGGGGCCGTCGTGACGGAACAGGAGCCGCCTGAAACGAACACGCCAAGGGGCCCGGCACACGTGACGTGGGCCGGGCCCCTTGGCGCGCAGTTCAGTTCAAGTGATGGGTGTCGTTGAGGGCCTGGACCGTGGCGGTGCCGTCCTCGTCGTACGTCACCGTCGACAGGGAGGCTGCTGCGACTTCCATGCGGAACAAACTGTGTGGTGGGGCCTCGAGTGCGAGGCGGAGCAGGGTCCTGAGTGGTCCGACGTGAGAGACGACCAGAACCGTGGCGCCGGCGTACTGGGCCATGAGGCCGTCCCGTACGGCGGCGACCCGGCGGGTGACCTGTTGCATGGTCTCGCCTTCACCCGAGGGGGGACTCTCGGGCGAGGCGCACCATGCGCGCAGGTCGTCCGGGTAGCGTTCGCGGACCTCGCTGAAGGTCAGGCCCTCCCAGGCGCCGAAGTCCGCTTCGCGCAGGTCCCGGTCGACCTGGACGCTCAGGCCAAGGCGCCCGGCCACGGAATGAGCGGTCTCCCGGCAGCGCCGCATCGGTGACGTGACGACCGCCTCGATGTCGCCGCGGTGGGCGAGGGCGTCCGCTGTCGCCTGGGCTTGGCGGCGTCCCACCGGTGAGAGTCCCGGGTTGGATCCTCCGCTGCCGGAGAGCCGCCGATGCGGGGTGAGCAGGGTTTCGCCGTGCCGCAGCAGTACGAGCGTCGTCACGTCACTCACTTCGCGGTCTGCGCGAAGTGGTCGCGTACGGCGTCGGTCTGCTTCTCCATCACGTCGATGATGGCCTCGACCACGTTCAGGTCGGCGTCCTCGGCGATCTCCAGGATCCGTGACCACTCGAAGAAGCTGCGGGCCGGGTCGTTGGTGATGTGGCGTACGCGGATGGTGGCCTCGTAGCTCTCGACCCCGCTGGTGGGGGCGATGGCCCGGTAGGACTGGGACTTCTCGATTTCGTTGCGGGCGGCGATCTCCTGCTGGACGAGGCCGCCGTTGAGCGTGAGCTTGAAGTCGTAGCGGGCCGGGACCGTGTCGACCGAGCCTCCTTCCGTCCAGGTGACGTCGGTGTGGATGTCCAGGTCGCCCGGGGACACGATCTCCAGGATCTGCATGGCGTCGCGGACGGTCGCCCACACGGTGTCCGGGTCGGCCTCGAGGATGGTGGAGTGGTACATGGTGTGCTTGCGCTGGATCGGCACGGGGTGCTCCTTCTTCTGGTGAATGACGCGGCCGGTCTTGGCGACCCACGCGTCGAACGGTGGAGTGCGGTTGTGGAGGCCGAGCTGTCCGACCGGCCACCGCGGCGCCCTCGCGGTCGGCGGCCGAGATGTGCCGGTCGCCGCGCGCCCACGTGGTTATCGCGTGGACTCCGGGGACTCGCTCTTGGCGATGAGGTGGTTACCGAGGATCAGATAGTCGATCTCGGTGCCCATGAAGCAGTTCAGGGCGTCGGTGGGGGTGCAGACGATGGGTTCGCCGGCGACGTTGAACGAGGTGTTGATCAGGCAGGGGGTGCCGGTGAGTTCGATGAACTTCCGCAGCAGCGCCGTAAGCCGTGGGGTGCCCTCGTCCGTCAGGGTCTGGATGCGGGAGGTGCCGTCCACGTGGACGGCGCCGGGGATGCGGTCCTTGTATTCGTCGCGGACGGGGAAGACGAATGTCATGTACGGGGAACTGGTCTTACGCCCCATGGCGAAGATTTCCGGCGCCTGCTCCTCCAGGACAAGCGGAGCGAACGGGCGGAAGGGCTCGCGGTGCTTGACCCGGGTATTGATGATGTCCTTGATGTCGCTGAAGCCGGGGTTGGCGAGGATGCTGCGATGCCCCAGCGCGCGCGGCCCGTGCTCGATGCGGCCTTCGAACCAGCCGATGACGACCTTCTCCGTCAGCAGCTTCGCCACGTGCTCGATGACCTCGTCGTCCTCCAGGCGTGAGACGACGACGCGGCCGGTGAAACCCTCGAGGGCCTCCTCGATCGCGGCCTCGTCGTAGGCCGGGCCCAGATAGGGGGTGACGGGTGCGGCGGCGGCGCGGATGTCGGCGGGGCCGGTGCGGGGGTGGCCCAGCCAGGCGTGGGCTGCGGCTCCGATGGTGATGCCGGTGTCGGAGGCGCCGAAGCTGACCTGCATGTCCTCGAAGCGGGAGCCCTCGAACATCGGGGTGTTGTTCAGGCAGTTCAGGGCGACGCCGCCCTCGAACAACAGCCGGTCGAGATCCGTCCTCTTCTCCAGGTGGCGGACCTGGTGGGCGGTGGCGACGTTCAGCATCTGCTGCGCGGCGGCGGCGACGCGGGACGTGTATTCGAGGGTGTCCTCGAAGGGTCCGAAGTACTCCTCGAACAGGGCGTCGTGACTGTGGAGGTCGTCGGTCCGAAGGGGCTTGGTGAAGGTGTAGCGGCCGTCGTCGTGCAGCCTCAGAAGGTTGTCGACGAACGGGTTCGGAGTCGGGGGTTCGGCGTATCCGGCCAGGCCCATCACCTTGTACTCGTCGTTGTTGGGGACGAAACCGAGGAAGCGGGTGATGGAGGAGAACAGGGTGCCGATGGAGTACTGGGCGCCGGTGACGGTGTCGTCGAAGACGGTGATCCGGCCGTCGCGGATCTCGCCCGTCAAGGTCGAGAAGCGTTCGGCGCGGCCGTCGCTGACGAGGAACGCGGAGTCCTTCATGCCGGCGAGGTAGTAGCCGGTCGTGGCGTGGGCCAGGTGGTGAGGGACGAAGCGGACCTTGGCGGGGTCGGGGCGGTGTCCGGTGCGGGCTTCGAAGTCCGCGAGGATCGCCTCGTGGCTGACGACCTGCTCGAACAGGTCGGTCATGCTGCCCATGAGGCTGGTCTTCGTGGCCTCCGGCCCCGGCGAGGTGCGGATGCCGTCCAGGATCTCGTCCAGCACCTGGGTGGACCAGTTCCAGGGGAAGGCGAACAGGTCGACGTCATCGAACGTGATCCCGGCTTCCTTCAGGCACCAGTCGATCGCGTTCGTGGGGAAGTCGGTGGTCTTCTTCTCCCGGTTGAGGCGTTCTTCCTCTACCGCGGCGACCAGGCGGCCGTCGATCAGGAGTGCGGCGGCGGCGTCGTGGCCCAAGAGGTAATGCTTGTTGATGCCGGTCGCACCGAAGCGTTCGGAGAAGAACTCCGACACCCGGCTGAAACCATTACATCCAAGAACAATCACGGCATTCTTTCCTGTTATGGGGCTACTTGACGATCAGCAGGTCGCGGAGCTTCTCCCCGGCCGCGGGTGCCTGGCACAGGCCCGCACCGGTGAATCCGGCCGCGTACAGGAATCGGCGGGCGGGGTGTTCCCCGATAACGGCGGTGTTGTCGGGGCCGGCGTCGAAGTCGCCGCTCCACGCGCGGTGCAAGCCGATGCCGTCCAAGGCGGGGAACAGGGTGCCGAGATGGCCGGCGATGCGGCCGAGCCAGGCTTCGCGTGTTTCCCCGGCCTTGGGTGCGCCCATGGCGAGGAGGATGCGGTCCTTCCATGAACGGATCCGCAGGCCGGACGTGGCGTGCATCGTCATGGGCATCTCGCGGTGCGGCGAGGGCGGGACGTCGGTGAACAGCATCTCCATCGCGCGGGGTGTCATCGGCAGGTCGACCGATGCCATGGATGCCACCTCGCCGGACCAGGGCCCGGCCGTGCACACGATGCTGTCCGCCTTGATGCTGCCCCGCGGGGTGTGGATGGTGTTGTCGTCGTCGATGCGTGTGACGGGTGTGTGGGTGAACAGGCGGGCGCCGTGATTGCGGGCGCCGGCGGCATAGCCGCGGACGATGTCGAGACCCTCTACGTGGTAGGCCTCAGGAGACCAGGCGGCGGCCAGGACGGCGCGCTCGTTGATCAGCGGGTTGAGTTCGGACGCTTCGCGGGCACTGATCAGGCCGACTTGGACGCCGGAGGCCTGCTGGGCTTGCTGGCCGGCCTCGAATTCGGCGATCTGCTGTTCGTCGGTGAACAGCACCATGAACCCGAGCCGCCTCAGGGCGAGGGGGGTTGCGGTGTGGCGGGCGAAGTCGTGGTAGGCGTTCAGGCTGCGCACGGCCATTTGCCCGGTGTCGGGGTTGCCGGGGAAGTAGGTGCGGACCATGCCCGCGGTGTGCGCGGATGCCCCGCCGCCGAGGCCTCCGCGTTCCAGCAGCACGGTGTTCACGCCGGCTTCGGCGAGGTGGTAGGCGGCGGAGGTTCCGATCACTCCCCCGCCGATGACGACGGCGTCAGCGCGGGCAGGCAGGGCGCTCAAGGTCTTCTCCTCTGGTGTGGGTTCAGGTGGCGGGGCTGAGTGCCGGTGTCGCCATCTCCTCGGCGAACTCCGCCGCGGGCATGGCCACGCGCCTTCCTGGGGAGTGTCGTCAAAGCAGCGTCGGCCGCCCGGAGGGCGGGGCCGGCGGGGCCTGGTGCGTACGATCGCAAGGCGGAGGAGGGAATCGACGCGGCGGGGACATCGCCCAGCGGTAGCTGGGGGACGTCGCTGACCGACGACAACGCGCGAGCGTGCGTGCCAGGCCCCGCCGGCCGGACGGGACTTCGACGACACGACCTAGGCGCCCTGCTGGCGCAGGTGGTCTCCGGTATCCCACGGGTACAGCTGGAGGTTCCAGCCGCCGAGGCAGTTGACGTAGAGGGCCATCTGGCTGGTGACGGCGTAGAAGTCGTCACGGTCGAGGCGGTCGAGGACCTCGAGGAAGCGCTGGGTGAACGCCCACAGCTTCTCCAGGCCACAGTAGCCCAGGAACTCGGCGGGGACGCCGACCAGGAGGCGGGCCATGTGGACGAGGGAGTCCATGGACATGTCCTGGACGGCGGCGCGGACGAGTCCGCCGTAGGCCGCGTAACCCAGGGGCCGCGTCTCGCCGTTGACGAACAGCAGCGTGGGAAGGACGGTGCCGAAGTTGCCTGCCTGGGAGGGGATGATGCCCTGGTGGAGCTCTTCCAGCTCGGCCGGCGGTTCGAGCCAGACCTTCTCGGTCTCGGCGACGATGTCGGCGATCAGGCGGCTGGCGTCCGTGTTGGCGGCGTGGAGCATCGGGATGCGGTGGCCGCCCGGCTCGCCCGCGCGGCGGACTTCGGCGCGGATCTGCTTCTTCGTGGAGTAGACGGCGTCCCAGATCGCGGCCCCGGCTTCCAGCAGGGCGGGCATGTCCGCCTCACGGATCTGGCCAACGGGGGTGGCGGGCATCGGCTCCGTCAGGGCGCCGTACTTGATGCCGAGGTGCTGCAAGCCGGAGCAGAACACGGTGCCGTTGGGGGCCTCGCGCCGGTCGGGTATACGCGTGGCGTGGGGAGTGTGCAGCAGGGTGGGTATCGGCGCTACGTGGTAGAGGTGTTCGCCCGCGATGAGGGCGTGTCCCTGGAGGCTCTGGTAGGGCAGGGACTCCCACAGTGCGTCGGCGAGTGCCGGGTTGCGGTCGTCAAGGTCGGCGGTGACGGTGATGCCTAAGTCGGCCCACGAGATTTCGATCTGACGGCCAGGCTGCTTCTCGGACAAGGCTTTCCCCGTTCGTTGGTTCGGCTTGTCCGAGGAGTACATCGCCAACAGGCTTGTTTCAGCCAGGAGTTGAAACCATGAAACCTTGATCAGCCTGAGATCCGCACTTCGTGTGTTTCTACGAAACCGCAGCTCAGGTGGTCTGGTGTGCGGCGGCTTCCTGGTTCCCCCGGACGCTCAGTGGCTACCAGCTGGCGTGGAGCCGGCCGGGAGCGCGCAGGGCGGTGTTGCGCGGCCAGGTGTCGGGGTGGCAGTGGTCCGGGTGGGTGAGGGTGAGGCCGGGGCAGGCGTTCGCGACTGCCGTCAGTGCGTGGTGGGCGAGGTTGGCATTCGCCGCGGCCCGCGGAAGCGAGCAGGAGCAGCAGGCGCGCTCCTGCCGGGATCGGCGTTCCGGACAGGCGGACTTCGCGGGTGGTGCTGCGTAGCCAGCCGGCCAGGGGCGGGTCATGGCGGAGGGTCTCCGCCACGGCTTCGGGCCAGCGGCCGGTGCGGTGGACTTCCTCGAACGTGCCGGTGGTCAGCAGGCGGTAGAGGGTGTTGGCCAGCAGGCGCGGAGTGATCTCCGCGTTGGTGATCAGCACTTCCATCAGGGTGAAGGCAACCTCGCGGGTGGTGAAGGGCTTTCCGCCGGCGTCCTGGTGGGTGAGCCAGCCGGAGATCAGGTCGTCCCCGCCGGCGGTACGGGAGCGTTGCTCGGCCAGGGTGAGGCAGTAGGCGAAGAGGTCGCCCAGCGCGTGCGCGGCGGCAACCTGCGCGGCGTCGTCGAGGTGCCCCCAGACCAGGTGGGAGAGGGCAGCGGCCCGGTCCAGGACGGCGGGCTGGTCCTCGGCCGGGATGGCGGCGAGGCGGCCGAGGACGGCGGTCGCGAGGGGGCGGGCCCAGTCCTCGACGAGGTCACCGGTACGGTCGGCGCGCGCGGCCAGTCCGTGTGCCGCGCGGGCGGTCTCCTCCCGCAGCAGGATGTCCAGGTCGTTCGCACGACGGTCGGTGGCGGGGAAGACGGTGGTCATCTGGCGGCGGTACCGCGCATGCCCGGGGGGATCCAGGGAGGAGAGGACCGGCAACGCGCCACTGCTCTCCAGGACGGCCTGCGCCGGGGCATCGAGCACCGCGCGCTTCTCACGCGTGTCGGGCGGGTTCGATTCCCGTCGGCCGCTCGTGCGGGAAGGCCCGGGTCAGCGACCCGGGCCCTCCCCGTAGTCCAACTTGCCCGGTGCAGCCAACTCCCCGATCCGCGGCCTCAGTTCCTCGGAGGACGGTGCTCAGCCCACCGCTTTCCCGATGAGTGCGCCGATGCGCTCCTCGTCGGCGGGGGTCAACCCCGTCAGGGCGTACGCGGTCGGCCACATGGCGCCTTCGTCGAGGTGGGCCAGGTCGCTGAAGCCGAGCGTGGCTTACCGCGTCTTGAACTTCTGCGCGCTCTGGAAGAAGCAGACGACCTTGCCGTCCTTGGCGTACGCGGGCATCCC
Source organism: Streptomyces sp. NPDC048269 (assembly GCF_040652395.1). Lineage (NCBI taxonomy): Bacteria > Bacillati > Actinomycetota > Actinomycetes > Kitasatosporales > Streptomycetaceae > Streptomyces > Streptomyces sp. NPDC048269. The sequence goes on from NZ_JBEZLW010000001.1 coordinate 49,719, forward strand.
GTACCAGAGCTTCGGCGAGAGGGCCGGCGCGCCGGCCTTGACGATGGCGATCCGCTCGGCGAGGACGCGGTCCGCCTCCGGCCCCGGGTGGCTGCCGGCCCTCAGCCGAGCCAGCGGCCGTCGCGCATGAGGGTGCGTCCCTCCAGCTCGTTCGCCTCCCGCCACGCCTGGATGCGCCGTGGCCGGATCAGGAAGTACTGATAGGGCTCGTCGAGACCGCGGGGGTCGAAACCGGTCTTGGCCGCGAACGCGTCGCCCGTCTCCGGGGCGAGGCCGTCGGTGTCCACCGGCTCGGCGGTGCCGTCCACGACGACGACGTCGCGGGTCGGCCCGAGGCCGAGCCGCACCCGCCCGTCCGCCAGCAGGTTGCGGCCGGTGACCGAGGCGCGCGGCGTCGACACGAGGAACGCGGTGCCGTCCCAGAGGTACGAGAGCGGGATGAGGTGGACGCCCGATGAGCCCGGCGTCGCGACCCAGAGGTCGATGTCGGCCTCCAGCCTCGCCCGGGTGTCCCGCAGCCTCTCCTCGAGCCCGCGCGGCGGCGCGCCTGTCATGCTTCCTCCAGTCACATCGTGGAGAGCCCTTCCTCCGGAGGGGGCTCCGTCGGTCAAGTCGTGACGGTCATGCCGGCTGCGGCTCGGTGGTCCGCGCCCGGTGGTCCCTGACCGGTCTGGTCACCTGCTTCGCCACGCACGACGGCATCCCCGCCGCGGCGTCCGCCGCGCGCTGCCGGTAGGCGCTGGGCGGCATGCCGACCAGCTCGGCGAAGCGGCTGCTGAAGGTGCCCGGCGAGGAGCAGCCGACCGCGAAGCGGACCTCGGTGACGCTGAGGTCGCCACGCCGCAGCAGCGCCATCGCGCGCTCGATGCGACGCGTCATCAGATAGGCGTACGGCGACTCGCCGTAGGCGAGCCGGAACTGGCGGCTGAGGTGCCCGGCCGACATGTCCGCGCCGCGGGCGAGCGCCTCGACGTTGAGCGGCTGCGCGTATTCGCGGTCGATCCGGTCACGGACGCGGCGCAGGCGTGCGAGGTCGCTCAGGCGCTGCGCCGCGGTGAGTGCGCGCCCCCACGAGGGATGGCACATGAGAGGACTCCCTTCATCGGTCTCCGCGAACACCACGGGTTCTCTGCCGACAGGCGCTCAGCGGAGTTCCTGGATGCGGATCAGGTTGCCCGCGGGATCGCGGAAGGCGCAGTCGCGGATGCCGTACGGCTGCTCGGTCGGTTCCTGGACGACCTCGGCGTCGCCGGCCTGGAGCTTCTCGAAGGTGCCGTCGAGGTCCCGGGTGGCCAGCAAGATCCAGCCGTAGGTGCCCTTGGCCATCATCTCGACGATGGTGCGGCGCTCGTCGTCGGTGATGCCGGGGTCGGCGGCCGGCGGCGCCAGGAGGATGGACGTGCCGGGCTGGTCGACGGGGCCGACCGTGATCCAGCGCATCTTGCCCTGTCCGACGTCGCTGCGGACCTCGAAGCCGAGGGTGTCCCGGTAGAAGGCCAGGGATGCGTCCGGGTCGTCGTGCGGGAGGAAGCTCGTGTGAATGCTGATGTCCATGGCCGTCACGCTAGCCGCGGCCCGGCGGCCGGCGCTTCTCGATTCCTGATCGATCCGCTCTGCGTCCGGTCCTACCGGAAGGCCGGCAGGTTGCGCGCGATCCACTCGCCGAAGGGCCGGGCCGGACGGTGGAGGACGCTCTCCAGGTCGGGGCTGATCTCCTGCTCGGCCGGCAGCGGGACGCCGAGGATGTCCAGGGTCCCGCCGATGGCCTCCTCGGGCATGAACCGCGCCATGTGGGCGTGGGCGTCCTCGCGGGACAGTTCCACGAAGGCCACCTCCTCACCCAGGGCCCCGGAGATCACCGCGGCCTGCCGGCGCGGGCTGATCGGCTCGGGGCCGGTCAGCTCGTACGTACGGCCCGCGTGACCGTCCTCGCGCAGCGCGGCGGCGGCCACCTCCGCGATGTCCGCCGGGTCGATGACGGGCAGCGCCACCTCACCGAACGGGGCGAGGACCGTGCGCTTCGTACGGACCGACTCGGCCCAGGCGAAGGCGTTGGAGGCGAAACCGCCGGGGCGCAGAACGGTGAAGTCCGGTCCAGCCGCGCGCACCGCGGCCTCGAACTCACGCAGACGGGCGTGCGAAACGGCTTGCGGACGAGTGGAGTTGATCTGGGAGGAGAGCAGGACGACCCGCTGGACCCCGGCGGCCTCAGCCGCGTCCAGCAGGGCCTTCGGGCTCTCGCCGTGGCCGTTGAGCTCGCCGCCGAGCAGGACGAAGAAGGCGTCGGCGCCGTCGAGGACCGGCCGCATGCTCGCGGCGCTGCCGACGTCGGCCCGCGCGTGCCGGACGCCGGCCGGAAGCCCGTGGGGCCGCTGCTGCCGCGAGACGGCCACGACCTCCTCGCCCGCCTCGGTCAGCAGCGGCACCAGCGCCCGCCCGATGTTGCCGGTCGCACCCGTCACCACGATCATCACGTTCTCCCGAATTAGTTAGTTGGCTGACTTGTTTGGACTCTAATGGGGGCCCGAGGCCCTGTCTATAGTGGGTTGGGTGACTGACTCAGTGAAACCCCGAGCGGCGCGGGCGGCCGACAAGCGCCGACGGCTCACGGCCGCGGCGGCCCGGGTCCTGCACGAGCAGGGGGTCGAGCGGACCACCCTCGCCGACATCGCGCGCGTGGCCGAGGTCCCCGTAGGGAACGTCTACTACTACTTCAAGACCAAGGACGAACTGGTCCAGGCGGCGCTGTCCGAGCACAGCGCCCACCTGGACGGGCTCACGGGTCGGCTGGACCGGCTCCCCGACCCGCTCGACCGCCTCAAGGCGCTGGTCGAAGCCTGGGTCGGTCAGCGGGGCACCGCCGCCCGGTACGGCTGTCCCACCGGCACCCTCGCCGTCGAACTCGACAAGCGGGCGGAGGGGACCCTCGACGCGGAGGCCGGCGCGGTGATCCGACGGCTGCTCGACTGGGCCGGACAGCAGTTCCGCAGCCTGGGCCTGCCCGACCCGGACGGCCTCGCCCTCACCCTCGTCTCCGCCTACCAGGGCATGTCACTACTGGCCAACGCCCTGCGCGACCCGGACATCATGAGCCGCGAGGGAGCCCGTCTCGTCCGCTGGCTCGACACCCTGAAGCCCGGCTCGGCTCCCTGAGGGCTCCCTGCCCGTCCGAGGCCACCGCCGCTACGGCTGCAGACGGCTGAAGCCCACCTCGAAGTGCTCGACCGAGACGATCTGCTGGCCCTCCCGCCGGGCCGTCTCCTCGCGGATCCGGGCGGCCTGGCCCTCGCTCGCCCTCATGGTCTCCTCGTCCTCCCACAAGGTCAGCGACTTGGCCGTGCCCGAGGCCCGGTCGACGAGGTAGTACACGCCCCGGAAGCCGGGAACGTCCTGGACCTGCTGGACGACCGCCTCCGAGCTCGCGCTCACGTCTCCCGCCGCGGGAACCGGTGATCCCTGGTAGGTGCTCAGCCTCGCGAACATCTCCCGCAGTCCTTTCCTCGGGCCCCAGGACCAGCGTGCTCCGGCAGGTCGCACGCCGCATGCCGAGCGGCGTGACAAGGCGTGACAATGGGATGGGAGTGACGGGTCTGCCGTTGCGGAGAGGCTGGTCGTCGTGGTGGCGTACATAGCTGTGACCGCCCTGAGCCATGTGGGGCTGATTCGCGAGCACAACGAGGACAGCCTCGCCGTCGGGCCGTGGACGCTGTGCGGGACCGTGACCCTGAGCCCCCAGACACTGCTGTTCCCCCTCGGCAGACCGCTCGTCGTCGCGGTCGCCGACGGGCTGGGCGGGCAGCCCGCCGGCGAGGTCGCCAGCGAGCTGGTCGTCCGCCAGCTCGCTGCGCTCGGCCCCGCCCTGGACAGCGCGGAAGCCATCAGTGACGCGCTGAACCGCTGCAACGACGCGGTGTACTCGGCCACCGACGGCCGTCCGGACCTGACCGCCATGGGGACCACGATCGCCGGGGCCCTCGTACTGGAGGAGTCGCTGCTGGCGTTCAACGTCGGTGACAGCAAAGTGTTCCAGGCGACCGAGGACGGCCTGCTCCAGGTCAGCGTGGACGACAGCCCGCCGCCCCCGCCCGGTCACCGCACCACGTCGGCCGTCACACAGACGCTCGGCGGCAGCCCGGGGCCCAGCCCCATCACTCCCCACGTGGCAACCCTCCCGCTGTCCACGGGCGACCGCTACCTGGTGTGCAGCGACGGGCTGACCGACCCCTTGCCCGACGACGTGATCGACGACCTCCTGCGCGTCCACGACGACGGCAAGGCCGCCTTCGAGCTGTGGAAGGCCGCCATCGAAGCCGGGGGTCCGGACAACATCACGCTCGCGCTGGTACGCATCGGCGCCTGAGGGATCCGCCACGGAATGGCGGGCCGCCGCGGCGACGGCAGGCGCCTAGGCGGGTGCTCCCCGCTGCGGCGCAACGCATGGGCACAGACGTGCGAGGCATGTGCGTACCTGACGTTGCATCACTCTTGCAGACGCTTTTTCTGATTTGCGGTCTATCACTGTGAAATATGCGGGAATGCTCCCGGCTGACGACCCGTCATCATCTTCGGCCGGGAACAGACCTGCGTCCCTTGCCCAGGTGAGCCTGCGTGTCGGCGCAGGCAGCGGGCCGGCGGCCCTGACCAGCAACAAGAAAGGCCCTGCTCATGGCATTGGATGCCATCCGGTCGGCTCCACCCGACAGAAAGCCTCGGCGCAATCTGTTCAAACGGGGAGCCCTCGCCCTGCTCCCGGCAGCGCTCCTGGCAGCCACCCTGGTCCCGAACCTCGCTCACGCCCTCGAAGCCCCCGTGAACCTGGGGACCGCCACCAATTACGCGGTCCTGGCCGGTTCGACGGTCACCAACACGGGCCCCACCGTCATCAACGGCGATCTGGGGCTCCACCCGGGCACATCGGTGACCGGTTTCCCGCCCGGCATCGTCAACGGAACGCAGCACATCACCGACGCCGCCGCCGCTCAGGCGAAGTCCGACCTCGTCGTCGCCTACAACGACGCGGCGAGCCGGGGACCCGGCACCGCCACTCCGCCCGATATCGGCGGACTGACGCTGGCGCCCGGTGTCTACACGGCATCGTCAACACTGAACCTCACCGGAACGGTCACTCTCGACGGCCAGAACAACCCCGAAGCCGTCTTCATCTTCCAGATCCCCTCGACCCTGATCACGGCTCCGGCGAGCGTCGTGGCCCTGATCAACGGAGCGAACGCCTGCAACGTGTTCTGGCAGGTGGGCAGCTCCGCCACGCTCGACACGAACACCCAGTTCAAGGGCACGATCATGGCCCTGACGTCCATCACGCTGAACACCGGCGCGGTGCTCGAAGGCCGCGCCCTGGCGCGCAACGGCGCGGTCACGCTGGACACCAACACCATCACGAGGGCGGCCTGCGCCGTTGGCCCGCCCGGGCCTCCCGGACCGAGCGGACCTCCCGGGCCGACGGGTTCGCCCGGGCCGACGGGTTCGCCCGGCCCGACCGGTGCACCCGGCCCGACCGGTGCACCCGGCCCTGACGGCAGCCCCGGAGCCCCCGGACCGACCGGCGCACCCGGACCGACCGGCGCACCCGGCCCTGACGGCAGCCCCGGCGCACCCGGCCCTGACGGCAGCCCCGGCGCACCTGGCCCTGACGGCAGCCCTGGAGCCCCCGGACCGACCGGCGCACCCGGCCCTGCCGGCAGCCCCGGCGCACCCGGCCCTGACGGCAGCCCCGGAGCCCCCGGACCGACCGGCGCACCCGGGCCCACTGGTTCTGCCGGACCCGCCGGACCCGCCGGACCCACCGGTTCTGCCGGACCTGTAGGACCCGCCGGACCCGCAGGACCCGCAGGACCCGCAGGACCCGCAGGACCCGCAGGACCGGCCGGACCCGCAGGACCCAAGGGCCCTCGCGGCGACAAGGGTGATTCTGGCCACGACCACGGCCACCACGGCCACCACGATGGCGACGGGGGCGACGAGGGCCAGCACGATCACGGTCGCGGCGACGAGGGCGAGGGCGAACAGGGTCACGGTCACGACGACCACGACCAGGGCATGCCCGGCCAAGGTGACGACAACCACGACCAGGGCAAGCCCCCGTGGGCCGACTTCCTGCCGGGCGGCCTCGACGATGCTCTGGGCCACGCCCTTCCCGGCCAAACGGCCAAGAGCGTCAACTTCGCCCACGTGAGCGCCGCCACCGCCCAGCAGCCGAAGGGGCCGTCGCACGATCTGGCCGCTACCGGCGCGAGCAGCGGCACCGGCATCATGGCCGCATCCGCGGCCGCGCTGGTCTTCGTCGGAGGCTCGGCTCTCTTCGCGATGAAGAGGACCCGCCGGGGTACGGCGACTCGACAGGACTAGCCGGCACATGGCAGGCGTGACAGCCTCACGCCTCTGACCGATCGGTCTCGACAGGGCCCGAAGCCGAGCCCCTGGACACGTCGTCCAGGGGCTCGGTCCTCGATGTCATGATGCGTACCCCACGGCGCTCACGGGTCCGGCGGAGACGGCGTGCGGGCGTCCGGCCCGAATTCCGTGCCGACGTACGCCTTGATGACGTCGTTGATGAAATGCCGGGTACTGTCCGGGCTGAGCGCCTGGGCCTGCAGGTGCGCATACATATCGCTGTAGATCCTGACGTCGGATCGTTTCTCCAGATAGAGATCGCTGGTGAACCTTTCCAAATACACCACGCTCGCGTCGGCGGCGTCGGCGAACTCGAGCAGCGCGAACTGTCCCGAGACACCAGGGTGCGCCCCCATGTCGTGGGGGAGGACCTGCACGGTGATGTACGGCTGGGCTCCGAGGTGGGTCAGATGCTCCAGTTGCTCGCGCATGACCTCGCGGCTGCCCACGACGCGCCGCAGGGCCGATTCGTCCAGTACGGCCCATAAGCGCAGCGGGTTGACCGGGGCGTCCAAGCGGCGCTGACGCCGCAGTCGCACCTGGAGGCGTGTGGCGGCCTGTTCGGCGGCGGCCTGAGGGATCGTTCCTGCAATGACCGCCCGGGCGTAGGAGGGGGTCTGCAGCAGGCGGGGGATCACCAGGGGCTCGTAGCACCGGACCGCCACGGCCTCGGCCTCCAGGCCGATGTAGGCGCCGTACGGGATGTCCCCGTAGGCGTTCCACCAGCCCTGCTGCCCCGATTCCCTGGCCAGCTGCATCAGATGGTCGACGAGCCGGCGGTCCTGAACTCCGTACAGCCCGCAAAGGTCGCGCACGTCGCGCGGCTTGATGAGGCGGCGGCCGTTCTCCATGAGACTGATCTTGGGCTGGGAGATCAGCAGGCTCTTCGCCACTTGCGGCGTCGTCATGCCCCTGATCTCCCGGAGCCGACGGAGCTCCGATCCCAGCCGGCGCCTGCTGACGGTGGGATTGGCATGGACACCCACGGGCCGTGCACCTCCGCTCAAACGACCTTGCGTGGCCAGCAGATTGTCACGGCCGGGGCCAGTTGGATCCGCCTTTTCACCGTGTCGCGCACAGTGAAGCGCACCGCCGCGAAGAGCGCCCTGGGCTTCGTAATACTTCGCGCCTTCCTTTCCTGAAGGAGTTCACACTGACCATATTTTCCACTGCGGATAAACCGCACGCCTGTGCAAGTTTCCGCGGCAATATGCCGGTCCCGGAGATACGGCCACCCGAGGGCGACGGCTTCCGCGCGGCACCCCTGATGCCTCAGACGGGTGAGGGGCATACCATGACAAGTGGGTCATTGCACTCTCACGTGCGGCGGCCCGGAAGGGCGGCCCCGGCGTGTGAATGTGCCGGGGTCGTTGTTGTGCCACCCCGCCGCCGGCCGGTTCGCGGGAGCGCGTCGTCTCCAGCCCGAGCAGGGCAGTGCCGGCCTGACCGCGCGGTGGATCTCGTCCGGGAGGAGCCTCGGGGGATGGGGGTGTCGGATGCGGCAATGGGGGTTCGCCCGTTTCGCAGTGCGGCGACCCGACGCCGGAAGGCCGCCGTCGTTTCACGGTACCCCTCCCGCCCCTGCGGTGAGGTCTCACCGGAACCGTCAGAAAAATGCCTGGTCAGAACCGGCTTCCGGACCGCGAACCGGAGTACCGTGGAGGCACCGGGAGTATTTCGCACACCCGCTCCCACGCGGACGTCATTTCCGGCGATCATTTGCACCGGGCCGTTCGCGAACGCCCGGGGACGGGTCCGCGACATGACCACGATCCTTGAACACGCTGCGACCCGCGTCGTCGCCCCGCCGCTCCCGGCGCGCCTCTCCCTCACGCCGCAGACCGCTCTCGCAGGCCAGCTGGATGGTGCCTGGTGGCCCCGCTCCCGTGACCTCGAAGCCGAGCTTCCGGCCCTCGTCGCCGCCCTGGACGATCCCTGGGGGCGCGTCACCCGGGTCTCCGTGAACCCCACCCGTTGGCCCGTCATCCCGCGCACGGTTGCCGTGGACGGGCACACGGTGCACGTGGGCTGGTTCACCGAGCAGGACCCCGACAAGCTGATCCTGCTCTCCTACACCGTCGGCCGCTGGGACCTGCTGGTGATCCCGCCCGAGACCGAGCCCGCGGCCGCGGCCCGGCTGATGGCCGGCGCCGCGATCCCGGGCAGCGTCCTCGCCGCCGGTGTCCTGATGGCCAACGAAACCGTCATCGGGCGTGTCATCCAGGACACCCGACGCCGGGAAGCCACCTGGGAGAGCGAAGGCGGGGCCTGCATGTCCCCCTTCGGGGACGCGATGGACCGACGTGTCCTCCCTCTGCCCGAAAGCACCCGGAGGTGAGCCATGGAAACCATCGTCCTCACCGCGGTGATCATCCTCATGACGGGCATCGGCATGCGCCTGATCCACCTGCTCAACGCGCAGCACGACGCGCGGATCGCGGCCTACCACTTCAGCGACCCCCTGCCGAGGCCTCCCGGTCAGCCGGACGACACCAGTCGTCGAGCCCACCGCACGGGTGCCGGCCGGTGAGGAACAGGCCTCCTCCTGACCGGGGGCACGGGCGGGGTGCCACGGCGCCCCGCCCGGCGGCTTCCGACTTTCGGCTTCTCAAGCCACTCGAAGGGAACGCGCAACGTGAAGCACAGCGAGACCCGGCCAACGCCGTCGTCCGGACATGCCGAGGTCCGGATCATCGCGGGCACGCCCGAAGCCGCCCGGGCGGTCGCGGAAGTCCTCCGCCGCTGTTTCGCCGGCACGGAACAGCGCAGTTACCCCGCCCTCGACGGCGGCACCCGCCTCCACCTCACAGTGGATACCGCGACACGGGCCGGCCCCGCCCGGTCCTGGCTCACCGCCAGCAGGACCCCCGCCGGCGCCGGCGCCCACTCCGACGAGACCTGAGAGAGGGCGCGGTCATGGCCACCCTCGGCGAACGCAAGACCTACCGCGAACAGGTACTCCGGGTCCTGTACGAAGCCGTCGAGGGCAACCGCCTCCTCGGGGTCACCGGAGCGCAGCTGCGGCGCGACCTCCACGTGCCCGAACAGGATCTGGCCGCCGCCTGCACCTACCTGGCGGGCGAAGGGTTGATCACCGTCGACTGGGAGCCGGGCAACACCCCCGCGATGGTGACACTCACCCACGAGGGAATCCGGCGCATGGAAGCCGAGGAGGAGCGCGGCTGAATTCCGCGCTCCTGGGGGCTGGACCGGATCGACCAGAAGGCGCTCCCGCTCGACGCCGACGACGGGTCAGACCAGGATCCTGGCCTTCGCGCGGTCGAACTCCTCCTGGGTGATGTCGCCCTTGTCCTTGAGCGCGGAGAGTCTGCTCAGCTCCTCCACCGAGCCGCCCCCGGCCGCCGCCGTCTTCTGCACGTAGCTGCGGAAGGCCTCTTCATGCTCCTTGGCCTGCTTCGCGTCCCGTTCGCCCATGCTGCGGCCGCGGGCGATGAGGTAGACGAGTACGCCGAGGTACGGCAGCAGGATCACGAAGACGAGCCATCCCGCCTTCCCCCAGCCACTGAGGCTGTGGTCCCGGAAGATGTCCGAGACGACCTTGAAGAGGAGGAAGAACCACATCACCCACAGGAAGATCAACAGCATCGTCCAGAAGAGGTTGAGAAGCGGATAGTCGTCCATGCTCGCTCCGATCATCCATGCGGTACTTCATTGATACAGCCGCTACTCACCGTCCGCACTCGGAGCGCATCCCGCATCTTTTGCACCCGGCTGCGAGCCGGGGCAACGATGGACCATGCTGCTTGACCTGCTCGTCATCGGCCTCGTCATCACGCTCTACCCGCTGCCCGTCATGGCCTTCGTGCTGGTGCTGTCCGCGCACAGGGGCGTGTGGAAGGGTCTCGCCTTCATCCTCGCCTGGCTCGCCTGCCTCGTCGCCGTGATCGCCCTCGTCCTCCTCCTCACCGGGGGTGAGCCGCCCGCACCCAAATCGCCGCCTTCCACCGCCGCGCTGGCGGCAAAACTGGCCATCGGCGTCGGGCTGGTCCTCTACGGCGGGCACAGACGCCGTCGTCGGCGACGTACCGAGGTACCCGACTCCGCAGCCGCAGCCGCCCCCTCCCAGCCCTCGCTCAACTCCCGGATGGACCAGGCCTCCGTGTGGTCGGCGGCAGGGCTCGCCGTACTCCTCCAGCCCTGGGGCATGGTCGGCGCGGGAGCCGCGACCGTCGTGGACGCGGACCTCAGCCATCCCCAGTCGTTCCTGGCGCTCCTGGCGTTCTGCCTCCTCGCCACCTCCAGCCTCCTGGCCATGGAGCTGTACATGGTGTTCGCTCCCGGGCGGGCCGGGCGGGCGCTGACCGGCCTGCGCACGTGGCTGTCCGACCACAAGGACCCTGCCATCGTGGTCACTTGCCTCGTCCTCGGCCTGTGGCTGGTGGGCAGGAGCCTGTACGAGCTCACCAGCTGACGCGGCGGCCCGGACCGCTCCGGTCGCGCGATGCGCCCGGCCCCCTTCTCCTGAAGCCATGGAACGCAACGCACCCGGGGGAGGAGTTCACGCCGGTCCGGCGCTCCGGCGGCGCCGCCGCGCGCTCGCAGGTCACCTGATCCGCTCGGTCGTGTCGGCCGTGCTGCTCACGGCCCTGTACTACCTGGCCCCCCTGGACGACGGGTCCAATGTCTCCATCGCGGTCTCGCTCGCGCTGGGACTGGCGCTCTTCGGGGGTCTGCTCGCCTGGCAGATCGCCGCCGTCACCCGTTCGGAGTATCCGCGGTTGCGCGCGGTCGAGGCGCTGGCGACCGGCGTGCCGCTGTTCCTGGTGCTCTTCTCCGCGTCGTACTTCCTGCTCGCGAAGGAGGTACCGCACTCGTTCACGGAGCCGCTGAGCCGGACGGACGCGCTGTACTTCACGGTCACGGTGTTCGCCACCGTCGGCTTCGGGGACATCGCGCCCACCACCACGCCCTGCCGCGTGCTGACCACCGCGCAGATGGTCGCCGACCTGATCGTGGTGGGGGTGGTCGCCAAGGTCCTCTTCGGCGCGGTTCAGATCGGAATCCGGCGGCGGGACACGGCGAGCGCGGCCTCGGGCGGCGAAGGCCGCGGGCCAGATGGACCATCGAGGGGTAAAGGAAGTGACCCATGACGGATCCGCGACCTCGATCCGCCCCGCCCGTCAGCGGCACCCAGCCGCAAGAGGCCGACGTCCTGCGCCACATGCTCCGCAGCGCCGGATACCTGAAGGCGCTGGCCTTCTCCGCCCTCGTCGGCATCCTGGTGTCCCTCGCCGCCTTCTGGTTCCTCGCCGCGCTGCACGAACTGGAGCACGTGCTGTGGACGGACCTCCCGGAGGCGATGGGCCGGGACACCCCGCCCTGGTGGTGGCCGCTGCCCCTGCTGCTCTTCGCCGGAACCGCGGTGGGCCTGATCGCCACGCACCTGCCCGGTGCGGGGGGCCACGTGCCCGCGTCCGGACTCCACACGGAAGGCGCCTCGCCGACCGCACTGCCCGGGGTCGTGTTCGCGGCGGTCGCCAGCCTGCCGTTCGGCGCCGTGCTGGGCCCGGAAGCCCCGCTGATCGCGCTGGGCAGCGGGCTGGCCCTGCTGTTCCGGAACCTCGCGCAGGCGCCCGCGACCCCGCAGAGCAACGCACTGCTGGGCGCGGCCGGCGCCGCCGCGGCCGTCTCCGCCATCTTCGGCAACCCGCTGGTCGCTGCGGTGCTGCTGATCGAGGTGGCGGGCGTGGGCGGCCCTCAGCTGTTCGCGGTCATGCTGCCCGCCATGCTGTCCACCGGAATCGGGGCCCTCGTGTTCACGGGACTCGGACGCTGGACAGGACTGGAGACGGGGGACCTGACCCTGAAGCTGTACGCCCAGGCCCCCCGCCTGGACCTGGCGGACGTGGCGTGGACGCTGGTCATCGCCGTGGCCCTCGCCGCCGCGGTCCATCCCCTGCTGGCCGTGGCCCGGCGGATCGCCGCGTACGTCAAGTCGGCGCGGCACCTCGTACGGACCGTCCAGTGCGCCCTGGGCGCCGCGGTCTGCGCCTGCCTCTACGCGCTGATCACCGGCCGGTCACCCGGCGAGGTCGCCTCGTCCGGCCAGGCGACCCTCGCCGCGCTGGCCGCCGACCCGCATGCCTGGGGGGTCGGCGTCCTGCTCGCCGTACTGCTGTTCAAGGGTGCCGCCTACGCACTCTGTCTCGGCAGCCTGCGCGGCGGCCCCGTGTTCCCCGCCCTCTTCCTCGGAGCGGCGGTGGGCGTCCTGCTCGCGCCCCTGCCGGGCCTGGGGTTCGTACCCGCGATGGCGGCGGGCATGGCGGCGACCGCGGCCAGCACCCTGCGGCTGCCGGTGAGCAGCGCGGTGCTCGTGATCCTGCTGCTCGGCAGCTCCGCGATGATGCCGGTGGTGATCCTGGCGGCCGTGGTCGCCTTCGTCGTCACCGAACTGCTGCCTCCCGGGGACACGGCCCCGCCATAGGCCGGTTCAGGCGGTTCAGCCGCACCGGAGACCGGTGGTGGCATTCGTCGTGGCCTGGTCCAGCTGGTCGATCTGCGGCTGCAGCTGGGTACGTGCGTCCTTGCCGGTCGTGTCTCCCGGCAGGCCGTCGTAGGCCTTCTTGAGGTTGTCGGCGGCGTCCTGAACCGCGGCCCGCTCCGCCTCCTTCAGCTGGTTGGCGTTCTCCTTGACGTTGTCCCAGTCCTCCCGGACGGCGTCGTAGGCGTCCTTGACCTGGTCCTTGGTCGCAGTGGCGGGATTCAGGGCCTTCAGCTTGGCGTTGTCGGCCTTGAGCGAGGTCAGGTCGGTGCAGAGGTCGGCCGCGGCCTTGGTGGCATCTTCGGAGGGCGAGCTGTCGTCGGAGCACGCGGCGAGACCGAACACCGCGCTGACGCAGAGCACACCGATCACCGGGAAACGCTTCATGGGAGACCTTCCTCGACGAGACAGAACGGGCGTAGGGGATCTTCCGCCACACATAGCACAATATGCACAGCCAGCTACGTTTCGCATTCTTACCTTCACGCACCGTCAGTAACGCGCGCCCCCCACCCCCACGCTCCACCGACCCGGAGTGGACGGGACGGGGGCCCGATGCGTGATGATGTGCCTTGCCCGAGTGGGCAGTTGCTCAGAAGAGCCGGTTGGGGGCCCTGCTTGTGAATGATGCGGTCGAGTTGGCGGACATGATCGCGCAGCTGCGCCAGGAGCTGAGCCGGGCGATGTCGGCCGGCGAGGATTCCGACCTGCGGTTCAAGGCGGAGCGGGTGGAGCTGGAGCTGACCGTCGGGGTGGAGCGGACGAACGAGCCGGGGGTGAAGGTCAGGTTCTGGGTGTTCGACGCGGGCGCCACGGCCAAGCGGTCCTCCACGGTCACGCAGAAGCTCACGCTGACCTTGCAGCCGGTACGGGCGGACGCGCCGGACCAGATGGCGCTGATCTCCGGAGACGAGCTGCTCGGTGAGGACTGACGGAGTGAGGGCCGGCGGAGCGAGGGGCCACGGCGTGACGGCCCATGGGGTGACGGCCCCACGGGGTGAGGGCCGACGGTGAGGACTGACGGTTCGGACGTGAGCGGCGGACTGGACCCGCACCGCATCGCGGAGGTCATCGTCAACACCACCGCCGGCGGCGGGCGGCGCGGCTCCGGGTACCGGGTCGGCGACACGGTGGTGCTGACCGCGTACCACGTGGTGGCCGGCGCCGTCGGCGTACAGGTGCGGTTCGACGCCGGCCGGCCGGGGCAGTGGGCCGCCGAGGCGACGGTGGCCTGGTCGGACGCCGGCACCGATGTCGCCGTACTGGCTTTCGCCCCCCGCCCGGGCGACGCGCCCGTCCCGCCCGCCCGCTTCGGGCGCGTCGGGGACGACCGGCACGCCGTCATCGGCGTGCACGCCGCGGGATTCCCGCTGTGGAAGCGGCGACGCACGCCCGACGGACGGCAGTTCCGGGAACTGCACCAGGCGGACGGGACCGTGGCGACGCTGTCCAACCTGCGGACCGGGACCCTGGAGATCACCGTCCCGGTGGCCGCCGCCGACCCCGATCCCAAGGTGTCACCGTGGTCGGGGATGTCGGGCGCCGCCGTATGGGCGGGGTCCCGCATCGTCGGGGTCGTCGCCGAACACCACCGCTGGGAAGGGCTCGGCCGGCTGGCGGCGGCCCGCATCGACCACACCCTCCACCGGGTCGGCGAGCAGCGCCGGGCCGAGCTGGCAGAGCTGCTGGCGATCGGCGACCCACAGGGCCTGCCGGACGTGGTTCCCGGGCCGGAATCCGCGGATCCACACCCCCGCCAGGCGGGTTCCAAGGTCATCGGGCTGCCGGTCACGCACGGGCTGGAGCTGTTCAAGGACCGGACCGAGGCCCGCGAGGCGATCGGCCGCCACCTCTCGGACCCCGCCATCCGCATGGTGACCGTCACCGGCCGCCGGGGCATGGGCAAGAGCGCCGTCGCGGCCAAGGTCATGGAGCTGCTGGAGCGGGGCGAGTGGCCGGGCCACTCCAGGGCGCCCGCCCCGGCGGGGCTGGTCAACCTGAGCACCCGTACGTCGGGCATCTCCCTGGAGCGCCTCTACTTCGACTGCGCCCGCGCGCTCGGCTCCGAAGACGAGGCACGGCTGCGGGACGTCTGGGCCACGGACCGCCCCGCACAGGACAAGATCGGCGAGCTGTTCACCGTGATGGGGGACCGGCTCTTCGTCATCCTGATGGACAACCTGGAGGACCGGCTCCAGGACGACGGCACCCTCGACGAGGCCGACGAGGAACTCGCGGTCTTCTTCGACTGCCTCTTCCGGGCGAGGTCCACGCCCCGGCTGCTGGTCACCTCGCAGATACCGTTACGCCTCGCCCCCGAGCTGCGCCGCTTCGCCGCGGAGGTCGACCTGTCCGACGGCCTGCCGCCCGGCGAGTCCGTCGCGCTGCTGCGCGAACTCGACCAGGACGGCAGCCTCGGTGTGGCGCAGCTGTCCGACGAGCAGCTGCTGCGGGCCGCGGTCCACGTCCACGGGGTGCCGCGCGCGCTGGAACTGCTGGTGGGCGCCATGGCCGACGACACCCTCGCCCTGCCGACGCTTCAGGAGGTCCTGGAGGACTTCACCCTGCGGGGCGACGTGGTGGCCGGCCTCGCCCAGGACCGGTACCAGCGGCTCGGCCCCGAAGGCCGCGGCGTGCTGAACGTCCTCGCGGTGCTGCGCACGCCCGTACCGCGCGAGGCGGTCGAGTGGATCGTGGGCGGCCTCGGTGCAGGCTCCGGCACCGGCCACGACGCCGGCACCGCCACCGGCCTCGGAACCGGCCCGGGTCCCCTCCCCGCCGTCGCACCGGTCCTGTCCGACCTGCTGCGCATGCGCATGCTCTCGGTGGACCGGGCCACCCGCACCCTCGCCCTGCACCCGATGGACGCCGACCTCGCGTACGGCGCCATGGCCCAGGAGGGCGCCCTGGGACGGCGGTCCCTGGAGCGGCGGGCCGCCGACTGGTACGCGAGCATCGCCCCGCCCCGCCCGGCGTGGCGCGGCCTGGACGACATACAGGCGTACCGGCGGGAATTCGACCACCGGGTGCGCGCCGGTGACCTGGACGACGCCGCGCTGGTCCTCGGCGCGATCAGCCCGTGGATGGTCCGGCACGGATCGGTGCTCGCGGCCATCTCGATGCATCTGACACTGGAGGGACAGTTGACCGACGACCGGGCACGTCTTGCCCATCTCATCAGCTTCGGGCACGCCCGGTTGAGCGGAGGCCCGCTGGCGCACGCGGCCGAACTGTTCACCGAGGCAGCCGACCTGGCCGAGCGCCTCGACGACCGCAAGGCACTGCAGAACGCCATGTTCGGCCTGGGCGACACCCACCGCCAGCTGGGCCGCCTCGACGCCGCGATGGGCCCGCTGGCCCGGGCCGGCGACCTGGCGCACGAGAACGGCGACGCCGAAGCCGAGGTGCACGCCCTCCTGGGCCTCAGCCTCGCCCACAGCACCCTGGGCGACGGGCAGGCGGCGCTGGCCGGCGCCGACCGGCTGGGCGAACTCGCCCGTACGTCGGGGGACCCGCTCACCGAGGCCCGTTCGTGGAACGCGCGTTTCACGGCCCTGCTGACCCTGGGCCGCTGGGAGGAGACCATCGCGGCGGGCGACAGGGCCGTCGCCGCCTACCGCGACGCCGGCATCCAGGAGGCGACGGACTACGCGCTGAACGCCAAGGGCGTGGCGCTCCTCGCGCTGGGCCGGGTCACGGAATCCCTGGCGGCGCTGGAGGCGGCGCTCGCCGCGGCGTCGGCGATGGAGAACCCGCGCACCGAGGGCGTCTGCCTCTACAACACGGCGTGGGCGTACTGGACCGACGGCCGGTACGCACGGGCAGCCGAGGCGGCCGAACGCGCGGCCGCCTCGCTGCAGCTCGCCGGGGCCGCGGAGGCCGCGGCCGCCGGCGCCCTCGCCGAGGCGGCCCGCGCCCGGGCGGTGCCCGGCCCCCGGGCGGCCGCCGACGCGCTGGTCCGGGCCGCCGAGGGCACCGGACGCAACGTCGAGATGGTCCGGCCGGCCTGGCTCACCGAGGAGGCGGCGCGGCTGCGCGCCGAAGCCTGACGCGCCCTGACATGACGTCACAGCGCCCCGGGAGCGGCCGTCAGGGCCGGTCCCGGGGCGCCCGACCGCCGGTTACTTGGTGTCGTAGAAGCCGAAGAGGTCGACGATCAGGTCGATGTCGTCCCAGCCCCGGTTCCAGAAGTCGATGATGCCGTTGGCACCGGTGCTCGCCTGGACCAGGTTCGGGACGGTCCGGCCCTTCGTCCAGTTCAGGTTGGAGGAGTTGGGCGGCGTCGGCCAGCCCGCCGTGTCGTTCATGTACAGGTCGAGCGTGTTCGGGTCCGGCGAGACCGTGAGGTACCCGTCCCCGTTCGTGTTGGTGACCGTCGTGTTCAGCACGAAGCCCGAGAGGCTGGGCTCCTTGTAGCCGAACGGCACGTAGACGTAGCTCTGGCCCTCCAGCGGCCCGTACACGTCTCCGTTGGGGTCACGGGTGTCGAGCACGCGCTCCGGCGACAGCGGCAGGTAGGCGCCCTTGCTCTCGAGGCTGTAGAAGCCGACGACGTCGACGATGACGTCGGTCCCGGCCCACGCACCGTTGCGGACGTTGATCCTGCCGTCGGCGCCGACCGGCACGATCACCGAGTTGGCGATCGTCTGACCGGCCGTGAAGTTCACGCTGGACGTGGACGGCGCCGCCTGACCGCTCGGGAACACGGTCAGGTGACCGGCCTCCTTCGGGTTGGTGACGGTCACGTTGAGCGCGACGGCCTTGGCGCCCTGGGGGACGCCGCGCAGGCCGCTGATCTGCGTGCCGAAGGTCGCCTGGGCGGCGAGCTGCCCCTTCGCGGCGCCGAGGCCCTCGCGGGTGTCGACGAAACGGGCCGGGGCCATCGGGGTGTAGCCGCTGGACGCGGTCCGGGTGAAGTAGCCGGTGACGTCCGCGAGCAGGTCCACCGACTCCCAGCCGGCGTTGTACAGCTCCACGTAGCCGTCCAGGCTGACCGGCACGATCACCAGGTTCGGGACGGTCTGGCCGGCCGAGAAGTTGACGTTCGACGAGGTCGGCCGGTCGTCGCCCTTGGCGTAGGCGGTGATGTGCCCGCCGCTCGTCGTGTTGGTGACGGTGACGTTGAGGACCACGGCGGTGACGTTGTCCGGGATCGTGCCGTTGCCCTCGACCTTGACGCGGGTCGTGCCGTACGCGGGCACCTTGCCCTTCGGCGCGCCGACGCCCGACCGGGTGTCCAGGAGGCGGGTCGGGGCGTACGGCGTGAAGTCGGAGCCCGGCGTGGTGATGTAGAGATCGTTCTCGGCGGTGACGTTGTTCGCGGCGTCGGTCACGATGACCTTGATCGCGTACTCGCCGACCTCGGCGTAGGTGTGCGGACGGGTCAGCACGGTGGAGCCGCCGGCGGTGGCCGTGTCCGTGGTCCCGTCGCCCCAGGCGATGGTGACGTCGAGCGAGGCGGGCGCGCTCGTGACGGTGGTCTTCAGCTCCAGCCCGTGCGCGCTGGTGCTCTTGGCGCTCAGGGCGACCGCGAGGTCCGGGTTGCCCGCGACGGCGCCCTCCGCCAGGGGGGCCGCGGCCGCCTTGTTCCTGGCGGTGGGCAGGGTCTTGCGGACCGTACGGTCGGCGGGGCTGGTGTACGTCTTGAAGTTGGCCGCCGCGGCGTTGTCCAGGTCGACGTCGGGCGCCGCCACCCCGGGCGCACCGGAGGTACCGGACGCACCGGTCGCGGTGGGGCCGGCCTGGGCCATGCCCGGTATGAGACCGACGCCGGCCGCGAGGAAGGCGGCGGAGAGAACGAGTCGGCGGTTGCGCACCGGACCCCCTTATGTACCGTTTTTGAACACGCTCAGGAACAAAATCCCGCTCAGCGTACAGAGCCCCCCGGCGGCCCTTCGGGCGGGTGCCCGTTCAGCGTTCCAGCTGGTCGGAGGAGCGCGGGAGCGCCGCCGTGCCGCCAAGGCGCGTCCGTACGTCGTGGCCACGGCGACCATCCCGTGCGGGGCGGGTGGTTCGGCATCAGGCACAAGCAACCGCGGATCCATTCCCCACCCACGGCCCACACGCGCCGCAGCCGTGACTCCCTCACGGGGTGGGCGAGGGCCACTGTTCTCGCGGCCGGAGAAATATCCCTCGCAGGGAGCAGAACTCCTCGGGCAAATCCTGGAGGAAATCTGCCCTGGTCAAAGTAGACATGGCCTGGCATCGGGGGCTAGCGTCTCTTGCGTGACCCCTGAGAAGTCCCCGCTCGCCGGCAGCCTCGACGACGAGGACTACCCCGCCTACACGATGGGCCGGGCCGCGGAGATGCTCGGTGCCACTCCCGCCTTCCTCCGCGCCATCGGCGAGGCCCGCCTCATCACCCCGCTGCGCTCCGCCGGCGGACACCGACGCTACTCCCGCTACCAGTTGCGCATCGCCGCCCGTGCCCGGGAGCTCGTCGACGCCGGTACGCCCGTGGAGGCGGCCTGCCGGATCGTCGCGCTGGAGGACCAGCTCGAGGAAGCCCTCCGCCTGAACGAGGAGATGCGCCGCGGGCGCCAAAATTCCTGAAGCCTCCGGCAGCGTTTATATGACTTCCGCACCCGGATATCTGTTACTGCCAGTGCAGAATTACGAGTATGCGCCAGGAGGTTTAAAACCGCGCCGTCCCCGTTTGGCGGAAATTTCCACGCCCTGACCTTCGCCCTGTGCTACGGTGATGTCAGTTGCAGTTGTGGTTCCCAAAAACTTACAAGTGCTCTCACCGAATTTTTTCGGCGGGCGCATTTTTTATTTCCGGTGCAGTTTCCGGACGGGGCAATCATCGCGGCGACTCCGGAGCTCGCACAGTGCGATCCCGGGCATTGCCCCAAAGGAGATTCAATATGGCATCTGGCACCGTGAAGTGGTTCAACGCGGAAAAGGGTTTTGGCTTCATCGAGCAGGAGGGTGGCGGCGCTGACGTGTTCGCCCACTACTCGAACATCGCCTCCTCTGGCTTCCGTGAGCTTCAGGAAGGCCAGAAGGTTACCTTCGACGTCACGCAGGGCCAGAAGGGCCCGCAGGCCGAGAACATCGTTCCCGCCTAAGCGCTGACGTATACGCAGCTGGGGCCCGCACCTTGGGGTGCGGGCCCCAGCTCGTTGCTTTTCCCCTGCCCACGCCCCGTCGGCTGCCGACGGTCCCGCGTGAGCGGCGGGTGGCGGCGCCCCGCGCCGGCCCGCCTCACAGTCCGGCCGGGCGGACGCGGTTCCACCGACGCGCCGCCTCGCCCCCTGGCCCGTCTGCCGTCCACAGTGCGCCGTTCATCCGGCTTTCCGACGCACAGCGCGGCCCTCATTCCCCAGCAGGCCTGCCTGTTCTTTCCGGCACGCTCTGCCCCGTCTTTTCTTCGGCACGTTCTCGCGAATCCCCCTGCCGGGAATTCCTCGATACGCGCCGCATCGAGGAAGGTTCTGCATGAACCGCACCACTCGCACGAACGACCGCCACTCCCGTACCCGTACGGGCGGCGGCTCCGGCCAGGGCGGCAGCAGCCGTTCCCGCTTCCCCGCCCGCTCCGGCGGCTCCCCCGCCCGGTCGGGTTACGGCGGCGGCGGCCGCGGCCCCGTGGCCCAGCGGGAATTCGCCCTCCCCGTGACCGTCACCCCGGCGCTCCCCGCGGTCGAGGCCTTCGCCGATCTCGACATGCCCGCGCAGCTGCTCGCCGCGCTCGGCTCCGAGGGCGTGAGCGTGCCCTTCCCGATCCAGGCCGCGACCCTGCCGAACTCTCTGGCGGGCCGCGACGTACTGGGCCGCGGGCGTACCGGCTCCGGCAAGACCCTCGCCTTCGGCCTCGCGATGCTGGCCCGTACGGCCGGCCTGCGCGCCGAGCCGCGCCAGCCCCTGGCCCTGGTCCTCGTACCCACGCGCGAGCTGGCCCAGCAGGTCACCGATGCCCTCACCCCCTACGCCCGCGCGCTGAAGCTGCGTACGGCCACCGTCGTGGGCGGCATGCCCATCGGCCGCCAGGCCGGCGCGCTGCGCGGCGGCGCCGAGGTCGTCGTGGCCACGCCCGGACGGCTCAAGGACCTCATCGAACGCGGCGACTGCCGCCTGAACCAGGTCGCCATCACCGTGCTGGACGAGGCCGACCAGATGGCCGACATGGGCTTCATGCCGCAGGTCACCGCCCTGCTCGACCAGGTGCGCCCCGAGGGCCAGCGGATGCTGTTCTCGGCCACCCTCGACCGCAACGTCGACCTGCTCGTACGCCGCTACCTCAGCGATCCCGTCGTGCACTCCGTCGACCCGTCGGCCGGCGCGGTCACGACGATGGAGCACCACGTGCTGCACGTCCACGGCGCCGACAAGAACGCAGCCACCACCGAGATCGCGGCCCGCGACGGCCGGGTGATCATGTTCCTGGACACCAAGCACGCCGTCGACCGGCTGACCGAGCACCTGCTGAACAGCGGTGTACGGGCCGCCGCGCTGCACGGCGGGAAGTCGCAGCCGCAGCGCACCCGCACCCTGACGCAGTTCAAGACCGGGCACGTGACCGTGCTGGTGGCGACCAACGTGGCGGCGCGCGGGATCCACGTCGACAACCTCGACCTCGTCGTGAACGTGGACCCGCCCACCGACCCCAAGGACTACCTGCACCGGGGCGGCCGCACCGCGCGTGCCGGCGAGTCCGGCAGCGTCGTCACGCTGGTCACGCCGAACCAGCGCCGCGACATGACCCGCCTGATGGCGGCCGCCGGCATCACCCCGCAGACCACCCAGGTCCGTTCGGGCGAGGAGGCGCTGAGCCGGATCACCGGCGCCCAGGCGCCCTCCGGCATCCCCGTCACCATCACCGCGCCCAAGCCGGACCGGCCGGAGCGCAGCGCGCGCTCCTCCCGCGGCCGGCGCAGCCGCCCCGCCCAGGAGCGCCGCCGCACCATGGGCATGGCCGCCTGACCCCCGGGTCCCGGTTCCCGGCCCGTCCCGCCCGTCCCGCGCGTTCCCGCGTACCCCTTCCCGTCTGTGAGGCATCATGCGCTTCGTCATCGCCCGGTACCCCTTCGACCTCGAGAAGAGCGAGGTGGAGGAGAAGATGAAGGGCGTCAAGGCCGAGCCCGTCACGGGAGCGTCCGTGATCATCAGCCGTCGCACGTACCCCGTCAAGCAGGTCGGCGAGGTCATCACCCGGCAGGATCGCCGCGACTTCACGGCCGCCGAGGTCACCCGGGCGCTGACCCGCCTCGGATTCACCTGCCGCGACGTTTCGGCGCCCGTGCCGGCGCCCGCCCTCACCCCGATGCAGGCGGCCTCGGCACTTCTCGGAACCCCGGCCGGAGCCTGACCGCTTGCTAGAGTCCGTGCCCATGTCGATCCCTGATGACCTGCTCATCGATCTCGCAGCCATGGTCGAGTCGGAGCAAACCAATCAGATGTCCCTCACCGTCGTGGTCCACGGCGCCGTCATCACCGGCCGCCTCGCCCCCGAGAGCGTCTGGCGTCAGCGCGTCGCCGAGGTCCTCCAGGACTCCGACCAGCTGGCCCCGTTCGCCGAGGTCTTCAGAGCCTCCGGACGGGCCGGGAGCTCCGGTCCGGCCGCCGGGGCGCCCTCGCACCTGCACTTCCACGTGGCGCGCATCCTCCAGGGCACCCTGGGCATCCCCGAAACCGGCGGGATGTACCGGATCGCCCTCAAGGACGTCAGTGCCTGGACCGTCGGGGACTTCAGCTACTCGGACAAATAGCCCCCTCCCCCGCCTGCGCGGCCGACTCCCGCCGTCCACCGCGTTTCCGGGCCTCAGGGCCTCAGGGCCTCCCGCAGAACGGCGTCTGCGCCTTTCGATGCTGGGGGCCCTTGAGGCGCGGGGCGAGGACGGGGCCGGCGCGGGGCCTGACGGGCGGGCGCGGCGGGCGGGCTGATCCGGCCGTAGGCGGAGCCTTGGGCTGAGCAGGCGAGTGGGGGGTACGGGGTGGTTCCTACGGGTATATCCCCTGGGACAGCGCGACGACGTATCCCCGGGCACCTCCCGGGGGGCCACCCCGTCGGAGGAGCGCAGCGACATGCACCGTACAGACCTCACAGACGTCTCGACCCACGAGGCCCGGGCCCTGTCCGTGTCCCTGTTCCGGAGACTGGCCCAGCTGGAGGAAGGCGGTGCGGAGTACTCGTACGTCCGCAACACCCTCGTCGAGCTGAACCTGAGCCTCGTGAAGTACGCGGCCCGCCGGTTCCGCGGGCGGAGCGAGCCGATGGAGGACATCATCCAGGTCGGCACGATCGGCCTGATCAAGGCCATCAACCGGTTCGACCCGGAGCGCGGGGTGGAATTCACCTCGTTCGCGATGCCGACGATCACCGGCGAGATCAAGCGGTTCTTCCGGGACACCAGCTGGGCCGTCAAGGTCCCGCGGCGGCTCCAGGAGCTGCGCATCGACTCGGCCAAGGCGCACGACGCCCTGGAGCAGGAACTCGGCCGGGAGCCCACGGACACCGAGCTCGCCGGGCACCTGCACGTCACGGCCGAGGAGCTGGTCGAGGGGCGCAAGGCGGCGTCCGCGTACTCCGCGCGCTCCCTGGACGCTCCGGTCCAGGAGGACGGCGACCGCGACGGCGGCCCCGACCGGCCCTCCCTGGGCGAGGAGGAGGGCGCGTACGACCGGATCGAGTGCCTGGAGTCCCTCAAACCGATGCTGGCCGGTCTGCCCGAGCGCGAGCGCGTCCTGCTCTCCCTGCGGTTCGGACAGGAACTGACGCAGTCCGAGATCGGCGACCGGCTGGGGCTGTCCCAGATGCACGTGTCCCGCCTGCTGGCCCGCACCCTGGAGCGACTGCGCACCGGGCTGCTCACGGACGAGGCCGCGGAAGCCGCGGAGGCGGGCGGCGTCACGGCCACCGAGCCGGCGGCCCGATAGGACTCGCCGGGACAGGCCTCCCGACAGACTCGCCCGGGCAGGGCTTCCCGCTGGACAGAACCTACGGACAGGACCTACGGGCGTCCTGGCCGGACACCTCCAGCCAGACGGTCTTTCCCGGCCGTCCGTCGCCCGCCGGCTCCCAGCCCCAGCCGCTCGAGAGCCGCTCCAGCACGATCAGCCCGTGCCCTCCCGGCAGCGCGCGGTCGCCGGGCGGCCGCCGCCGCGGCGGGTCCGGGCTGTCGTCGCTGACCTCGACGCGCAGCCGCTCGCGGGTGTGCCGCAGGACCAGTTCACGCGGGCCGCCGCCGTGGAGGCAGGCATTCGTGATCACCTCGGAGACAAGCAGCAGCACGTCCTCGACGGCCTCGGTCTCCGCCGGCCACTGCCAGTCGGCCAGCGCCCGGCGGGTGAAATCCCGGCACCGCCCCACAACACCGGTCGTGGCGCCTCCCAGGACCAGCCTCCGCGTCTGCTCGGCCACAGGGCCTCCCGTCTCCGCGCGCGCCGCTCAGCGCCGCACCTACCCCTACCCCGGGCCGCCAATCCTAGGGCGACGACCGTCACCCTTCCTCCTTGTTTTCACATCTCGGAAAGTGAATTCCGCAATACGGTAAATTAAGATCCACTCCGCTCCCCACCCGGCTCCACACCCGCTCGACGCACCCAGGGCGAAAGCGATGACCGAAAGCCGCGTCGCCCTGATCACCGGCTCCTCGTCCGGCACCACAGGGGACGTTCCCACCGTCGACGGTGGCCGCCACATCGTCGGAGCCCGCCCCCGAGCCCGTTCGCCCACCGGACACGGCCGCCATTCCGCATCGTGGACTACTACTCTCGTTTTATGAACGCAGAAGCCGACGCCCTCGCCGCCGCGCAAGACGCAGTGAAAGACGCTGACCGGAAGCACGTCTTCCATTCGTGGTCGGCGCAAGAGCTCATCGACCCGCTCGCCGTCGCCGGGGCCGAGGGCTCGTACTTCTGGGACTACCAGGGCAACCGCTACCTCGATTTCTCCAGCGCCCTCGTCTACACGAACATCGGCTACCAGCACCCCAAGATCGCCGCGGCCATCCAGGATCAGGCGGCCAAGCTGTGCACCGTCGCGCCCGGCTTCGCCGTCGACGTCCGCTCCGAGGCGGCCCGGCTGATCGCCGAGCGCACGCCCGGCGACCTCGACAAGATCTTCTTCACCAACGCGGGGGCCGAGGCCGTCGAGAACGCCGTCCGCATGGCCCGGCTGCACACCGGCCGGCCCAAGGTGCTCTCCGCGTACCGCTCGTACCACGGCGCCACCTCCACCGCGATCAACCTGACCGGTGACGCGCGGCGCTTCGGCAACGACACCGCCACCGCCGGTGTCGTGCACTTCTGGAGCCCCTTCGCCTACCGCTCGCCCTTCTACGCGACCACCGAGGCCGAGGAGTGCGAGCGCGCCCTGCGCCACCTCGAGGACACCATCGTCTTCGAGGGTCCGCAGTCGATCGCCGCGATCATCCTGGAGACCGTCGGCGGCGCCCCGGGCGTGCTCGTGCACCCGGCCGGCTACCTGCCCGGCGTGCGCGCGCTCTGCGACCGCTACGGCATCGTCTTCGTCCTCGACGAGATCATGGTCGGCTTCGGGCGCACCGGTAAGTGGTTCGCCTCCGAGCACTGGGACGTCACCCCCGACCTGCTCTGCTTCGCCAAGGGTGTGACCAGCGGCTACGTGCCGCTCGGCGGGGTCGCCATCTCGGCCGCCATCGCGGAGACCTTCGCCCGCAAGCCCTACCCGGGCGGGCTGACGTACTCCGGGCACGTGCTGGCCTGTGCGGCCGCCGTCGCCACGATCAACGTCATGGAGGAGGAGGGCATCGTCGAGCAGTCCGCACGCACCGGCGCCGAGCTGCTCGGCCCCGGGCTGCGCGTGCTCGCCGAGCGGCACCCCTCGGTCGGGGAGGTCCGGGGGCTTGGCACCTTCTGGGCCCTGGAACTCGTACGGGACGCTGCGACGCGGGAGCCGCTGGTCCCCTACAACGCCTCGGGCGCCGACAACGCGCCGATGGCCGAGTTCGGGGCGGCCCTGAAGAAGGGCGGCCTGTGGCCCCTGCTCGCCGGGAACCGCATCCACGTCGCGCCGCCGTGCAACATCTCGCCCGAGGACGTGGCCAAGGGCCTGGCGATCCTCGACGAGGCCCTGTCGGTCGCCGACGCGCACACGGCCTGACCTGCACACACGTACGGTCGCCCAATCCGTGGGTGCCGCTCTCGGAGGATCCGCGTCATTCCGAACAACACGTGAACGTGCTGAAATCCGACAGAGCACCTACGGACCGGGATGCACGTCAGTCCCGGGGCGGTCCCACGGGGCCGAACGGCGGGGAGCGGGGGACCGCTGGACGCCGGGCGTACGGGATCCAGTCCGCCGGACTCCGTGTACCCGAAGGAAGTCACCCATGAGCAAGCACGTCCTGGCCCAGAACCAGTACGGCAAGGCCGAGAACCGCATCGTCAAGGTCACCCGCAAGGGCAACGACGGTTCCTGGCACGAGATCCGCGACCTCAACGTCTCGGTCGCGCTCCGCGGTGAGTTCCGCGACGTCCACCTGACCGGCGACAACGCCAACTGCCTGCCGACCGACACCACCAAGAACACGGTGTACGCCTTCGGCAAGGAGCACGGCATCGACTCCCCCGAGGCCTTCGGCATTCTGCTCGCCAAGCACTTCGTCTCCTCGCAGCAGCCGATCCGCGAGGCGCAGATCCGCATCGAGGAGTACGTGTGGGACCGCATCCCGGTCCCGACGCGCAAGGAACAGCACTCCTTCGTCCGCAAGGGCCAGGAGGTGCGCACCGCGCAGATCACGTACAGCGAGACGACCGGCCTGCAGGTCATCTCGGGTCTGAAGGACCTGACGGTGATGAACTCGACGAACTCCGAGTTCCACGGCTACATCAAGGACAAGTACACGACCCTGCGGGAGGCGTACGACCGCATCCTGGCGACCAAGGTCACCGCACGCTGGGCGCACTCGGCGCTGGCCGCCGACGACGCCGGGTACGACTGGGACCAGTCGTACAAGAAGGTCCGCAAGAACATGCTGGAAGCCTTCGCCGAGACGTACTCGTACTCGCTGCAGCAGACCCTGAACCAGATGGCGGAACGCGTGCTCGACAACTGCGCCAAGGTCAACGAGGTGCGCCTGAACCTCCCCAACAAGCACCACTTCCTCGTGGACCTGGAGCCCTTCGGCCTCAAGAACGACAACGAGGTCTACTTCGCTGCGGACCGGATGTACGGCCTGATCGAGGGCACGGTCCACCGCGACGGCGTGCAGCCGGTCATCGCGACCTCCGACTGGATCGTCGCCTAGTCCCCACGGGCCCCCGTGGTCCCGCGACGGGCCTCTGCAGTCCTGGCCGGGCCGCTCTAGGCCTCCCCGGGGTACGGGTTCCCGATGCGCAGGTTCCACCGCCCCGCGCGCCCGCTGAGTTCGGTGAGCGTGCGGGGTCGTGCGTCCAGCCGCCAGAACGCGTGCGGCGGCAGCTCCAGCGCGTGCACGACGGCCGCCCGGACGAACGCCTGATCAGCGGTCACCCGGTGGGTGCCGGGCTCCAATCCGGTCAGCCAGCTCCCGGCGCGGGCGACGAGCGCCTCGACGGACTCGCCGCCGGGCGGGGCGTACGCGGGGTCCGTGAGCCAGCTCCGCACCGCGTCCGGGTCCTCGGCCGCCACCTCGTCCATGGTCCGCCCGGCCCACAGCCCGGCGTCCAGGGCGTACGGCCCGCCGTGGCCGAAGCGGTGCTGCCTCATCGCGCCGTCGAGAGCGGGGGTGACCAGGTGAACTCGTACCGAAGAGGGGTTCATAAAGGGAGCGTAAGCGCGGTACGGTCTCGGACGACATAACTACATGACGACGGTACGACGGAAGCACGGTGAAAATCCGGCACGGTCGCGCCACTGTGAATCCTCCCCGCAGGGGAGGCGAGTCAGACCCGCCGCCGTCGTCGCGAGCACCACTGACCGGGACGCGTGTTCCCTCTGGAGGTACCTGCCATGGCCACTCACACCGCCGTGCCGACGACGGCTCCCGCCGTCGCCCCGATTTCGCTCTCCGCGCTCGCTCCCTGGGCGGCCTTCGTCGCCGTCCTCATGCTCGTCCTGCTGTACTTCATCGGCGTCGAACAGGGCGCCACCGCGGTCTTCGAGGGCGAGACCGTCCATGAATGGCTGCACGACGGCCGCCACCTGCTCGGCTTCCCCTGCCACTGATCTCGCGATCGGCCGATCGTCTGATCGTCTGATCCCCGCCTCGCAAGGGAACCCGCACCGATGAACCCTGTCTCCCCCCGCATCCTTCTCGTCAGAGGCATGCTCGCCGGCCTGCTGGCCGGCGTCGCCGCCTTCCTCGTCGCGTACCTCCTCGGTGAGTCCAAGGTGGACGCGGCCATCGCCATCGAGGAGGCCGGCCACCTCGCGGCCGGTCACGACCACGGCGCCGAGGAGGCCCCGGTCAGCCGGGCCCTCCAGGCCACGGCCGGTCTCGGCACCGGCGTCCTGCTGTACGGGGTCGCGCTCGGCGGAATCGCCGCGCTCGTCTACTGCTTCGCGCTGGGCCGCATCGGCCGCTTCGGCCCGCGGGCCACGGCCGCGCTGGTCACCGGCGCGCTGTTCGTCACCGTCACCCTGGTGCCGTTCTTCAAGTACCCCGCCAATCCGCCGGCCGTCGGCGACCCCGACACGGCGGCGCGGCGAACCGCCCTCTACCTCCTGATGATCGCGCTGAGCGCGCTGCTGGCAGCGGGCGCGCTGATCCTGGGCCGACGGCTCGCCCCGGCTCTCGGCAACTGGAACGCGTCGGCCGCGGCAGGCGCGTTCTTCGTCCTCGCCGTCGGGATCTCGTACGCGGTCCTGCCCGGCATCAACGAGGTTCCGGCCGACTTCCCGGCCTCGCTGATCTGGGACTTCCGCCTCGCGTCCCTGGCCATCCAGGCCGCGCTGTGGACGACTTTCGGCCTCGCCTTCGGTTTTCTAGCCGAACGTGCCCTTGTGCCGGGCGCCGCACCCAAGGAGGCTGTGCAGCCGACGAGTTGACCATGAGGGGGCCGGTAGTACATGCCGTACGTGCCGACGGCGATAAGGCAGTGGCGAGGCTGGACGGGCGCCGCCCCGTTCTGGCTGAACTCGTTACTGCTGCTCCTGGCCCCCTTCACGGCCGTCACCCTGTTCGGCCAGATCGGTGTGATCGCGGCCCTGGCCGCGCTGGGCGGCCTGGCCCGCCACCTGTGGTCCGGCGACTACGGCCACCCGGCCGTCCACCTCGCCGCCATCCTGATGGGCGCCACGACGGCAACGCTGGTCGCGGTGTGCTGACGACGCACGCGATGAGTTTCACCGTCCACACCCGCCTCGTCCGCGATCCCCCGCTTCCCCCGCACCGGCTGCCGTGACGGCCGAACTGATCGTCGGGTGACGAGCTGGAGGGGGTTCCTGGGGGCCGGGGCGGCCGGGCCCGGGAACTCACCCGTTCGGGCGTATGGTCCTTCCTCCCCCGGCGGGAGCCGCCGAACCCGGCGTCAGCTGCGAAGATGCCGGAAATCCGAGGCGCCACGCCCGTGACGTTCCGTCAGTCTCCCGTGTTTCACCACGTGCGGGCGGGCAGAGGAGGTGTCCACTGCACACGTGACCCGGCCGCCCGAGCCGGACAGGAGGGATTCCCATGCGCCGCGCGAAGTGGGTCGTCGCCGCACTGACGGTGGTTCTGCTGTCCACCGGCATCAGCGTTCTGCAGCGCACCGAGGGTGCCACCCCCTCGGCCACGACCACCGACGACGCGCTGCCCTCGCGGGCACTGGGGCTGTCCGACCACCGGCGTCTCGCCCGGCAGCGGGAACACTACGGCGAGCACACCCCCGGCCAGGGCGCGCGCTCGCCGAGGACGGCCCCCGGCCCGCTGCGGCCGGTCGCGGGCCCCTTGCGGCCGGCCCGCCCGGTTCGGTTGCGCGTCCCGAGCATCGGCATCGACGTGCCGCTGGCCGCCGGGCGCGAGGGACACGAAGGGCGCGCGGGGCGCGACGATGCCTCCTGGGACACCGCCGGTCCGGCGCCGGGCTCGGGCGGCACCGCGGTGATCACGGGGCCCGGCCTGGACCTCGTCGGCCTTCAGCGCGGCCGGACCGTCGAAATCTCCCGCGCGGACGGCCGTACGGCCGTGTTCACCGTCATCCGGATCTCACCCGGCGAGGCCACCGGCCACGAGGACCGGGCCGGGCGGGCCCAACTGCGCCTGATCGGCGGCGAAACCGCCGTACTTGCCCGGTTGACGGGGCAGCGGCGCGGCCGCTGACCCGCCCCGGCGGCCCGTCATCCGTGAGGGGCGTCTTCGTCCTCCGGTCGGGGGCTTCTGCGGACCCGTCCGGGAGCCGCCCGGCGTGGCGGGGCACACCCCCCGCATGAGCGGGAGACAACGCGCGCGTGCGGCACTGACCCGGGCCCTGACGGCGGCCTGTGTCGTGCTGCTGTGCGTGTTCGGTGCCGGTCCGGCCGCCGCGACCGTCGCCGAGTCGCGGCCCTCCTCCACCGCGCCCGCCGAGCCCACCGAGGGACAGTCGGATCCGGCCGCGGACCCCGAGGTACGGGCCGCCGTACGGTGGCTGCCGCGCGGATTGCCGGGCGTACGGCGGGCACCTCTGCCCGTGTTTCACGTGAAACACGAGGACCGGTGTGCGGGCGCGTCCGCGCCGGGTCTGGGAAGGACCGAGCCGGCGCTGGCCCCGCCGACGGTGCGGAGTCCGGTCCTGCGCTGCTGAGCGGGCCCCGGCACCGGGGCCCGGTCCGAATCGACCGGCCCCGGCCGGCAGCAGCGCAGTCCCCCACACCCCCTTGAGCACCGTGAGGTTCCGCCATGCCCATCGACCCGTACGCCGCCCTGAACGCCATGATCCGCGCCGAAGCCACCCGCTTCACCCCGCCGGTACGCCAGGCCGATCCGGCCGCGGCAGCGAAGACCGCCACTGCCGCCGAGTCCCCCGGCGAGAGCGAGAGCGAACCGCAGCGCACGGCCGCGGCCGACTCGGCTGCGTAGGAGCCGCCGCAGACAGGGAAGTGCGCCGGTTCCCGTGCCCTCGGCAACGAAGCGTGGTCATGTGCGGTTGGACCACGGGCACGGGAACCGACGCCACCTTCAGGCCCCGCCGGCCAGACGGGACCTTGACGACACGACCTAGGGTTCCCGCACGTAGTAGCGGTAGAAGGCCATTCCGCCGACGCCCAGGCCGGAGAAGAGGCCGATGACGGTGGAGCTGAGCACGCTGGCGCCGGTGAGGCTGTGCAGGTAGCCCACGGCGATGGCCGCGAAGACTCCGTAGGCGGTGGCGTGGACCTCTCTCTTGAGGCGGGGACCGACGCGGTTGAGGCCGAACATGCAGGCGGCGAAGAGCGCGCCGCACAGGATCCCGTAGAAGACGTTGCCCGCGTCCACCGGGCCCATCTGGCGCTGGATGAAGGCGGCCCAGACTCCGTAGACGAGTCCGAGGAGCAGGGCGCGGATGAGGGCGTTCCTGCCGGAGTGGTCCATGACCGCCGTCTGGCGGTAGGGGTGCCGCCGGTGGGCGGTGGGTGCCGCATGTGCCATGACGGGCTCCTCTCTCCCATCCTCCAGGGCACACCCGCCACCCCCGGCCGGCAAGTGGATCACGGGGTTTCAGGAGGGGCGCACCGCCACGGCGTCGACCTCGAAGAGCATGCCGGGCAGAGCGAGGGCGGCCACCCCGATCAGGGTCTGCGCGGGCAGTTCGGTGCCCCAGGTGGTGTGCAGCTCCTCGAGCAGGACCTGCAGCTTCTCCTGGTCGTGGCCGACGATGTAGGTGCCGATGCGGACGACGTCGGCCGGGCCGAGCCCGACGGCGGCCAGGGCGGTCCGGAGGTTGGCGAAGGCCTGCGCGACCTGGTCGGCGAACTCCTCGGAGACGACGTGGCCGCTCCCGTCGGAGCCGTACTGGCCGGCTATGAAGACCTGCTCTCCGGGGGCGGAGACGATGTGGCTGTAGCCGTAGTCGGTCGGGGTGTGGAGACCTGCCGGGTTGGTGATGCTGCGCGTCATGGCGAACTCCCTGGTTCCGTTCCGTGGGTGTGGTGCGACTACTGCGCGGCGAGCCAGGCGCGGAGCCGCTCCGGGGCCTCGGGGGCCTGCCGTTCGGCCCGCTGCCGGATCTCGTCGAGGTCCTGCGCGGCCAGGGCCCTGCGCCAGGCCAGTTCGGCCCGGGTCATGGCGTGCGCGATGGCGCACTCCGCGGCTTCCGCGTCCCGGCCGGCCGCCGGTCCGGCGCCCGGGCCCTGCTGCCGGATCTCCGCGCACCGGAAGGCTTCTTCGGACCCCTCGACGGCGGCGACCACGTCCATGAGCGAGATGGCGGCCAGCGGGCGGGCCAGCCGGAAACCCCCGCGGGGGCCGGGGGCGGAGGTGAGGATGCCCGCCCGGGCCAGCGCCTGGAGCTGCTTGTTCAGGTACGCCGCGGGCAGGTCGTGCCACGCGGCCAGCCGCGCCGCCGACACGGCGCGCTCCGGGCCGCTCCACGCCAGGTTGACGCAGCTGTGCAGCGCCCACTCGACGCCCTCGCTCATCTTCATAACCTGGATATTAGATATCCAGATTAGGACCCGCAAGGGTGACACCCGCACCCGCCCGCAGCAACACCGCTCGCGACGGCGCCCCGCCCCGGCATCCCCTGGTGACGTGCGCAGCATCCTGTCGGCGGTCCTCATCGTGCTCGCGGCCCTCCTCGTGCCCGCGAGCGCCGTCGCGTACTGGGCCGACCGCGAACTGGGTGACGCCGACCGCTACACCGCCGCCATGTCCCCGCTCGCCGCGAACCCCGCCGTACAGGGCGTCGTCGTCACCCAGGCCACCCGCGCCCTCTCCGGTCAGATCGACGCGGGCCCCTTCCAGGGCGACCTGGACGCCCTGCTCGGTGAGGCCCTGGGCTCCTTCGCCGACACCCCGGCCTACCGCACAGCCTGGGACGCGGCCAACCGCGCCGCCCACGCCGCCTTCCTGAAGGCACTCACCACCGGTCACGGCGACGCCCTCACCATCGATCTCGCGCCCGTCATCGCGCAGGTCAAGCAGGAACTCGTCGCCGACGGCGTGCCCTTCGCCGACCGCATCCCGGTGACCCACGTCTCCGTGAAGGTCATGGAGTACGACAACCTCGCCGCACTCCGGGAGGGCTTCCGCATGCTCCAGATCGCCGGCATCTGGCTTCCCGTACTGACCCTCGTCCTGGCCGCGACGGCCATCGCGGTCGCCGTCCACCGCCGACGCGCCGTCATCGCCACCGGACTGGGGCTCGCGGTCGGCGCCGCAATCCTGTGGATCGCGGTGGACCTGTGCCGCCGGCTCACCCTCGACGACCTGCCGGCCGACATCGACCGGGGGGCGGCCGGGGCGGTGTACGACGCGCTCACCGCGTTCCTGCGCACCACCGCCTGGGTCGTGCTGGCCATCGGGCTCGCCGCCGCGCTGGGCGCCTGGCTGATGGGCCGACTGCGCCGCACCCCATAAGCTCGGAAGGTACCAACGTATGCAGAACGACTCAGAAGAGCCCAGAAGAACCGATTCGCGAGCGGCGGCACGGAAGCTGGAATGAGCACCGAACGCACCGAACACATACCGTCCGGGCGAGACCGGCACCATTCGCTGGCTCCGCCCGCCTGGCTGCTGGGCGGGCTGCGCCCGAGCACCGCACCGATCCCCTGGGCCGCCGCAGCGCGGGCGGCCGTCGCGATGTCCGTCCCGCTCGCCGTGGGTTTCGCCCTGGACGAGCCCGAGTACGGCGCGCTCGTCTCGATGGGCGCCCTCTCCGGGGTCATCGGCGACACCGCCGACGCCTACCGGATGCGGGTCCTGAACATCGCCGTACCGCAGCTCTTCGGCGCCGTGGGCGTGTCACTGGGCACCCTGGTCTTCGGACACGGCTGGCTGGCCGTCGGCGTCCTCACCCTCGTCGCCCTGGTCTCCGGGATGATCTCCTCGATCGGCACGGTCGCCTCCGTATCCGGGCTGCTGCTCCTGCTCAACGCCGTGATCGGCGCCGGTCTGCCGTTGCCGCAGCCCTGGTGGACGGCGCCCCTGCTGCTGTGCGCGGGCGGCCTGTTCGTCCTCGTACTGACCCTGCTGGGCTGGCCGCTGCGCGGCCGTCAACCGGAACGCGCCGCCGTCGCCGCCACCTACCGGGCCCTGGCCGACGCCCTGCAAGCCGCCGGCGGACCGGACTACTCGGAGCGCCGCCAGCAGGTCACCCAGGCACTGAACCAGGCCTACGACCTGGTGCTGGGCAGACGGGCCCGGGTCCACGGGCGCAGCCCCTCGCTTGTGCGGATGCTGGCCCAGCTCAATGTGGTGATCCCGCTGGTGGAGGCCGCGCCCGCCGCGCACCTGCGCGGCCGGCCGCTGCCGCCCGAGATCCCCGCGGCCGTGCGGGACCTGGCAACCGCCGTCGAGGAGGGCCGCACGGGGACCCCCGTACTGGAACTGCCCGCCCCCCACACCCCCGCCGAGCGGGCCGTCGACTCGGCCCTGCGGCACGCGGCGACCACGGTGTACCTCGCCGAACCGGACCTGCTCAACGTCGACGACCGGCTCGGGCGGCCCGCCGCCCTGCGGGTCCGGGCCCGACGCGCGGTGCGCGACATGATGCTGTCCGGAGCCTCCTGGCGGTACGGCCTGCGGCTCGCACTGTGCATCGGACTCGCGCAGTCCCTCGTCTCGCTCATCGAGGTCGAACGGTCCTACTGGGTCGCGCTGACCGTCACCTTCGTCCTCAAGCCCGACTTCGGCTCGGTGTTCTCCCGGGCCGTGCTGCGCGCGCTGGGCACCGCGGCCGGGCTGGTCATCGCGGCGGCCGTGCTGGCCGAGGTGCCGCGCGGCTGGTGGGACGTACCGGTGATGATGGTCCTGGCCGCCCTGATCCCCGTCTTCTCCGCCAAGGGATACGCCTTCCAAACCGCGGCGATCACCCCGGTCATCCTCCTCCTCTCGGACCTGCTCAACCACCAGGGCTTCGACCTGATCCGCCCCCGGCTGCTGGACAGCCTGATCGGCTGCGCCATCGCCCTGGTCGCGGGCTACCTGCTGTGGCCCGAGAGCTGGCACACCCGCATCGGCGACCGGCTCGCCGACACCGTGGACGACGCGGCCCGGTACGTGGAGCGGGCGTTCGGCCCCCATCCGCAGACGGAGGCGGCCCGCACGGCCCGTCTCCAGGCCCGGCGCCGGATCTACCGCGATCTGTCGGGCGTCCGCAGCGAGTTCCAGCGGGCACTGACCGAACCGCCCCCGACGGGCGCGCGGGCCGCCGCGTGGTGGCCCCTGGTCGTCGCCGTCGAACGCATCGTGGACGCGACCACCGCCGCCCGCGTCCGCGTCAACCACGGCGCCCGCCCCCCGGAGCCCGCCGAGGTCGACGCGATCATCCGCCGGCTGCGCTCCCTGGCCGAGGCGGTCCGCACGAGCAACACCCCGGCGCCGGCCGAGGTGGAGACGGAGCCCGACGGCTCCAGCGTCCTTGCCCCGGTCCACCAGGAGCTCGCGGCGGCCCGGGCCATCGCCCGTACAAGAAGCTGACCGGTCCCGGGCGCGGCCGTGAACCGGTGCTCGGCGGGGCCCCCGAACGGCCCCACGGCCGGGCCGGGTGCCCGCCGGCGGGGGAGCATCGGTACATGCGCAGCCCCCGCGTCCTGGCCGGCACGGCCATCGCAGCCCTCCTGGCGGCCACGGCCGGGTGCGCCGATGTGGAGGGGCTCGAGAGCGAGGGGGACCTCGGCACCGTGCACGCCCCGCAGAGCCTGTGGAAGAGCATCCGCCCCGCCCCGCCCGGCGATGGCCAGCAGCCGGGGGCGGCCGCCGTGGTCCGGGGTCTGCCCAAGGCGACGGGCCCGAGCATGCGCGGCGTGAACGCGTTGGACGTCGTACGGGCCGACATCACCTCTGCCACCGCCGGCGACGGCGGGACCGGGCGGCTCGTGGACCCCCGGGCCGTCCAGCGGCTCGCGCTCTGCACACAGGCTGTGGACGGCGGCCCCGACTGCCCGGTGCGCCCCGGCGTCCTGCACGACCTGACGGGCGACGGCAAGGAGGAGCTGATCACCGCCCTGGACGTCGACGGCCGTGTCAGTGAGCTGCGCGTCTACGCCGTCCGCGACGACGGCGCCATCGCCCGGGTCCTGGCCCGGCGCGGGGTGCTGGAGGGCGTGGAGGTGGCCGCCGCGCACCTGGCGGTACGCGAGCCCACCTCGAACCCGAAGTACGTCTCCGTCTCCGACTACGTGTGGGACCCCAAGGCCCGGAGCATGAACCTGTCGCAGCTCACCCTCGACGAGTGCCCCGCGCTCAGGGACGTCCCGCTGAGCGGGGACGGGTCCCGATGCGCGCGCTGAGCAGCCTGCGCTGGAAGATCGCCCTGACCACCACCATGGTCTGCTGCATGGTCGCCGCCGCCCTGGGGATCCTGGTGCACAACGTGGTCGCCCGGCAGATCGTCGGGGAGGTACGCAAGGAGGCGGACGGGGACCTGGACCACGCCCTCGGCCACTACGAGTACGGCACCGCGCACGGCGACGTGAACGCCGCCCTGGACCCGCCCGGCCTGCCGGAGCAACTGCGCCAGCTGGTCGCACGCGGGGACACCGGCAGCATGGTCGGCCGGCACGAGGGCAAGCCCGTCATGTGGGCCGCCGCACCGGCCGACGAGCACGCCCTCGCCGTCTGGATCCCGTACGAGGAAACCCGTGACCGGCTGCGGGACATCGACGCGGCGATCCTCGCCTCCTCGGTGCTCGCCGCCGGAGTGGTCGCGCTGGCCGGCCTGTTCCTCGCCGACCGGATCAGCCGTCGGCTCACGACCACGGCCGCCGTGGCCCGCCGGATCAGCGCCGGGGACCTGGACGCCCGGGTGGACTTCCCCGCCGACGGGGACACCCGCGCGAGCGCCGGCGAAGACGATCCGCGGCCGGCCCGCTCCCGGGACGAGGTACGGGACGTGGCACACGCGCTGGACTCGATGGCCGGTTCGCTCCAGGACCGGCTGGAGGCGGAGAAGCGCTTCACGGCGGACGTCGCGCACGAGCTGCGCACCCCGCTCACGGGCTCACTGGCCGCGGCGGCGCTGCTGCCGGAGGGCCGCCCCAAGGAGATGATCAACGACCGGCTCAAGGCCCTGCACCTGCTCACCGAGGACCTGCTGGAGATCTCCCGGCTGGACTCCGGCGTCGAACAGGCCGAGCTCGCCCGGGTGGAGCTCGGCCGGGCGGTGCGGCGGGCCGTCGCCGCCACCGGACTGGACGCCTCCGTGCGGGTCCTCCGCGACACGGTGGTGCTCACCGACCGGCGCCGCCTGGACCGGATCCTGGCCAACCTGCTGGTCAACTCGCACAGGCACGGCGCGCCGCCGGTCGAGGTGACCGTGGAGGGGCCGGTGGTGGTGGTCCGCGACCACGGGCCCGGTTATCCGCCCGCGCTGATCGAGCACGGCCCGCAGCGGTTCCGCACCGGGGACCCGGGGCGCGGGCGGGGCCACGGGCTGGGGCTGACGATCGTGGCCGGGCAGGCGACGGTCCTGGAGATCACGCTCCACTTCGCCAACGCCCCGGACGGGGGCGCGGTGACCACCCTCCGGCTGCCCGTCGGGCGCCTGACGGAAGGAAGTTGACCGGCGCGAGGGGATGTTTCACGTGAAACATCCCCTCGGCCCGGTTCAACTGGGCGTGCTCATCCGCTGGATCAGACGCCGATGTTCTTGCCGTCCTTGCGCCAGACGGAGACGACCGCCGGGCGGACGATCTTGCCGGGGCCGTCGGGCCACACGGACTGCGGCTTCTCGACGGACGCGCCGTCGATCTCACCCGGGTGCTGCACGGACACCAGGACGCGCTTGTCCTGCACGAGCGGGCCACAGGTCTCGGCGCCGCGCGGGACGGTCAGGAACTGCTTCAGCTCACCGCGGCGGTCACCGGCGGTAGCGACACCGAACAGGCCGTCGTGGGAGCCGAGCTGGTTGCCGTCCGTGGAGATCCACAGGTTGCCGTGCGGGTCGAAGGCCACGTTGTCCGGGCAGGAGATCGGGCTGACCTTGTCCTTCGGGAAGCCCGCGAAGTAGGTCGCCGGGTCGTTCGGGTCACCGGCGACGAGGAAGAGCCGCCAGGCGAAGCCGTCGCCGACCGGGTCGTCGAAGTTCTCGGCGAGCTCCAGGATCTGGCCGTGCTTGTTCAGGTTGCGCGGGTTGGCCTCGTCCGCACCCGCCTTGCCGGGCTTGCCCCGGTCGGTATTGTTGGTCAGCGCGATGTAGACGCGACCGGTGCGCGGGGACGGCTCGACGTCCTCGGGACGGTCCATCTTGGTCGCGCCCACCTTGTCGGCGGCCTGCCGCGTGAAGACGTAGACCTCCTCGGCGGTCATGCCCTCGACATGCGAGACGTTACCGCTGGCGAGCTTGATCCAGACGCCCGAGCCGTCGAACTCGCCGTCGGCGGGGAGCGTGCCGGAGCCGTCGATGGCGGCGGCCGGGGAGTCGCCGGTCAGCTTGGCGACGTAGAGGGTGCCCTCGTCGAGCAGCGTGAGGTTGTGCTCCTTCGCCGCGCGCGAGTTGCCCTTCTTCATCTGCTTCGACGAGACGAACTTGTAGAAGTAGTCGAAACGCTCGTCGTCGCCCATGTAGACGACGGGACGGCCGTCCTCGGTCAGGCGGGGCTGCGCGGCCTCGTGCTTGAAACGGCCGAGCGCGGTGCGCTTGCG
The DNA here is from genome assembly GCF_040652395.1 of Streptomyces sp. NPDC048269. NCBI lineage: Bacteria > Bacillati > Actinomycetota > Actinomycetes > Kitasatosporales > Streptomycetaceae > Streptomyces > Streptomyces sp. NPDC048269. The sequence continues at coordinate 88,278 of NZ_JBEZLW010000001.1, forward strand.
CGGGGTGGAGTTCGGGTCGTACGGGTCGAGCTCGACGACCCAGCCGAAGCGGTGCGACTCGTTGGGCTCCTGCACGACGTCGAAGCGCTTGTCGAACCGCTCCCACTTGCGCTCGGTGGCACCGGCGGTCACGCCGTAGCGCTTCAGGCGGGCGGCCTGGGTGGGGTCGGTGACCTGGCCGGCATTGCCGAAGTACTGGTTGAAGTTCTCCTCGCCGTGGAGGGTGGTGCCCCACGGGGTGGTGCCGCCGGCGCAGTTGTTGAGCGTGCCGAGCACCTTGGTGCCGGTCGCGTCGACCGAGGTCTTCAGCAGGGCGCTGCCCGCGGCCGGGCCGGTCAGCTTGAACTCGCTGGTGGCCGTCAGGCGGCGGTTGAGCTGGTGGCGGGTGACGGCGGTCAGCTTGCCGCTGCGGTGGTCCTCCTGGACGACGACCACGGACAGGCCGTGCGCGGCCCAGGCGATCTCGACCTGTTCGCGGGTCGGGTTGGCCGGGTCGTACCCCTTGAACATGAGGTTCTCGTCGGTGTACTCGTGGTTGGCCACGAGCAGCTGCTGGCGCTCGTAGTCGCCGCCGAGCGGGAGAAGGCTCAAGAAGTCGTTGTTGTAGCCGAACTGACCGGCCTGCGCGGCGGCGGTCTGCTTGTCGGCGTTGAAGCCCGGGGCACCCTTGACCATCGGGTCGCCCCAGCGGATGACCACGTTCTGGTCGTGGCCCTCGGGGACCGTGACCTTGTCGTCGGTGTTCGGCGCGACGGCCTTGAAGCGCAGACCGCGGGCGGCCTCACCGCTCTTGGAGGCGCCGGCGCCCTCGGCCTCGCCGGCGGGGGTGGCGTTGGCGGTCTGGCCGGGACCGCCGAGGGCGACGGCGGTGCCGGCGGCGGTGGCGACGGTCACGACGGCGGCGGTACGCAGCATCGAGCGGCGGGAGTACGCGCGGGCTATGACATCGCCGGCGTATTCGTTGTCGCTGGTGTTCGGCACCTCGTGGAAGCAGGCGTCGCCGCAGCGGTAGCGGCAGGTGAGAGCGGAACGACCGCTCCCATGCGGGTTGCCGATGAGCGGCAGGAGCTTGCGCACGAGTGTCCTCCGAGTAGCTGCGTGGGCGCCGACAACGTGTCGGAACAATCCAGCGGTGACGCTAGGCGGGAGTTGCGCCGAAGCGGCGGCGCGGGGATGAACGGTCGGTGAACCCGGCGCGTCGGAGCGGGAGTTCGGGAAGGGGGTGAGCGCGTCCGGAAGCCGGACGCCACGAAAGGTGCCCCTCCCGAAGATCCAGCCGGGCGGCCGATAACCTTACGTGTCCACTCTGGGCAGGGATCATCCGCGCAGCACGGACAAATGACGCACGCACTCATGCGAAAGGCCTGGCCCATGGGTATTCGGAGCTTGTTGCGCAAGGTGTTCGGACGGTCGGCGGAACCCGTTCCGGAGACTTCGGACGCCCCCTCGGCGAACCTCCCGAGCCAGACGGAACGCACCCCCCTGGACGTTGCGGCCGAAATGGTGGCCGCGTCCTTCGACAACCCCACCGTCCCCCCGCAGTCCGCACCGCGGGACCGCGAACCGGGCACGGTCCTCACGGCCCCGGCCCCGGACCCGTCTCCGGCGGCGGCCCCGCCGTCGGACCCCACGGTCCCGGAAGCCCGCCGCCCCTCGCCTCCGGCGGTTCAGCAGGACCCCACCGGGCCCGTGACACCCGCAGCGAAGGCCGCGGCGCCGGAGCCGGACCCCGAGGCCGACGCCGAGGCCGAGCCGGACGCCAAGGCAGAGGTCGACGCCACGGCGAACCCCGAGGCCGAGGCCGAGCCGTCGGCCGACGAGGCCGAGGCAGTGGCGGAGCCGGCCGCGGAGGCCGAGCCGGTCACCGAGCCCGAGACCGTACCGGTAGCCGAGTCGCCGGCCGCCGAGCCGGAGGCGGCCGCCCCCGCGGCGGAGCCCGAAGCCGAGCCTGAAACCACGCACGAGGCGGAGCCGGCTGCGGCCGAGGCCGACGTACCGGAGCCGGAGGCCGAGCGGCCGGCCGCCGAGGCCGAGGCCGAGCCGGACGCCAAGGCCGAGGCCGACGCCACGGCGAACCCCGAGGCCGAGGCCGAGCCGCCGGCCGCCGAGGCCGAGCCCGAGACCGTACCGGAGGCCGAGCCGTCGGCCGACGAGGCCGAGCCCGAGACCGCACGGGACGCCGAGCCGGTCACCGCCGAGGCGGAGCCGGCCGCGGACGCCGAGCCCGAGACCGTACCGGAGGCGGAGCCGCCGGCCGCCGAGGCCGGGGCGGAAGGGCCCGCCAACGCCGCGGCCGCGGTGCGGCGGCGGGCGCCCGGGGTGGCCGGGGCCTACAAGGCCGCCGGGCAGGTGCTCAAGGGCAAGGACAAGGCCGGAGCGCGCGCCAAGGTGTACCTCGTCCTGGACCGGTCCGGATCGATGCGCGGGTTCTACAAGGACGGCAGCGCCCAGTACCTCGCCGACCACGCCCTCGCCCTCGCCGCCCACCTGGACGACGAGGCCACCGTCCACACGGTGTTCTTCTCCACGGAGCTGGACGGCACCGCCGACCTGTCCCTCGACAGCCACGACGAGGCCTGGGTGGAGGCCCGCCACGCCGAACTCGGCCGGATGGGCCGCACCAGCTACCACGTCGCCGTCGAGGCCGTCGTCGAGCACTACCAGAAGGACGGCGGCGATGGCCCGGCCCTGGTCGTCTTCCAGACCGACGGCGCCCCCGACAACCGGCAGCCCGCCAAGGCGGCCCTGGCCGACGCGGCCACCACCGCTCCCGGCATCCACTGGCAGTTCGTCGCCTTCGGCGACCACGACGCCAAGGCCTTCGACTTCCTGCGCAAGCTGGACGCCGAGAACGCCGGCTTCTTCCACGCCGGTCCGGCCCCCCGTGAACTGACCTCCGCCGCCCTCCTCAAGGGCGTCCTCGAGCGGTTCTAGTCCGGACACGAATCTCGTCCCGACAGGAATCTCGTCCGGACACGACACGACGAAGGGCCCGGGATCCTTGGATCCCGGGCCCTTCGTCACACCTCGTACGAGTTACCGCGCGGCGTCCGGGTGGACGGCCTCGGCGATCGGCTTGGCGTCCGCCGGCTTCGTCTCCACCGGCTTGCGCAGCGCGATGTTCAGCTCGCGCAGGCGGGACTCCTCCAGGACGGTGGGCGCACCCATCATCAGGTCCTGCGCGTTGCCGTTCAGCGGGAAGGCGATGGTCTCGCGGATGTTCGGCTCGTCGGCCAGCAGCATCACGATGCGGTCCACGCCCGGGGCGATGCCGCCGTGCGGCGGGGCGCCGAGGCGGAAGGCGCGCAGCATGCCGGCGAACTCGCGCTCGACGGTCTCGGCCTCGTAGCCCGCGATCTCGAAGGCCTTCAGCATGACCTCGGGCTCGTGGTTGCGGATGGCGCCGGAGGACAGCTCGATGCCGTTGCAGACGATGTCGTACTGCCACGCCAGGATGTCGAGGGGGTCCTTCTCCTCCAGGTCCTTCATCCCGCCCTGCGGCATGGAGAAGGGGTTGTGGGAGAAGTCGATCTTGCCGGTCTCCTCGTCCTTCTCGTACATCGGGAAGTCGACGATCCAGCAGAAGCGGAAGACGTTCTCCTCGAACTGGCCCGCGCGCTTGGCCGCCTCGACGCGAACGCCGGACATGATCTTGGAGACCTCGTCGAAGTCACCCGCGCCGAAGAACACGGCGTGGCCGGGGACCAGACCCAGGCGCTCGGTGAGGACCTTGACGTTCTCCTCGGTGAGGAACTTGGCGATCGGGCCGGTCAGGGCACCGTCCTCGCCGACGCGGACCCAGGCGAGGCCCTTGGCGCCCAGCGAGATCGCGTACTCGCCGAGGCCGTCGAAGAACTTGCGCGGCTGCCCGGCGGTGTCCGGGACGGCCAGGGCGCGCACGTGCTTCCCGGCGAAGGCCTTGAACTCCGAGGCCTCGAACACGTCGGTGATGTCGACGAGCTCCAGCTTGGCGCGCAGGTCGGGCTTGTCGTTGCCGTACTTCAGCATCGACTCGCGGAACGGGATCCGCGGGAAGGGGGAGGTGACCTCGCGACCGTTGCCGAACTCGGTGAAGAGCTCGGTCATCAGGCGCTCGATCGGCTGGAAGACGTCCTCCTGCTCGACGAAGGACATCTCCACGTCGAGCTGGTAGAACTCGCCCGGCGAGCGGTCGGCGCGGGCGTCCTCGTCGCGGAAGCAGGGCGCGATCTGGAAGTACCGGTCGAAGCCGGAGATCATCAGCAGCTGCTTGAACTGCTGCGGGGCCTGCGGCAGGGCGTAGAACTTGCCCGGGTTCAGGCGGGACGGCACCACGAAGTCACGGGCGCCCTCGGGGGAGGTCGCGGTGAGGATCGGGGTCGCCATCTCGTTGAAGCCGAGGGCGACCATCTTGTGCCGGATGGCCGCGATGACGGCCGAGCGCAGCATGATGTTGCGGTGCATGCGCTCGCGGCGCAGGTCGAGGAAGCGGTACTCCAGGCGCCGCTCCTCGTTCACACCGTCGTCGGTGTTGATCGTGAAGGGCAGCGGGGCGGCCGCGCCGAGCACCTCGACCTCGGCGGCCTCGATCTCGATCTCGCCGGTCGGCAGCTCGGGGTTGATGTTCTCGGCGCCGCGCGAGACCACCTTGCCGTCGACCCGGACCACGGTCTCCTTGGAGAGCTTGTCCAGGACGGCGGCGGCAGCGGTGCCGGGACGGGCCACGAGCTGCGTGATGCCGTAGTGGTCACGCAGATCGATGAAGAGGATGCCGCCCAGGTCTCGACGGTTGTGCAGCCAGCCGCTCAGCCGGACGTCGGCGTTGACGTCAGAGGCGCGGAGCTCGCCGCAGGTGTGGGACCTGTACCGATGCATCAGTCATCCAGTTCTTCGCGATACCAGGGTGGATTCAACCCTCACAAGGTTACCGTCCGGGCGGGGGGCGGGTCGGGCACGCCCGCCGGGCCTGCCCGAACGTGCCCGCCGGGGCCGGAGAACAGGCACGTGAGTGCGACGACCTGTAAAGATGACCGGGTGCGCACCGAGGACGTCCTGGCCGCCATCGCGACCGGTCTGTGGAGATGGGACAACGCCTCCGGGACGGTCACCCTCGACACCGAGGCCGCCCGGCTCCTCGGGCTGCCCGCCGAGCCCGTGGTGCTGCCGGAGGTCGCCGTACGGTCGCGCTTCCACCCGGTGGACTGGAACGAGATCAACGGCATCGTGAACCTGGCCGTCGCCGAGGGCACGCTCGCCGAGGCCAGGCTGCGGATCATGGACGAGGACGGACGGGTCCTGCGGACCGTACGCAGCCGCTCCAAGCCGCTGGAGAACCGCGGCCCCGACGGCAGCGTCGACTACGAGCTGATCGGCACCATCCAGGAGATCGCCGAGCCGCAGCCCGGCACCACCGCCATCCACACGCCGATCACCGGAGACTGGCGGCGCTCCCGCGAGGCCTTCCTGCTGGACGCGGGCCGGGCGCTGGCGGAGGCCCGCTCCACGGCGGAGGTGCTGCGGGTCGCGGCCTCGCTGTCCATGCCCGGTTTCAGTCCGGACGGCCTGGCCGTCTTCGGCGTGGCCGGGGACAGGCTGTCGATCATCGGGCACCACGGGCACGGCCAGGGGGACGAAGGCCCCTTCGCGGACATGACCCTGGAGACGGACTACCCGGCCGCGGAGGTCGTCCGTACCGGCCGGGCGATCTACCTGCCCAGTCCTGAGGACTACAAACGGCGCTTCCCGGCCACGTGGCCGCTCGCCCAGCGCTTCGGCCGGGTCTCCTGGGCCTTCCTGCCGCTGATCGTGGCCGGACGGACCATGGGCGCCTGGATGGCCGCCTTCAAGCACCCGGTGTCCTTCTCGCCCGACGAGCGGTCCGTGCTGACCACCGTGGCCCGGATGCTCGCGCAGGCCCTCCAGCGCGCCGGGGTGGCCGAATCCGAACGGGAACTCACCACGGGCCTGCAGCGGTCGATGATGCCGCAGCTCGGCCCCGAGATCCCCGGCATGCAGATCGCCGCCCGGTACGTCCCGACCGGCGGCGGGCTCCAGGTCGGCGGGGACTGGTACGACATGATCCCGCTGCCCTCGGGACGGTTCGCGCTGGTCATCGGTGACGTGCAGGGCCACGACGTGCGCGCGGCCGGGCTGATGGGCCAGCTGCGGATCGCGGTGCGGGCGTACGCGTCGGAGGGCCACCGCCCGGACGCGGTGCTCTCCCGCGCCTCCCGCTTCCTGGCCGGGCTGTGCTCCTCGCAGGAGTCCGACTCCCCCGAGGACCCGGACTCCGGCCGCGACGCCGACCCGGACTTCCAGAGCCCGCGCTTCGCAACCTGCCTGTACGTGGAGTGCGACCCGCGGACCGGGCTGCTGGAGGTGGCCCGCGCCGGCCACCCCGACCCCGCGATCCGGATGACGGACGGCACCGTCCTGATGCGCCCCACAGCCGGCGGCCTCCCCCTCGGGATCGTCCCGGACACCGACTACCCCACCACCCGGTTCACCCTGGAACCCGGCGAGACGATGATGCTGTGCACCGACGGGCTCATCGAGACCGGCGGCCACGACCTGGACACCGGCTGGGCCCGGCTGCGCGCGATCCTGGAGGCCGAGACGCCCGCCGACGGCGGACACCTCGACGGGCACCTCGAAAGGCTGGCCGACCTGCTGGTCCAAGCCGTCCACGGGCCCTCCTCGCACCACACCACCGGCCCGCTGGCCGACCGCCGCGAGGACGACATAGCCGTGGTGCTGCTCTGCCGCGAGGGCGGCGGCTGCGGCTGCGGTTCCCCGCAGCTGCACCCCGGCCGCCCGGCCCGCCGCACGATACTCACCGTGGCCCAGGCCGAACCGGAGCGGATCGCGGGCGCCCGCCGCCAGATCCGCGAGCTGCTGCACGACTGGGCCGACCCCGAGCAGGTGGACTCGGCGGTGCTGATGGTCTCCGAGATGGTGACGAACGTACTGGTGCACACCGACGGCGACGCGCTCCTGGTCGCGGAGGCGGTGGGCGAGCTGGGCGGACGCCGGCTGCGCGTCGAGGTTGCGGACTCCAGCGACGAGCTCCCGCACAAGCGGCACCCCGGCGAGATGGCCTCCAGCGGCCGCGGCGTACTGCTGATGGAGATGCTGGCCGATGCCTGGGGGGTGGACCCGCGCGGCGAGGGCAAGTCCATCTGGTTCGAGGTCCACGAGCAGTCGAAACCCGATTCCGACCCGCTGGACTGACCCCCGGACGGCGGACAGCGGCCGTGTTTGGATACAGCCGTGCCGACTCCCCTGCTGCCCGAGCCCGTGAGGCGACTCGCCGCCTGGTGCGCCGTCGCCCTCCTCGTCACCGCCGTGCTCGCCGTCGTCGTCTGGCTGTGCGCCGTCTTCCGGACGGTCGTGACGCCCGTGCTGCTCGCCGTTCTGGGCACGGCCCTGCTCGGGCCGATGCACCGGCGGCTGGTCCGCATGAAGGTCAACCGCTCGCTGGCCGCGGCCCTCACCTGCCTCGCCGTGGTCGCCGTCGTCGGCGGGGCGTCGTACATCGTCGTCCTCGCGCTCATCGAGACCGGCGACCAGATCGTCGACTCGCTCCGGCGGGCCGGCGAGGTCCTCGCTGAGCACTTCGGGGCGCTCGGCACCTCGCTGGAGGACGTCGCGAAGAACTCCAAGGACCTGCTCGCGAAGTTCGGCGGGACGGCCGCCTCCGGCGTGGTGGCCGGACTCAGCGTGGTGGGGACGGTGATCGCGACGGCCCTGCTGGCGCTGGTGCTGATCTTCTTCTTCCTCCGCGACTCCGACCGGGCGGCGGGAACGCTGCGCGCACTGGTGCCCAGCCGTTCGGGGGACCTCATGGAGGCGATGGGGCGGCGCGCCTTCGAGGCCGTCGAGGGCTTCATGCGCGGGACCAGCTTCGTCGCGCTCGTCGACGCCGTGCTGATCGGGGCGGGTCTGCTGGTGCTGCGGGTGCCGGGCGCGCTGGGCCTGGCCGCCCTGGTGTTCGTCACCGCCTACATCCCCTACCTCGGCGCGTTCCTCTCGGGCGCCGTGGCGGTCCTCGTCGCCCTCGTCGACCGGGGCTGGGCCATCGGCCTGTGGGCGCTCGGCCTGGTGCTGGTGGTCCAGATGATCGAGGGGTACGTGCTCCAGCCCGTGGTGCAGAGCCGCACGGTGCAGATGCACCCGGCCGTGGTCATGCTGGCCATCACGGCCGGGGCGAGCGTCGCCGGGATCCTCGGGATGCTCCTCGCCGTGCCGCTGACCGCGGCCGCCTTCGGGGTGGTCTCGGAGCTGCGCACGCGGTACGGCGCCGGCACGGCGCCCGGGACTGCCGGCTCCGGTACGGAGGCCGGGCCTGCCGGCCCCGCATAGCGGAACGGGCTCCCGCCCGGGAGCCCGTTCCGCTGTGTACGGCGTTCAGTCCCGCGGCCCTGTCAGTCGTCCGCCTCGCCGGCGCCGCGGTGGCCGAGGCCCGTGCGCGCGGTGGTGGGGATGCGCCCCAGCCGGCCGGCCTGGAAGTCGTCGAAGGCCTGCTGGAGTTCGTGCTTGTTGTTCATGACGAACGGACCGTAGTGCGCCATCGGCTCCCGGATCGGACGGCCGCCGAGGAGGACGACCTCCAGGTCCGGGGCGTTGGAATCCTGCGACTCGTCCGCCCGCACCGTGAGCGAGCCGCCCTCGCCGAAGACGGCCGTCTGCCCGGTGTGGACCGGCCTGCGGTCCTCGCCGACCGACCCGCGCCCGCCCAGGACGTACGCCAGGGCGTTGAAGTCCTCGCGCCACGGCAGGGTGATCTGCGCGCCCGGGGTGACGGTCGCGTGGATCATCGTGATCGGGGTGTGGGTGATGCCGGGGCCCTGGTGGCCGCCGATCTCACCGGCGATCACGCGGAGCAGCGCGCCGCCGTCCGGGGTGGACAGCAGCTGCACCTGGCCTCCGCCGATGTCCTGGTAGCGCGGGGGCATCATCTTGTCGCTGGCGGGGAGGTTCACCCACAGCTGCAGGCCGTGGAAGAGCCCGCCGGACACGACGAGGGACTCCGGCGGGGCCTCGATGTGCAGCAGGCCCGATCCGGCGGTCATCCACTGCGTGTCGCCGCCGTTGATGACGCCGCCGCCACCGTTGCTGTCCTGGTGGACGAAGGTTCCGTCGATCAGGTAGGTGACGGTCTCGAAGCCGCGGTGCGGGTGCCACGGGGTGCCCTTGGGCTCGCCCGGCGCGTACTCCACCTCACCCATCTGGTCCATCATGATGAACGGGTCGAGGTACTGGTAGTTGATCCCCGCGAACGCGCGGCGCACCGGGAATCCCTCACCCTCGAAGCCGCCCGGGGCGGTCGTGACGGCCAGCACCTTGCGGGCGGCGGTCTCCGGGGCGGGCTCCGCGACACGGGGGAGCGTCAACGGGTTCTCCACAGTCACTGCAGGCATGGTCGGAACCTCCTTCTGCGTCGAGTTTAGTTGAAACTCGAACTTTCTGCCACACCCGACAGAACAGAGCACCCGCCCGGGTCATTCCCGGGCGGGTGCGAGAGGCCGTACGGACCTTCGGCCGGTTACGGCTCGACGACCACCGTGTCTTCCTCGTTGATTCGCCGTGGTGTGCGCCGTGACCGCACGTCACGCCCCCGGATCCACTCCTGCGGGAACGGCGTGGCCGCGGGGCTGCCGGACGGGGTCCGGCAGTGCCGGTTCGACCGCGACGGCACCGAGCCGGCCGTCGTGTGGGCCCCTGCCGGCACGGGCCGCCTCCCGGCCCCCCGGCACGTGACGGGCGTACGGCACCTCGACGACACGACGTCGCCGGTCGGGGCCGACGGGATGGTCGGGGTCACGGCGCTGCCGGCCCCGACGCCGTAACAGCCGAGGCGGTAACGGCCGCCTCCGGGAAGGCCGCCGCCGTGACGGCCGCCTCCGGGAAGGCGTCAGCCGTACATGCGGCGCATCGCGAAGTCGACCATCTGCTCGACGGCCTTCGCGTCGAAGACCATCCGGTGGTCGCCCTCCATGTCGAGGACGAAGCCGTACCCGGTGGGCAGCAGGTCGATCACCTCCGCGCCGGTGATCACGAAGTACTTGGACTCCTTGCCGGCGTACCGGCGCAGCTCCTTGAGCGTGGTGAACATCGGGATGACCGGCTGCTGCGTGTTGTGCAGCGCCAGAAAGCCCGGGGTCTCGCCGCGGGGGCAGTAGACCTTCGAGCCGGCGAAGATCTGCTGGAAGTCCTCGGCGGCGAGCTGACCGGTCGTGAAGGCGCGCACCGCGTCCGCGAGCGACGGCGGCGACGGCTCGGGGTACAGCGGCGGCTGCTGCTGCGCGTAGCCCTGCTGCGGCGGGGGCTGCGGCGGAGCGTACTGCTGCTGGGCGCCCGGAGTCTGGTCGTAGCCGTACATGCGGCACAGACTACCGAGCGACTGCGGCCGTACCGGCCGGTACCGGCCACCGCTGCCCGGAGGGGCATCAGCCGGCCGGCTCACCGGCCTTCAGGGCGCGTAGGAACAGAGCCCCATCCGCTGCCCGCGACGGCGCGGGCGGGACCGTCGGCCCGCTCGGCCCGGACGGGGACGGGTACGCCTCCGGCGTACCCGTCGGCCGGCCCGGGGCGATCACCGCCGCTGCCCTTGCCGCAACTGCCCTCCCGCGGGCATGCGGAGGCCAAGTCAAAGGGGGTGCTTGCCATTTCCGTCCGCGCGCTGCGGCGGGCCGTACGGGCGCACGGGACCGGCCCCGTCCCGATCTCCGGCTCTGCATCCGTGGACTCATCGCCGACGTGATCGCTCGTGCACGTCGGCGAGGGGGCCCCCGTGACCCTCGCCGTCACGCGCACGACCGACCGCCGCACCCATGGGCGGCCGGCTCAGCGCGCCTCGTACCGGTCCTGCGCGTCGAGCACGGCGTCCGCGTACCGGGTGGCCCAGGCGCCCATCGCCCGCATAGGCGTGAGCAGTGCCGTACCGGCCTCGGTCAGGGCGTAGTCGACGCGCGGCGGCGCCTCCGCGTACGGGCGGCGCTCGACCAGGCCGTTGTACTCCAGCCGCCGCAGCGCCTCGTTCAGGACCTTCGGGCTGATCCCCCCGATCCGCGCGACCAGCGCCCGCGGCCGCATCGGACCCGTCACGCCGAGCGTGAAGACCACGACGCTGTCCCAGCGGTTCGCCAGCACTTCGAAGGCGACGCGCGCCCGGCAGTCCGCCGTGTACGTGAGCTCCGGCAGGCCCGCAGCCGGATCGGACAGCTTCTCCATGCCGCCATCCTGCCCCCGCCGATGGACACCGGACGGTGTGCGTCGGCGTTCGTAGCGTCAGCCACCGAACTGACCGGACGAGCGGAACGAGAGGGGCGGGCAACGATGCGGATCGGTGTACTGGGTACGGGAGGCATGGCGGCGGCCCTGGGTGGCGCCTGGGCGCGGGCCGGGCACGAGGTGTTCGTCGGCGGGCGCGACGGGGCGGCGGCCGAGGCGCTCGCACGGCGGATCGGGGGGGCCGGGCACGGAACCCCGGCGCGGGCGGCGGAGTACGGGGAGGTGGCGCTGCTCGCCGTACCGGCCGGGGCGGCTCCGGCGCTGGCGGAGGAACACGCGGCGGCGCTGGCCGGGCGGACGGTCGTGGACTGCACGAACCCGCTGGCCCCGGGCCCGGACGGGGTGATGCTGACGACCCGAGCCGGGGAGAGCGTGGCCGGCCGGATCCAGGCGGCGGCGCCCGGCGCGCACGTGGTGAAGGCCTTCAACCTGGTCCACGCGAGCGTGTGGGACCTGCCGGCCGGGGCGTTCGGCGAGACCCCTCCGGCGGTGCCGTTCTGCGCCGACGACGCGCATGCGGCCGAGCGCGTCGCGGGCTTGATCACCGCGATGGGCTGGAGCCCGATGCCGGCCGGCGGACTGGACCGGGCGGTGTACGTGGAGGCCACGGCCGCGTTCGTGATCGGCGTGTGGTGGGCGGGCGGCTCGCCGCGCCTGGCCTTCCCGGAGCCCGCGCACCCGTCCGCCTGAACCGCGCGCAGACGTCCGCCTGAACCGCGCGGAGGCGGCGGCCGGAACCGCGCGCGGGCCGCCGCCTGAAGCGCGCGGAGCCCGCGCGGGGCGGACTTCCGTCCCGGCCGGGCTGGGGAGCCCCGGCCGGTGCGGGGCGGGCTCCCGGCCGGGGCGGGCTCCCGGCCGGTGCGGGGCGGACTCCCTGCCGCTCGCGGTCGCTCTGGCCAGGTCGCCCCGCCGCGCTCGCTCCGGCCGCCGGGACTTGACACCCGTCACAGTCGCGCGCCAGGGGTTGCGTCTTATTACCGGTGGGTAGCATCATTACGTTACCGATTGGTATGTACGAGGAACCTGTCTCCCCGAGCCTTAACGGAGCCGTCGCCATGGGGCACTACAAGTCGAATCTCCGCGACATCGAGTTCAACCTCTTCGAGGTGCTCGGACGCGACAAGCTGTACGGCACCGGTGCGTTCGAGGAGATGGACACCGACACCGCCAAGAGCGTCCTCTCCGAGCTCACCCGCCTCGCCGAGAACGAGCTGGCCGAGTCCTTCGCGGACGCCGACCGCAACCCGCCGGTCTTCGACCCGGCCACCAACACCGCGCCGGTCCCGGCCTCCTTCAAGAAGAGCTACGAAGCCTTCATGGACTCGGAGTACTGGCGCCTGGGCCTGCCCGAGGAGATCGGCGGCACCACCTCGCCCCGTTCCCTCATCTGGGCCTACGCGGAGCTGCTGCTCGGCTCGAACCCGGCCGTCTGGATGTACTCCTCCGGCCCGGCGTTCGCCGGCGTCCTCTTCGAAGAGGGCAACGAGGCGCAGAAGAAGATCGCCCAGATCGCCGTCGAGAAGCGCTGGGGCTCCACCATGGTCCTCACCGAGCCGGATGCCGGCTCGGACGTCGGCGCCGGCCGCACCAAGGCGATCCAGCAGGCCGACGGCTCCTGGCACATCGAGGGCGTGAAGCGCTTCATCACCTCCGGTGAGCACGACATGGAGGAGAACATCCTCCACTACGTCCTCGCCCGTCCCGAGGGCCACGGCCCGGGCACCAAGGGCCTGTCCCTCTTCCTCGTCCCGAAGTTCCACTTCGACTGGGAGACCGGCGAGCTGGGCGAGCGCAACGGCGTCTACGCGACGAACGTCGAGCACAAGATGGGCCTCAAGGCCTCCAACACGTGCGAGATGACCTTCGGCGACCAGCACCCCGCCAAGGGCTGGCTGATCGGTGACAAGCACGACGGCATCCGCCAGATGTTCATGATCATCGAGTTCGCCCGGATGATGGTCGGCACGAAGGCCATCGCCACCCTCTCCACCGGCTACCTCAACGCGCTGGAGTACGCCAAGGAGCGCGTGCAGGGCCCGGACCTGGCGAACTTCATGGACAAGACCGCGCCCAAGGTCACCATCACGCACCACCCCGACGTGCGCCGCTCGCTCATGACGCAGAAGGCGTACGCCGAGGGCATGCGCGCCCTCGTCCTGTACACCGCCTCCGTCCAGGACGAGATCCAGCTCAAGCAGGCCGCGGGCGAGGACGCCTCCTCCCTCGTCGGTCTGAACGACCTGCTCCTGCCGATCGTGAAGGGCTACGGCTCGGAGAAGTCGTACGAGCAGCTCGCGCAGTCCCTGCAGACCTTCGGTGGCTCCGGTTACCTGCAGGAGTACCCGATCGAGCAGTACATCCGCGACGCCAAGATCGACACCCTCTACGAGGGCACCACGGCCATCCAGGGCCAGGACTTCTTCTTCCGGAAGATCGTCCGTGACCAGGGCGCCTCCCTGAACGTCCTCTCCGAGACGATCAAGAAGTTCCTGGCCGAGGCCGTCGGCGGCGAGGAGCTGGCCGGCGCCCGCGACGCGCTCGCCAAGGCCGCCGTGGACCTGGAGGCCATCGTCGGTCAGATGATCGTCGACCTCACCGCCACCGGCGAGGACGTCAAGAACATCTACAAGGTCGGCCAGAACACCACCCGCCTGCTGATGGCCTCCGGCGACGTGGTCGTCGGATACCTGCTGCTCAAGGGCGCGGCCGTGGCCGCCGAGAAGCTCGCCACCGCCTCCCCCAAGGACGTGCCGTTCTACACCGGCAAGATCGCCGCCGCGAAGTTCTTCGCCGCGGAGGTCCTCCCGGGCGTCTCGGTCCAGCGCCAGCTGGCCGAGGTCGTCGACAACTCCCTCATGGAGCTCGACGAGGCCGCGTTCTAGGCCTCAGCGCGCGCTGAACGTCCAGCGGCCGGGCCCTCCCGCACGGGGGCCCGGCCGCTGCCGTACCCAGCCACAGGCCTGTGTCCTGCGGCTTTCCCCGTTGTCGGTCGTTCATGGGACGCTCGTACGCATGAGTCCACAGGATCAGCACGGCAGCAGGGGGTACTCCGTCCCCACCGGGCGGCCGTACGCCCTCAAGGAGCTGCAGGCGAGCCTGGGCAGCCTCGGCGACCACCTGCGCGAGCTGTACGACGGCTCGCACCCCGCCGAGTACGACGGGATCGCCGACGCCCTCTACGTGGCCTTCCAGACCGCCGCCGGGCTGGCACCCGCCAAGAGCTACACCGGCTGCCCCGAACACCCCAACGGCGCCCTCGACCCCGAAGCGCCCGAAGGCTGGGGCCGCTGCCTCATCTGCAACGACCGCCGGCGCCTCGGGCGGCGGCTGCAGGGCGGCCGGGCCGCCGGCCCCGCCGGGGAGCAGCGGCGCCTCGGCTACCCCGTGCCGGAGGGCCCGTACACGCTCCAGGCGCTGCGCGCGTGCCTGCGTACGGTCGAGGACCAGCGCTTCCACCTGAGCCTGGCCTCGCCCGCCGAGGACTTCGTCCGCATCGCCGACGACCTGCACCGCGCCTTCATCGTCGCCCGCGAACTGTCCCGGCCGCGCAACGCCTCGGGCTGCTCCGAGCACCCCGGCGCTCCCATCGATCCCGACGCGCCGCCCGGCGAGGCCTGTATCTTCTGCGCCGGACGCAAGAGACGCGCGCAGCGCTCCGCGCAGACCCCGGAGATGCTCCCGCGCATCCGCCGGGGCGAGCGCAGACAACTGCACCGCAGATTCGAGCGCCCGCCGGGCTGAGCATCGACGGACCGCAGATCACACACCCCGCGGTTCCGACCTCTCGGCTAACCGCCGCAGTCCGGCCCTGGCGAACACGACCGTCGTTAAGGTGAACCACATGAGCTCTCCCGCCCGCTTCGACCGCGGCCACACCGACGATCTGATGACCTTCCTGACGGCCAGTCCGTCGCCGTACCACGCCGTGGCCAATGCGGCCGAGCGGCTGGAAAAGGCAGGCTTCAGGCAGTTGTCGGAAACGGACGCCTGGGATGCGGGCACCGGGGGCAAGTTCGTGCTCCGCGGCGGCGCGCTCATCGCCTGGTTCGTCCCGGAGGGCGCGGCCGCGCACACCCCGTTCCGGATCGTCGGCGCCCACACCGACTCGCCCAACCTGCGGGTCAAGCCGCTGCCTGACACGGGCTCACAGGGCTGGCGGCAGATCGCCGTCGAGATCTACGGCGGGACGCTGCTCAACACCTGGCTGGACCGCGACCTGGGCCTGGCCGGACGGCTGACCCTGCGGGACGGCTCCGAACGCCTGGTGAACGTGGACCGCGCACTGCTGCGCGTGCCCCAGCTGGCCGTGCACCTGGACCGGTCGGTGAACACGGACGGGCTCAAGCTCGACAAGCAGCGGCACATGCAGCCCATCTGGGGTCTGGGCGAGGTCCAGGAGGGCGACCTGATCGCGTTCCTGGAGGAGGAAGAGGGTCTGGAACAGGGCTCGGTGGCCGGCTGGGACCTGATGGTCCACTCGATCGAGCCCCCCGCGTACCTCGGCCGCGACCGCGAACTGCTCGCCGGTCCCCGGATGGACAACCTGCTGTCGGTGCACGCGGGCGTGGCGGCGCTGGCGGCCGCGTCCACCGCCGGGAAGCTCGACCACATCCCGGTGCTGGCCGCGTTCGACCACGAGGAGAACGGCTCCCAGTCGGACACCGGCGCGGACGGGCCGCTGCTGGGGAACGTGCTGGAACGTTCAGTCTTCGCGCGCGGCGGCTCGTACGAGGACCGGGCACGTGCCTTCGCGGGCACCATCTGCCTGTCCTCCGACACCGGCCACGCCGTCCACCCCAACTACGCGGAGCGGCACGACCCCTCGCACCACCCGCGGGCCAACGGCGGACCGATCCTGAAGGTCAACGTCAACCAGCGGTACGCGACGGACGGCAGCGGGCGCGCGGTGTTCGCGAGCGCCTGCGAGCGGGCCGGGGTGCCGTGGCAGACGTTCGTCTCCAACAACTCGATGCCGTGCGGCACGACGATCGGCCCGATCACGGCCGCCCGCCACGGCATCCAGACCGTCGACATCGGCGTCGCGATCCTGTCGATGCACAGCGCTCGCGAACTGTGCGGCGCGGACGACCCGTTCCTTCTGGCGAACGCCCTGCTGGCCTTCCTGGAGGGCTGAAGCCCCGCACGCGCATCCCGCACCCCGCTCCGGACTTGCTGTCCGGAGCGGGGTTTTCGCATATAGCCGCAGGTCAGGGGTAGGCACGAACAATTTGCCTTGATAGCTGGGCAGTTAACTGAGTAATGTACTTAGATATGGACTTCACCGTTATCGCGCACGCCGTCGAGGTAGACCACGGAATCAAACGGCTGTCGATGCGCTTCATCAAGAAATACGCCGCACCGGATCGGGCCCGCTTGAGCAGCGAGCTGTGCGAGCAGATCACGGCGGCGCTGGCGGAGCGGGGACTTATCACGCTGCCGAGGCGCCTGCCGACTTCGGAGGACAAGTTCGTCTTCGTCATCGAGAAAAACAGTTCAATCGGACAAGCCGTATCCATTTCCTCATCCGTTGCCCAACTGGAAAAGATGGGCGTAAACCCCTTCCCCGCCCTCGGCCCCGACAACTATCCCGCCATGGGGGACTACATCCCCTGACCTGCGCAGACTGACAGTTCGTCAGCTGACGTGATCAATCCACTTGTACGACCGCCCAGTTGGGTTTAGCGTAGGCCTGGCAGGGAAGGGCGTTCGAGCCGTGACCCGCGGCCCGAGCTACCACAGGCGAGGCTCCAGTACGTTCACATCGCTAACTGGAGTGAAATGTCCACGTCGACGCCCCCTCATGCCCTCGCCGCCGGCGGCGAGCTCCCCTTCGGCGACACCCGCTTCGCCCTTCTCCGTCTCGGTCCCCTCGGCCTCCCGCCCGAGACAACCCGTTTCGTGGTCCCTTCGGGAGACGGCACCATCGGCACCGTCGGGTCCCTGGCCATGGAGTCCGACCACGTAGCAGAGGCCGCCGACACCTGGCTGGAGTTCCGGCGCGAGCTGTGCGCGGATCCGACCGTGAGCTTCCTGCCCACCGACCTGCTCGACGCCAGCAAGCGGGCGAGCGGGCGCGGGCGGCCGCGCCTCACGACGCGTCGCTGCCTCTCCCGGTCCGAGAAGCGCGCGTACCGGGGCGTGTTCCGCCGCGGGCTCGACGCCGTCGCCACGATGCCCGGCACCACGCCCCGTACCGCTTTCCGCCGCAACACCCCGTCGGCCCAGATGACCGAGCTGTACCTCGACCGCCTCGTCGCCGCGCACGCCCAGGCCGGCACCCCCGCCGTCGTGGTCGTGCCCGCCAAGGTCGTACGGCCCTCGTGGTCCAAAGCCAACGCCGCGCGCGTGGAGGAGGACTCCGCCCTCATGGCGGCGCTGTTCCCGGACGCCTCCCCCGTCGGACTCCTCCTGGAGGCCACCCAGTTCCCCGCGTACGCCGCGTTCCTGCACGAGAAGCAGCACCGCAACGCCTCCGTCCTGCTCTCGCGCCACCTCCCGGAGGCCGTTCCCCCCGTCGCGCTCTGACACGCACACACCAGCCGGGCCGGGCCTCCGGGCCCGGCCCGGCTGGGCCGCACCTCTTGCCCGCCCTCACCACGGAGGTCTTCGCCCATGCCCCTGCACTCACCCCGGACCCTCACGGTCCGCTGGGGGTCCGACACCGTCCTCGTCTCCAACATCGAGCACGACCTTCCCGGGCAGGCCGAGGAAGCCGACCACGCCAGGGCCGTCGCGGCCGGGACCGCCAACCCGGCGACCCTGCTGCCCGAAGCTGCCTGGGAAGCGGTGGCGCGCACGACCACCGGGCCCGACAGCCTCGCCGTGCAACTCCAGACGAACACGCAGAAGTCCGCCGGGCTGCTGATGGAGGAGAACGTCGAAGGCGCGACCCTGCGGTCGGTCGTCACCCGGGTCCACCTGAGCGAGCTGCTGCCCGGCATCCAGCCCAGGACCGGAATGGAGGTGATGGAGATCCCCGACCCCCTGGTGCAGGGGATCACGGACGGAGGCCGCCCCTGCTCGATGGTGCGCTACCGGTACCGGGACCTCGCCCACCTACGCAACCACGTGTGGCAGACGATCCACGGCACGCTGTCGCTCAACAGCTACTCACCCTCCATCCTGGCCCGCAAGGTCACGCGCAACCTGATCACGCACCCGGTCGAGATCACCTTCGAGGACGGCACCGAGTCCTTCCACACCGTCGTCGTGCGCGACGGCATCACCCGGCTGGCCAGCGCGTGGGCCGTACTCGCCGGTCCCGAGGCCGACGCCGCCAAGGCGGCGTCCACCGCGGTGGACGCGCTGTTCGCCAAGGTGCCGGCCACGGCGCCCGGCGGTTCGCTGGGGGACCGGCTCGCCACGGCCCGGGAGCGGTGGCGCCTGTCGCTCCGGGATGAATTCGCCCGGGAGATGGCCGCGATGGAGCCGGGGCCCCGCGCGGCCCAGATCGCCCAGACCTACGTGGTGCCCGCGCAGATCGCGGTCGGTGTGGAAGGCCACCCCGGCCGGCTGCTGGCCGCCGAGGACATCTTCGACGACGCGATCCGGTCGGTCCTGGCCTCCGTGCACGTCGAGTTCAAGCAGTGGGACGCGGCCGCCCAGAACATGGAAGTCGCCACCCGTGCGCTCAAGCGGGTGATCCAGCAGGGCGATTCCCTCGTGTCGCAGGACGATCTCCAGGCCGTCTACGGGCTGGCCGTGGGCCGGATAGCGGCAGAGGACATCACCGCCATCTTTCCCGGCACACCCCCCGGCACCGCGCTGTGGCGCAGCGTCTACCTGGTACACGCCCTGACCCGGCCCGAGCTGCTGGAGCGGCTGAAGGACCAGGCCAAGGCCATCAAGGGAGGCAAGCGCATGGGGCTGAAGGGGTTCGCCGAACTCCTGGGCCCGCTCATCGACGTGCCCTGGCGCAGCCACAAGAAGCTGGTGACGACGCAGGCCCGCAACGCCTGGAACAACGGCGGTGTGCTCACCGCGGATGTCACCAAGGACTGGGACCCCGTTCCCACGGACGACTTCACCACCCTCGTCGCGCCCGCGCTGGCCGGTGACAAGAATGCCCGCTGCACGCTGGCCGTCGCGGGCGGTGTCGCGCTCATCGCCGACAAGCTGCTGACGCGGAACGTCGGTTCGGCACTGATGGCCGCCAAGGCGAACGGCGGCGTCCCCTTCCGCGCCGACGTCAACCAGGTCATCGAGGACCTGTCGCAGCAGGACAACGAACTCGGCCTGTGGACCCTCGCGCTCGTCGCGAACGGTTTCCGCAGCGACGCGCTGCCCACCAACGCGGTGACCATGCGCCAGCTCATCCAGAAGGAGAAGTCCCCCGGCGGCACCGGTGACGCCTACATCCACTTCCGAACCGACCTCGGACAGGCCGACAAGGTCGCTCGCGACGCGGACGGAGTGCCGGAGCCCCTGCTCCAATGGGACGTGGTCTGGGCTTCCAACCCGGAGCGGGCCCGCAAGGCCCACCCGGATCCGCTGCCCGGGCCGTCCGACCCGTCCGGGAGCGAGCCTGGGGGTCAGCAGGAAGGCGAGCCCGGAACCGGCCTGCTCGACACCGACACGGACACCGGCGGCGCCGACGCCGACGGGTCGGCGGATGCACGGCCCGCCAGCCAGAAGGCCGCCGAGCAGAGGTACGTCCTGCGTCAGGGCGTTGCCACCGCCCGCGACGCCCTGGACCGGCTCCACCTGCTCGAACCGGAGGTGGGCGGCCACACCCCCATCGTCCCGCACGACGTCCTCGACGACCTGCTCAAGTCGCTGATCGGCCTCCAGACGGACATCGAGAACCTGCGCCGGAAGTTCACACCGGTCGAGGAAGCCGGCCTGGAGGACGAGGACCTCCGGTGACCCGGTACTGAGGAACAGCGGGGCCCGCACCGGCGCACGCCGGTACGGGCCCCGCTCGCATCCGCGCTATTCGGCGTCCATCCCCGCGAGGACGAGGGGAAGGCGGGCGGCGCCCGCGGCGGTGACCACGACCGGGACCCCCCAGTCCTGCTGGTGGACGTGGCAGGCCGGGTACTCGTTGGCGGGGTCGTCGTCGCAGGACGCCGCCATCGCCGAGACGTGCAGCACGCCCTCGGAGACCTCCGGGTTCAGCGCGAGCTCCCGGAACAGGTCCGTCCCGGCGCCATCGCCGCCGACGAGGAACTCGGGCGGGGTCGAGGAGACCAGCAGGCGCGTCGAGGGCCCGTAGCGGGTGTCGAGCTTCTGTCCGCTCGGGGCCTGGAAGACCACGTCGAGGCGGAGCGTACCGGGGGCCACCTCGGTGGCGGCGCGCTGTGTGCGGTGGGCGACCGCGTCCACCCGTACCGCCTCCTCCGGGAGCCGCAGCCGGGTCAGCCGGTGCCGGGCGGACTCGACGACCACGATGTCGCCGCCGACCAGCACGGCGTCGCTCGGCTCCCGCAGATCGGTCGCGAGCGTCGAGACCTCGCCGGTGGCGGGGTCGTACCGGCGCAGCGCGTGGTTGTACGTGTCGCACACCGCGACCGAGCCGTCGGGCAGGGCGGTCACGCCGAGCGGGTGCTGGAGCAGGGCCTGGCCCGCGTCGCCGTCCCGGTGCCCGAAGTCGAAGAGCCCGGTGCCGACGGCGGACGTGACGGCGTAGCCGGCGTCGGTGGGGTGGACGTACCTGAGCGCGCTGGTCTCGGAGTCGGCGATCCACAGCCGGTCTCCGGCGGCCGCGAGCCCGGAGGGCTGGGCGAACCAGGCTTCGGATGCCGGCCCGTCCAGCAGGCCCTCGTTGGTCGTCCCGGCCGCGACCTCGACCGTCCCGGTCTCCGGGTCCCAGGTCCACAGCTGGTGGACGCCGGCCATGGCGATCCACACCCGGCCCTGCCACCAGGCCACGTCCCACGGCGAGGACAGGTCCACCTCCAGCGCGGGCCCGGAGGTGGGCGAGCCCTGCCACCACTGCCGGCCGGTACCGGCGACCGTCTCGACGGCCCCGGTGGCCGGGTCGAAGCGGCGCAGCGCGTGGTTGACGGTGTCGGCGACGACGACGGTCCCGTCGGGCAGCAGCGCCAGCCCCTGCGGCTCGCTGAAGCTGTCGGCGGTGAAGCCGCGCTTCCCGCTGCCGACGCGCCGTACGACGCTCTCCCCGTCGGCGGCCAGTTCCACGAGCTGGTGCCGCGTCGAGTCCGACACGAGGAAGTTCCCGGAGGGCAGCAGCAGCGCCTTCCCGGGGAACCGCAGGTCGGTCGCCACCGGCTCGGGCGCCACGTACGGGCCGTCGCCGCGCCGCAGGGTCCCCTTGGCCTCGTGCGCGGCCTCGAGCTCCTCGACGAGCCGCTCGATGGCGTGCGCGTGCCCCTCACCGGCGTGCTGCGCGACGATGTACCCCTCGGGGTCGATCACGACGAGCGTGGGCCAGGCGCGCACGGCGTACTGCTTCCAGGTCGCGAGCTCCGGGTCGTCCAGCACGGGGTGGTGCACCTCGTACCGCTCGACGGCGTCGACGACGGCGGCGTGCTCGGCCTCGTGCGCGAACTTCGGCGAGTGCACGCCGATGATCACGACGGTGTCGCGGTGCTTCTCCTCCAGCTCCCGCAGCTCGTCGAGGACGTGCAGGCAGTTGATGCAACAAAACGTCCAAAAATCGACAACAACGCACTTACCTCGCAGGTCGGCGAGGGTGAGCTCTTTGCCCCCGGTGTTGAGCCAGCCGCCCTTGCCGATCAGCTCGGGGGCACGGACACGGGCACGGCGGGGCGCGGGCGCGGGGGTGGGCGCCGGGGCGGCATCGTTCATGGGACAAGGGTGCCACCCTCGGACATGTGCACCCGCTGGGGTGACGACAGGCCCCGGAGGCCCGTGGGAGTCTGGCGGAAGGCAGCGGAGGAGGCGTCAGACATGACGAACACAGCGCGCGACTACGGCGAGGGCATCGACCCCGAGCGTGCGTTGAAATACGCCATCCAGTACATGCAGGGTGACCGTGTCGAGATCGTCGAAGGCGTGATCCAGGGGCGCGGGGACGCCGTGACACCGACATGGGACCACGAGCATGCCGCGGAGCAGGTCCGGTATCAGATCTACCGCCGAGTCCGGGAGCTCGGGTGCGCCACCGGGTCCGGCAACCTGGATCTTCCCCGGTCCGCGAACTGATACGTTCCGGACATCGCCGTCGTTCCCGCGGATCTTGCCAAGGGCGGCGACACACTGGAGCCCGGCCAGACCCGGCTCGTCGTCGAGGTGACCTCGGAGTCCAACGCCGAGACCGACCGCGTCGTCAAGCGGAAGCGGTACGCCGAGTACGGCGCACCGCTGTACCTTCTCGTCGACCGACTGGACAAGACCGTCACGCTCTTCGCGCAGCCCGGGCGGCTCGGTTACGCGAAGGTCGACGGGCCGCACTCCTTCGGGACGACGGTTCGGCTGCCGGAGCCGTTCGGGATCGACCTCGACACCAGCGGGCTCTAGATCGCGGTAACCCGGTAGCGTGCCTGGACGTGACAGCCACCACGCCGCCGAGCGGGCGCATATTCGATGCCGTGAACGCCACCGCCGTCCGGAGCACGGCCCAGTTGCGCGAGCTCTACGAACAGCCCGGTGAGATGGCCCGCCGCAAGGCCGTGGACCGGATCCACGACGCCGCGCGCGCGGTCATCGGGCGGTCGTCGTTGGTGTTCGTCGCCAGCGCGGGCGCCGACGGGAGCTGCGACGTGACTCCCCGGGGCGGGCCGCCGGGCTTCGTCGCCGTTCTGGACGAGTTCACCCTCGCCGTGCCCGACGCCACCGGCAACAAGCGGCTCGACACCGCCCACAACATCGTGGAGACGGGCCGGGCCGGGCTGGTCTTCGTCATTCCCGGCCGGGCCACCACCCTGCGCGTGAACGGACGCGCGTGCGTCTCCGCCGACCCGCGTCTGCTGGAGCAGCTGACCTCCGTCGGCAAGCCGCCGCGCAGCGCGATCGTGGTGGATGTCGAGGAGGCCTACCAGCACTGCCCGAAGGCGTTCCTGCGCGGCAACGCGTGGAAGCCCGGGCAGTGGCTCGCCGAGGACGCCGTCCCCAGCTCCGCCGAGGTCACCCTCTCCCACCTGAACCTGCCCGGTCTGACCATCGAGGACATCCGGCAGCAGGAGCGCGAATCGCTGCAGTACCGCTACGAGTAGTCGAAGAGGGCGCTCAGGCGGGGCAGGCGGGCGGTGGTTTCCTCGGTGTCGCCGAAGTCGAAGTCCCAGGCGGGGTCCAGCGGCGGGTAGCTGATCGTGAAGGAGTCCGCCGGGAGTTCGCGGCCCGTGGCGGTCTCGTAGGCGCTCCAGGCGATCGACAGGGCCTCCTCGTCCCACAGTTCCAGGCCTTCCAGCGCGGCCTCCAGGACCGCGGGGTGGACGGCGAGGGAGTCCGGATCGGCCAGGGCCGCCTCGAAGGCCGCCTCCCCCTGGGTCAGCAGCCAGCCCCGGAAGTAGTCGAAGCCGTCGTCCGAGCAGCCGCCGTTGATCACGTAGGCCGCGGCCCAGAGCGGGCTGCGGTAGGACTCCGCCAGCAGGTCCCACAGCACCTGCTGGGCAGCGGCTATCTCGGCCTCCGGGAGGCGGGCGAGCAGCGCCGCCGCGTGCTCCGCCACCTGGTCGTCCGCCGTCTCCGCGCGGGCCGTCTCGATCAGCTTCCAGAAGGTCTGCTTGTCCATGGACAGAGCCTCGCACCCGGCTCTGACATCAGGTGAGGAAGGAGTGGAGAGATCCCGTGAGCGATGTGATGAAGGTGTCCTGGACCTCGGAAGGGACCAGGTCCAGGGACAGGTACGGGTTGAGGTCCTCCAGCTCGACCAGCAGGAGTTCGCCCGAAGGGGCCCGGCAGGCGTCCACCCGCTGGATGCCGTGGGAGAGGGTGTTCCAGGTGACGAAGGCGCGCGCGAAGGCCAGGTCCGCCTCGGTCGGGACGTAGGGCCGCAGCTCCCAGCGGCGGGCCGGGTCGGGGGCGTAGAGGGCGTACTGGAAGGCGTCGTCGACGAAGTAGAAGGACACCTCGTACGCGAAGTCGATGCGCGGCTGGATGAGGACCTCCCCCGCCGGGCCCGTCGGGTCGGCGGTGAAGGTGAGGCCGATGGAGTCCGCCCCCTGCTTGGGCTTGACCGCGTACTGCGGAACCCGCGGCAGCTCCGGCAGCCGGGCCGGGTCGTCGATCGTCGGGATCACCGGGTAGCCGGCGGCCGTCAGGTCGAGGAGGTACTGCTTGCCCGCCATGTCGCCACGGCCGGTGAGCGGGTTGTAGACCCGGGTGCCCGCGGCGAGCGCGGCGGCGCGGAAGGAGTCGTAGGCCTCCTGGTAGTGCAGGACCGGGCCGCTGTTGCGGACGATCACCGCGTCGAAGCCCATGGGGAGGAGCGCCTCCGCGTCCGCGGGGTGGCACAGGGCCAGGTCGAAGTGGGCCCGCAGCCGTGAGGTGAGGAATATGTCCTCGTCGCAGTAGCGGCGGCCGCGCGCCGGGTAGGCGAGGTCGGTCACGTAGAGGAGTGGCATGACGGAAACCTATCGCGTGCACTGATCAGTGCACGAAACACCTCGTACGGGACAAAGTGCCGGCCATCGGCGCGGGACGACTGCCGGATCGGGTCGGCCGCGGCGCCTCAGGACCCGGCGGCCACCGCGACGATGCCGCAGACGATGCCGGAGACGATCCCCCAGGCGCTGCACAGGCCGATCACGCCCGCGACGCCGGCCCGCACCGAGGCCCCCACCGGGTGGCGGCGCGCACCGGAGCGGGCTCGACGCCGACCCGGTCAGGGCCTCGCAGCGCACCCGGAGCGGGCCTAACGGCCGAAGCGGCGGTCCTTGAGGGCCGGGAACTGCTCGCGGGTCTCCGCGACCTTCGCCGGGTCGAGGTCGACCGTGAGGACGTCCTCGCCCGGGCCCGCCTCCGCCAGGACCTCGCCCCACGGGTCGACCACCAGGCTGTGCCCGGCCTGTTCGACGCCCGCGTGGGTACCGGCCAGCCCGCACGCGAGCACGTACGACTGGTCCTCCACCGCGCGCGCCCGGCTCAGCAGGGTCCAGTGCGAGCGGCGGCGCGCGGGCCAGCCGGCCGCGACGACCATCGTGGTGGCCCCGGCGTCGACCAGGCCGCGGAACAGCTCGGGGAAGCGCAGGTCGTAGCAGGTGGCGATGCCGAGGGTCTGCTCCGGCAGCTCCACCGTGGTCAGGGACTCGCCGGCCGACATGAGGACGGCCTCGCCCTGGTCGAAGCCGAACCGGTGGATCTTCCGGTAGGTGGCGGCCAGCTCGCCCTCCGGGGAGAGGACGAGGGTGGTGTTGTAGAGCGAGCCGTCGCCCGCGCGCTCCACGACCG
Organism: Streptomyces sp. NPDC048269; assembly: GCF_040652395.1. Taxonomy (NCBI): domain Bacteria; kingdom Bacillati; phylum Actinomycetota; class Actinomycetes; order Kitasatosporales; family Streptomycetaceae; genus Streptomyces; species Streptomyces sp. NPDC048269. The sequence continues at coordinate 113,862 of NZ_JBEZLW010000001.1, forward strand.
AGCCCGCGTGCAGCCAGACCCCGGCGTCGGCCGCCGCCTTCGACATGGCCTCGAAGGTCGGACCGTCCAGGGGCTCCGCCTCGGTCTCGAACTGCTCGTAGGCGAAGGCCCCGACCGTCCACAGTTCGGGCAGGACGACGAGGTCGGCGGCGGCCTGTTCCCGTACGAGATCGGCCGCCCGGGCGCGCCGGGAAGTTACCGACTCGCCCTCATTGACTGCGATTTGGATCAGCGAGGCGCGCACATTACCACCGTCCTGGCGTTCAAGCCGTCAACTCGGGCCTACGATCGTCACACGAAAGCACTGCCGGGGTGCTCACCGGCAGCGTAGTTTTGGAAACCGAGTCTGATGTCCAGAGCTTCCAGAACGCGCCACTGAACAGCACCGCGAGGGGTCCCGTTGACCGTCCATCCCAGCCTTCAGCCCTATGCCGACGCGTGGACGCACTCCATCGAGGCGATATCCGAGCTGGTCCTTCCGCTGACGGAGGGCGAGTGGAACCGGGCGACGCCGTGTCCGGGCTGGTCGGTCCGTGACGTCGTGTCACACATCATCGGCATCGAATGCGAGCAGCTCGGTGACCCGCGGCCGATCCACACCGTGGCCAGGGACCTGCGGCACGTGGTGGACGAGTTCAGCCGGTACATGGAGGTGCAGGTCGACGTACGCCGTCACCACACCGCGCCCGAGATGACCTCCGAGCTGGAGTACACGATCATCCGCAGGTCCCGGCAGCTGCGGAACGAGAAGCGGGATCCGGCCACGATGGTGCGGGGGCCGCTGGGTGACCAGGTGACGCTGGAATTCGCGCTGCGGCTGCGGGCGTTCGACGTGTGGATCCACGAGCAGGACCTGCGGACCGCGCTGGGCGTGCCGGGGAACTGGGACTCGCCGGGGGCTTACGTGGCGCGGGACATCCTGCTCGCCGGGCTGCCGAAGGTGGTCGCGAAGCTGGCGGGGGCGCCGGCGAACTCGGCGGTGGTGGTCGACGTGCACGGGCCGGTCGAGTTCATGCGGACGGTACGGGTCGACGCGGAGGGGCGGGGGTCGGTGGACAAGGCCCCGTCGCTGGGCCCGGCGGTGACGCTGACCCTGGACTGGGAGACGTACGTCCGTCTCGCCGCGGGCCGGGTCCGGGCGCACGCCGTCGCCGACCGGGTGAAGGCCGAGGGCGACGCGGGGCTGGCGGACGCCATCCTGGCCAACTTCGCGGTCACCCCGTAGCCGGCCGGCCTTGCGCGCAAGGCCAACGATTCCTGCACGCAGTGCACACCCCGCGCGCTCGCTCGTCCGTAGGCTCGACATTCGTTGAGCGAGCTGCGGGCGGGGTGGGACGGGGGTCCGCCCCGCCGGGCGCGCCTTCGGCGCAGCGGGCGGAAGTGGCAGCAGCAGCTCCCGCGGCCCGCATGCGGGCCGTGCAACTTACCGCGGACGTCCGCGGTCAGGACGCCACCGCCCCTGCGCGCGGGTTGACCGTGCGCGACGCGGGTTCGTTCCCCGGGTGCGCGGCGGGCCGGGCGGCCTTCCGGCGGTACTCGCTGGGGCTGATCCCGTACGCCTCGCGGAAGGAGCGGCTGAAGGCCGCGGCGCCGGTGAAGCACCAGCGGGCGGCGATGTCGTGGACGGACCGGGCGGCCAGCTCGGGGCGGGCCAGGTCGCTGCGGCAGCGCTCCAGCCGCCTACGGCGGACGGTCGCCGCGACGCTCTCCGGCTGGTCGCGGAACAGCAGGTGCAGGGCGCGTACGGAGATGCCGTGCGCGGCGGCGATCAGGCCCGGGTTGAGCGCCGGATCGCCGAGGCTGTGCTCGATGAAGGCGTCGATGCGCTCGCGCAGGGCGCGGGCGCGGGCCTCGGCGGGGAGTTCCCCATAGGCGTCGAGGCGCTGGGCGAGGACGGCGGCCGCCAGATCGACCGCCGTCGATCCCAGCCGGTGCAGCTCCTGGGGCTCGCATGCGGCGCCGTGCGAGCCGAGCGAGGAGATGAACTGCGCCAGGATGGCCCCCATGCCGCTGTCCGTGGCGATGCGTCGGCCGAGCAGCCGGTCGACCCTGCCGGACCGCAGGGGCAGGGCGTCCTTCGGCAGATGGACGATGAGCGAGGCGTTCGGGCCGTTCCCGGGGTGGGCGACGGTCTCCTGGCGGCGCGAGGTGTCCCAGAGGATCAGGTCGCCGACGCCGAACTCCTCGTCACCACCGCACTGGGACATCCACCACCGGCCCCCGGTGATCAACGCCAGCTGGTACTGCTCCGGGTCCCCGCGCCGGATCAGGGCGGGCGTGCGGCGCGAGTGCAGGGGCGAGTGCGCGAAGGACGACAGCTGCGTGACACCGAGGTCCAGCATCGACACCTCCGCCTGGAAGTCGGCGGACAGCTCGCTCCTGATGGCCGTCGGAATCAGCGCGGAGGCGACGATCTCGTTGAACCACTCGAATCTCTCCGCCTTCGGCAAGGTGGCGGTGGTCGATCTGGTCCACATTCCTTCGGATCTCCCTCACGACGCCCGCTCCCCCGCGGGACGGCGGCCTACTGTGCCTCGCGCCCGGCGGATTCCGGCAGGGGACACGCGTGCGGGAAGGGTTCCGGTTCCGGTGCCGCTTCCGGTGCGGCGGGTGCCGGGGCGGAAGGGCGGCGTTCACGTTCACGCCCCAGGGCGGGGCCCCGCAGGCGGAGGATCTGTGCGGTGCCGAGCGCCTCCAGGACGAACACCGTCGAGAAGGCGATGCGGTAGTCGTCCCCGGTCGCGTCCAGCAGGACACCCACCGCCAGCAGGGTGGTCATCGAGGCGATGAAGCCGCCCATGTTGGTGATCCCGGAGGCGGTGCCCTGGCGCTCCGCCGGGTTGGCCGGGCGGGCGAAGTCGAAACCGATCATCGACGCCGGGCCGCAGGAGCCCAGCACCAGGCACAGCGTCACCAGCAGCCACATCGGTGCCCGGTCGCCCGGGTAGGCCAGCACCGACGCCCAGAGCAGGGCCGTCAGGCCCACCGTGCCCAGGGCCAGCGGTATCCGGGCGGACTGGCGGCGGCCGACGGTCTGGCCGTAGACCAGGCCTAGCGCCATGTTCGAGGCGACCACCAGCGTCAGCAGCCCGCCCGCGGTGGTCCGCGACAGCCCCTGCGCCTCGACCAGGAACGGCATCCCCCACAGCAGCAGGAACACCATCGCCGGGAACTGCGTGGTGAAGTGCACCCACAGGCCGAGCCGGGTGCCCGGCTCGCTCCACGATGCGCGTATCTGACGGCGTACGAACCCCCGGGAAGCCCCGGAAGCCCGGCCGGCCCCGGAAGCCCCGGCCCCGGTAGCGCGCGTCGAGGGGGGCTGCCCGTGGCCCTCCGGGTGGTCCCGCAGGAACAGCGCCAGCGGGACCAGGACGACCAGCCCCGCCACCGCGCTCCCCGCGAAGGCGGCCACCCAGCCGGCCCCGTGCAGTACGGGCGCCAGCACCAGCGTGGAGACGAGGTTGCCCGCCATGCCCACCAGCCCGGCCAGCTGAGCCATCAGCGGCCCGCGCCGGGCCGGGAACCACCGGGTGCCGAGCCGCAGCACGGAGATGAAGGTCATGGCGTCGCCGCAGCCCAGCAGGGCACGGGCGGCCAGTGCCATGTCGTACGTGGGGGACAGCGCGAAGCCGAGCTGTCCCACGGTGAAGAGGACGGCGCCCAGGGTCAGCACCTTCTTGGTGCCGAGCCGGTCGACCATCAGCCCCACCGGTATCTGCATCCCCGCGTACACCAGGAGCTGGAGCAGCGAGAAGGTCGCCAGCGCCGAGGCGTTGACGTGGAAGCGGTCGGCGGCGTCGAGTCCCGCGACGCCCAGGCTGGTCCGGAAGATCACCGCGACGAAGTAGACGGCGACGCCTATGCCCCAGACGGCGACGGCCTTGCGGCCGCCGGGAGGATCGAGGGCGTTCACCGGGCGTCGCCTCGCATCAGGCTTCCGACCCGGCCCACGTGCGCCCGTACGCACGCCGCCGCCAGGTCCGCGTCCCCCGCGCGCAGCGCCGTCAGGATCTCGCGGTGCTCGACGAGGTTCTGCGCGACCCGGTCCGGGTGGGCGTGCATCACCGCGACGCCCATCCGCAGCTGCCGGTCGCGCAGTTGGTCGTAGAGGCGGGACAGGATCTGATTGCCTGCGTGCCGGACGATCTCGGCGTGGAAGCAGCGGTCCAGGGCCGCGAACGCCGCCAGCTCGCCGCTGTCCGCGTGCCGCTCCTGCGCGCGCAGCAGCTCCTCCAGCCGCCCGAGCAGTGCGGGCGGGGCCGGGACGGCCCGCCGGACGGTGAACTCCTCGACCAGCAGCCGGGTTTCGACGACATCCGCGATCTCCTGCGCCGATACGGGCAGGACCAGCGCGCCCTTCTTCGGGTAGAGCCGGATCAGCCCCTCCGTCTCCAGGCGCAGCAGCGCCTCGCGCACCGGCGTGCGGGAGACGCCCACGGCCTCGGCGACCTCGCCCTCGGTGAGGAGCGTGCCGCCCTCGTACCGGCGGTCGAGAACGCCCTGCTTGATGTGCCGGTAGACGCGGTCGGCGGCGGGTGCGGGTGCTGGCATGGGCACAGCATAGATACATGAGGGGTACATCCGTATCGCGTCTCAGCATCCAGGACCGAGTCGCCGCCGCGGACTCCGTCGAACGATGTACCGCCTCTTCGTCCACGCGCACGACGTAGGGCGGCCCGCCTGCCGGGACGCTGAAGTCATGGCCGACACCCTCATTGCCCCACTGGACCGGAAGACCGACCGTCTCCCCCTGCTCGACGTGCTGCGCGGCGCCGCCATCCTCGGCACGCTCATGACCAACGTCTGGATCTTCGCCTCGCCCGGCTCGGAGTGGAGCGTCCTCGCCGGCGGGCTGGCCTCCCCCGATCCCCTCGCCGACCCCTCCGCCGCGACCGTCGCGGAGTCCGTCTTCCGCTTCCTCGCCGACGGCAAGTTCCTGTCCCTGCTCACGGTCCTGTTCGGGGTGGGCCTCGCGATCCAGTACGACTCCGCCGCACGCCGCGGCGAGCCCTGGCCCGGCCGCTACCCGCGCCGCGCCGCCTTCCTCTTCGTCGAGGGCACCGTCCACTTCGTCCTCGTCTTCGCCTGGGACGTGCTGATGGGGTACGCCGTCACCGCCCTCCTCGTCGCATGGCTGCTCGCCCGCTCGGAGAAGGTCCGCAGGGGCGCGATGGGGGCGGCCGCAGCCGTGCACCTGACCCTGGTGGCCCTGGTGACCCTGGCGGCGGTGACGAAGCCGGAGGAAGCGTCGGGGGGCACGCCGAAGGCGCCGTCCGCCGACGCCGTCGAGCTGTACGCGCACGGCGGCTACGGCAGCCAGATCGCCTTCCGCCTGGAGCACTTCGCCGCCCTGCGCGTCGAGCCCGTCTTCTCCTTCGGCCTGCTGGTCTTCCTCTTCCTCCTCGGCGTCCGCCTCCACCGCGCCGGCGCCTTCACCGCCACTGCCGACGGCCGCCGCATCCGGACCCGGATGGCCGCCTGGGGCCTCGGCCTCGGACTGCCGCTGAACGCGGCGACCGCCCTCGGCGGCGACGACTTCTTCGTCCTGGGCCGCTACGGGGTCGCGCCGCTCGTCGCCGTCGGCTACATCGGCCTGATCGGCGTCGCCCTCGACCGGCTGTGGATCCCGAAGCCCGTCACGACCGCCCTCGGCTCCGTCGGCCGCACCGCCCTGTCCTGCTACGTCGCCCAGAACCTGCTGTGCGTGCTGCTCTGCTACGGCATCGGGCTGGGCCTCGCCGACCGGCTCGCCGGGACCGGCCCCTGGTGGGTGATGGGCCTGTGGGCGGCCGTGGCACTGGCCCTGGCGGCCGGGTCGTGGCTGTGGCTGCGCCGCTTCGACCGGGGCCCGCTGGAGTCCGTACAGCACGCGGCTCTCAGCCCGCGGAGGTGACCTCCGCACCCGCGACCTGCGCGTCCGTGACCTCCACGTCCAGCACGAACTCGTCGTACGGGGCCTCGTCCGGGTAGGGCGGCCTGACCTGCGCGAAGCGGATCCGGGCCCGGCCGCCGCCCGGCGGGCGGCCCCGGACGACGTACGTGCGCTCCACCGCCGCCCCGGGCAGGCTCTCGTCGGACACCGGGGGCCCCGCCGACACCGCCACCACGTCGGTGTCCCCGCTGATCTGCCAGGTCCACACGTACCCGCGCGCCCCGCGTCCGGTGAGCCGCAGCTCGTACGGCTCACCGGGGCTCAGCACGATGCTCCGTACCTCCACCTTCCCCGCTCCTCTCAGGCGGGGCCGATCACCGGCCCCTCGTGCCATTCCCCGCCGTCGCGCCAGTAGTGCTGGAGCAGACGGTCGGTGCGCAGGACCACGACTTCCAGGTTGAACCCGAAACTGCCCTGGAGCATCCCGGTGACGGCGAGGACGTCGTGCCCGAAGACCGCGCCGCGGCTCCAGGCCGAGCCGGCCGCGTTCGCGCGCCACCAGTGCTCGACCCGACCGCCGGCGACGGCCACGCACAGCTCGTAGTTCCCGGCCGTGTCCTCGTCCGTGGCCCCGTGCTGCCCCTCGATCAGGCAGGGCGCGGAGGTGGCCCCTTCCCCGAACACCTCCCCGGCGCGCCACACGAAGGCGTTCGCGTCGTCCCGCCACCACAGCTGCATCCGGCCGTCGGAGCGGGTGGCGACGAGGTCGAGGTGCCGGCCGCGGGTCTGGACGAGGGCGGGCCCGTAGTGGGCGATGCCGGAGGCGAAGCGGCCGCCGTCGTTCCAGGCCCAGGGGGCGCCGTTGATCCGCCACCAGTGGTTGAGGCGGCCGTCCGCGGTCCGTACGACCACCTCGAAGTTGCCCGGCTTGCCGTAGTCGCTCTGGATGAACGCCGGGGTCGAGCCGATGGCCGCGTCGCCCGGGCCGAAGGCGCCGCCGTCGCGCCAGACACCGGCGGACTGCTCGTAGTACCAGTGGCGCAGCCGGCCGCCGGTGGTCACGTGCAGGGACTCCATGTTCCGGTTGTAGGTGGTCCCGGTGAAGGCGGGCTGGCCCGAGGCGTCGTTCGCGAAAGTGCCCGCGCGGCCCCAGGCGAAGGGGGCGTCGCCCTCGCGCCACCAGTGCTGGAGGCGGCCGCCGCCGGCCCGCGCGAGCATCTCGAAGTTGCGGTGGGCGCGGCCGTTGCCGCTCTCGTAGACGTTGCCGGTGTGGAGGCGGCGCTTGGTCCACGGGTCGACGTTGGTGCCGCGCAGGCCGCACTTGGCCCAGTAGTCGATGTTGACCTCGCCGTAGGCGATCCGGCCGTAGCCGCCCACGTGGTAGCCCGTCCCCCAGGAGTTCTTGAACAGCCAGCAGCCGGCCGCGTCGTCGTAGCCGACGATCAACACGCAGTGGCCGCCCGCGAGGTGGTCGCTGGTGCGGTGGTAGACGCCGGCGCCCAGGGCGAAGAAGTCGTCGTACACGTCGAAGCAGGCGGTCAGCGGGCCGACCGTGTCCAGCCAGACCTTCTGCTGCTCGACGTCGCCGAGGCGGACGTAGTCGGTGATCCGGACGGTCCGGCCCGAACGGTCCCAGCTGGGCGTGTACTCGGCGCGCCAGGCGTCGCGCCGGGCCGCGGGCAGTCCGGCGGGCGGAGTGCTGTACGGCCAGCAGTCCGGGTCGGCGAGTCCCCCGTTGATCTTGATCCAGTCCAGGGCGGTCTCCGGGTTGCTCCCCTGCCCGCAGCTGAACTTCAGGCCGTCGTGCACGTCGCCCTCGGAGCGCGTGGCCCACACCCCGTGCTCTATGCGGGCCATCGACTCCACCAGGCCGGCCGCGCCGAAGGCCCAGCAGGAACCGCACGGGTTCTGGTCCTTCACCTTGGTGATCCAGGGCCGGCCCCAGCGGCTGCGCCAGTCCACGGCCGCGGGCCGGGCGGCCCCGGCGGCCACCGGCGTGCCCGGGAGCAGCCCGTGGGCGGCCCGGCGCCGGGTCAGGTGCGGATTGGCGCTCTCCCGGCCGATGAGCGCCCGCAGGTCGACGGCCCGTACCGCCTCGGCGGGCGTGAGGTTCGCGCCGGGCTCCAGGCCGAGCGAGGAGCGCGGCACCGGCTCCTCGTCGGCCAGGTGCTCGAGGACCGACCACCGCGCCCCGCTCGCCGCGAGCCGTGCCCGCAGCTCCCCCACCGTCTGGACAGATTCCTCCGGCATGGCGGCCCCCCAGCTGCAACCGTTCGGATCCCGGACCCGGGAGCGTCGCTCCGGCGCGGGGGGTCGTCAAGGGTGTCCGCGCGGTCGCGCGGGGGCACGAGGGGGGCTCGCCGGGCCCCGGGATGCGGGAGCCGGGACCGGAGAGGCACGGCAGACCGAGGCCGGTGGGGAGGCCGTCGCCCGGATCAGCTGTCCAGCGAGAGCGCGTTCTTGGCGTGCGCCATGGAATCCTCCGAGGCGGGTGCGCCGGGATTCTCGGTGGCCAGGGCCTGGTTGAGGGCGACGAAGGGGCGCATTCGCTCCTCATAGCGGGCGAATGCGGTGCGGTGGTCACCGGATGCCCGGGCGAGGCAGTCGGCCAGCACGTAGGCGCCCACGAGGGCCAGGCTGGTGCCCTGCCCCGAGAGGGGGGAAGGGCAGTAGCCGGCGTCCCCGAGCAGGGTCACCCGGCCCCGCGACCACTGGTCCATGCGGATCTGGGCCATGGCGTCGCAGTAGAAGTCGGGCGCCCTCCGGGCGGCCTCGGCCAGGCGGGTCCCTTCCCACCGCAGCGACGCGAGCTTGTCCACTACGAGCTGCCGGAGGGCGCCGCCGCCGCGGAGGTCGTGGGCGAGGGGGGCCGACTCGAAGCCGAAGGCGATCCTGAGCTCGGTGTTGTCGCGCACCGGCATGATGCCGAAGCCCGCGTCGCCGTCCCGCAGCCACATCTGCCAGTCGTCCAGGCCGAGGAAGTTGTCCGCGCCGAACACCGAGAGGTAGCTGCCCAGGTGGTGGACGAAGCCCTCCTCCGGACCGAAGGCCAGGCGCCGTACGGTGGAGTGGAGGCCGTCGGCCCCGACCACGAGGTCGAAGGTGCGCGGCGCCCCGTGCGCGAAGTCGGCGCGCACGCCGGTCTCGTCCTCGTCGAGCGCGGTGATGCTGTCGCCGAAGAGGTACTCGACGTCTGCGCGCGCGTGCTCGTGCACCAGTCGCACCAGGTCGTCGCGCAGCACCTCGATGTCCGCGCTGTCGAGCCGGCCACTGCTGAAGGTCGCCTCGGTGGAGCGGTCGACCTCACGACCGTCGGGGTCGAGGACGGACATGCCGCGCATCCTGGTCCGGACCTCCCTCGCCCGTTCGAGCAGGCCCATCCGCTCCACGACGTCGAGCGCGACGCCGCGGATGTCCACGGCCTGGCCGCCGGGGCGCGGGCTCGGGGCGCGTTCGACGACGGTGGGCGCGAAGCCGTGGCGGCGCAGCCAGTAGGCGAGGACGGGCCCGGCGATTCCCCCGCCGGAGATGAGTACGGTCTGCATGAGAAGCTCCTTCAGCCCTTTGTACGGTGTACGCACTCTGAACGTACGACGTACGCGCACTGCCCTCAACTGGCCAAATTGCGGCCCTGCACTAGGACAGGCACGCTCCGAACGACGTTGCCGCTGCTACCCTCTGCACTAGTACAGGACAGGAAGGCGGCAGGACGTGACGAAGCCCACAGGCGCAGCCGGTGATCCGCCCTACCTGCGCATCGTCGCCGCGATCCGGCGGCGCATCGCAGACGGTGAACTCGCCCCCGGGGACCGGGTCCCCTCGACCCGGCAGATCGCCGGGGAATGGGGCGTCGCGCTCGCCACCGCCACCAAGGCCCTGACCACCCTGCGCCTGGAGGGACTCGTCGAGGCCCGGCCCCGCGTCGGCACGGTCGTCGCCGGTACCGCCGCCCCCGCCGCCCCCGTCACGCCACCGCGTAGGCGCCCGTCACACGCCCCGGACCCCGAGCAGGAACTGACCCTCGACCGGATCGTCCGTACCGCCATCGGGATCGCCGACGCCGAGGGGCTCTCGGCGCTGTCCATGCGCGGCGTCGCGGCCCGCCTCGGCGTCGCCGCGATGTCGACCTACCGGTACGTGCCGAGCAAGGAGGACCTCGTCCTGCTCATGGCCGACACCGCGTTCGGCGAGGAGTCCTACCCCGCGGATGCCCCCGAGGAGTGGCGTACCCGCATCGAGCTGGGCGCCCGGACCCTGTGGAGCCTGTACCGGAAGCACCCCTGGCTGGCCCAACTCGGCTCGCTCACCCGCCCGTTGCTCGTGCCCCATCTGATGGTCCACGGCGAGTGGATGCTGGGTGCCCTCGACGGCCACGACCTCGACCCCACCACGCTGTTCGACGTCCACGTCCTGCTCTACAGCCACGTCCAGGGCCTGGCGGTGCACCTGGAGATGGAAGCGCAGGCCGAGGCCGCCACGGGCCAGTCGGACGACCAGTGGATGGACAGCCGTGCCCCAGCCCTCCGGGACCTGATGGAATCCGGCCGCTTCCCGACCTTCACCAAGGTGGTCGGAGCCTTCGAGGACGGCTACGACCTGCGGCTGGACTCGCTCTTCGAATTCGGCCTCAAGGCCCTGCTCGACGGCCTGACCCCCGTCATCGAAGCGTCAGCGCCTGCCTGATCCGGGCGAGCGAGGGGTTGACCATCACCGACTCGCGGCCGGCGGCGGACGTCACGCGCACCGTGGGGACGGTCTCGTTCCCGCCGGCGACGCTGCGCACGAAGGCCGCCGCGTCCGGGTCCCGCCAGATGTTGACCTTCCGGTACGGGGTCCTGGTCAGCCGCAGCTGTGTGCGCAGCTTGATGCAGTACGTGCACCCGGGCCGCCAGTAGACGGTGATCCCGGCCGTCACTGGGCCCCCGTGAAGGCCGCCCACGCGGTATCGGTGACCCGGATGACGGGCCCGTCGCCCCGCTTGCTGTCCCGGACGGCCACCGTCCCCGTCACGTTGGTGGCCACCTCGACGCAGTCCGAGTCGGTCGTGTTACCGCTGTAGCTGGACTTCACGAAGACGAACTGGGTCATGTGCCTACATACCTTTACTGATGGCATCAATCAGATTCACGGAGTCTCGAGGCGCAAGGCTCAGCCGTGACAGGCGGTCGAACAACCGGCTGTACGTCTCGTTCCCGTCCGCCCCCTCCATCCACACAGTAGACGCGACGCCCTCCGCATAGCCAACGTCCAACGCACCTGGTTCCGCGAACGAGATCAGGTTGAACGAACCCGAGAAACCGGGGTGCGCACCCACTCGGAACGGCAGCACCTGCACGTTGACGTTGGAAAGCTGGGACACCTCCAGCAAGTGGTCGAGCTGCGACCGCATCACATCAGGGCCGCCCGTCACTTGTCGCAGGGCGCCCTCCCAGACGACGGCATGGAACTCCAGTGGCTCGTCGCCCCACAGCCGCGCCTGCCGTTTGATCCGGGAGGCCACCATCACCTCGATCTCGTCGGGATGGGTCCACGAGTCGGAGCTGACGCCGAGCGCCCGGACATAGTCGGCGGTCTGGAGCAGCCCAGGAATGAGGGCGAGCTGCCAGGTTCGGATGTGCGTGGCCACATCCTCCATGGCTACGTATTCGGCCAAGCCGCCCATCGTGGGGACGTGTTGCCACCAGCCCTTGGCCTTGCGGCGCTCCCGGTCCAGCCGGGCCAGGTCAAGCAGTCCGGTCACGAACTGCGCGTCCGTCACGCCGTAGAACTCGCACAGCACGCGGATGTCCGGGTCCCGCATGGGCACCCAGCCGCTCTCCATCTTCACGATCTTCGTGGACGTAGCGCTGATTTCCTTCGCCGCCTGCAGCTGGGTCTTGCCCGCCGCAGTGCGCAACTTGTACAGCTCGCGGCCCAGTCGACGCCCCAGCACCGTCGACGTCCGGTTTCCCTGGCTTTCACTTGTTCCACGGTTCACCGGCTCAGTCTCTCGCCGACGCCGCCCACCGTCGACACCCGTAATCCGTCTGGGGAACATCTTCCCCGAATCACTTGCCCCGGAAGCGGACGGGCTCCTACCGTCGGTGACGAACTGCTCACCGCACAGCGAAAGTTGGCGGAAGAACACCGGCCTGCCCCCGCACGGCACCGGCATGCCACCGCCCGCACAGGAGGTGCCGCACAGATGCTCGAACCCATCCGGTACGACGTACGGAACTACCCGCCCCGGCAGGACTCCGTCCCGGCCGCGCGGCGGCGAGCCGCGTGGCTGGCCGTGGCGTGGGGGCAGCCCGGGCTGGCTCCGGACGTGGCGCTGCTGACCAGCGAGTTGACCACCAACGCGCTGCTGCACGGCTCCGTGCGGGACCGGTACCTCCGGGTCGAGGTGGAGCTCGGCGGAGCAGTGCTCCGCATCGCGGTCACCGATCCGAAAGGCGAGCGGCGGCCCGAACCGCGAGCGGCGCGGGACGACGAGCAGTACGGGCGGGGGCTGCACATCGTGAGCCTGCTCTCGCAGCGGTGGGGGGCCTCGGACCGGGTCGTCGGCAAGACGGTATGGGCCGAACTGGCGCTCGATGCTTCCGGCTAGGGTTCCCGCATGGGGAACTGGACCGCTCCGAGCGCGATAGAGCGAGAGCTGCACGAGACCAGGGCACGCGGCGACTGGGCCGCCTTCTTCGACCGTCTCTCGCTCACAGAACTATTCGTACCGCAGTCCCGCACCTACCAGGACGCCAATCCCACCCGTGTACACCTGGACCCTGCGTACTTCCCCCAGGTCCGCGCCAACGCCTACGCCGTCTTCACGGAGGGCATGCTCCCTGTTCCGACCCCCGAGCTGGTCTTCAAGTGCCAGAACCTCGGCTGGTTCGTCGACAACTACCCGGCCGGCGGGCCCCCGTACCTGGCCATCAACCCCGGCACCCCCTTCGAGGTCTTCCTTCCGGCCACACCCGCCCACCGGGCTACCTGGGACTTCCACTGCAACCGCAATCAGCGCCCCGTCGGGTTGGAGCAGAACAAGGTCCACTCCCTCCACATCGGCGGCCCGCTGCACGGACCCGTGGCCTTCGGGCTGGCCTGCGGAGCCCACCTGTCCGTCCGCAACGGACTGTTCTGGAACGCCATCGCCTACCACGGGCAGGGCTACACGAAGGAGCGCCAGAAGCTCAAGGAATGGTGGGGCATCACCACCCGCGAGGAGTGGCTGGAGAGCACCGAACGGCTCCTGACCGCCGACATGGTCAGCTCCGTATGGGAGTTCGCCCTCCGCGTCCGCCGTGCCCTCGCGAAGGAGTTCGCCGGACCGGTGGACATCGAGCACTGGCGGCACGCCACGGCGTCCGTGCTCCGGGCGAACGCCGAACGGGCCGCCGAGCCGCGGATCACCCCCGACGGCGTCACCCTGGCCGAGCCGCGCCCGGCCGCCGAGGTCGAGGGCGAGATCGCGGGCATCCAGCGGGTCATCGGCCGGATCGCCCGCTACGAGCAGCGCTTCCGGGCCGACGGGCTGCTCGCCGAAGGGAAGTACGTACGGTCCGTCGAGGCCTGGGACTACGGCCGGGCCTCCCAGATGGCCCGCTGGGGCCTCGGCGCCCGCTTCGGCAGCCTCGCGGAGACGGAGGACGCCGTCGTACGAGCCGGCCGCGCCTGCAAGCTCGCGTACCGCTCGTGGGAGGACCTGTCCGTCGGCTTCGTCCTCGGCCGCTGCCTGCACTTCGACGAGGAGGAGTTCGGGGAATGGTACGAGGAGATGGTCGCCGCGCACCGTGCGCTGACGACCGATCCCGGCAGCCCCTGGCTCAACATCCCCTGGACGTGACGAAGACGCATCCGCCTCGGCGCACGCCCGGCGTTCGCCCGGTCACGGCAACTAGCCTTTCTTCCATGACTGTTGAGCTGAACGACACGGTGCGCACACTGCTGGACGCCCCGCACCCGGCGGTCCTCTCCACCATCAACCCCGACGGAAGCCCGCAGAGTTCCGTGGTCTGGGTGTCCCGCGAGGGCGGCGATCTGCTGATCTCCACCGAGCAGGGCCGCCGCAAGGAGCGGAACATCGTCCGGGACGGGCGGGTCGGCCTGACCGTCTTCGACCTGGCCAACCCCTTCCTCTACGCCGAGATCCGCGGCACGGCCACGGTCACCGAGGACGCCGGCCGGGCCGTCGCCGCCCGCATCGCCGAGGAGTACCTCGGCCCGGGCGCCGGCAAGGAGTACGTGGACGCCCCGGCCGAGAACGTCCGCGTGGTCGTCCGCATCACGCCGACCAGGATCCTCGGCAACGCCGCCAAGACCGCGGGCTGAGCCATCCCGGACAGCCGGGAGCCCCGGCCCTCGCAGCGCGCGGGGGCCGGGGCTCCGGTGTGTGCTGCCGCTGCGGCTAGCCCTGGGTGAAGTAGCCCAGCAGGTCGGTGATCACGTGGTTGCTGCCGCCCCAGCTGTTGAAGACGCTGACCTTGCCGTCCCCGACCGGGGTCGTGACGTGGTTCGGAACGGTCAGTCCCGGGAGCGTGTTCAGGCTGCTCGCATCCGTACGCGGAGTCCCGAACCCGTGCACGGTCAGGAAGCCGGGGCCCGTGGTCTCCGTCGCGGTCACGTTCAGGACCGCACCGACGGCGTTGGCCGGCAGGCCGGCCACCGTCGTCGTGGCGCCCGGGGCGAGCTTGCCGGTCGTACGGGTGTCGGCGAGCCGCTTGGGCACGACCGGGGTGAAGAGGGCCTTGGCATCCTTGCCGTAGTAGCCGACCGCGTCGACGACCAGGTGGGTGGAGCCGGAGTTGGTGAACAGCGTGATGGTGCCGTTCGGCCCGACCGGGACGATCGCCTGGTTCGACTTGTCCTTGCCCGGCTCCACGTTCAGGTTCGAGGTCGTCGGACGCTTCGCCGGATCCGGGTAGGCGATGACGTGCGCCTGCTCGGTCGCACCGGTACCGGTCAGGTTCAGGGCGACCGCCGTGGCATCCGCCGGGATGCCGTTCACACCGGCGACCTTCACCGTGCGGGTCTGGCCACCGCCCAGCGCACCACCGGTGGCGCGGGTGTCGACGACACGGGTCGGGGTCACCGGGCTGAACCGCTGCCCGATGTTCGGCTGGTAGTAGCCCACGAAGTCCACGATCAGCGAGGCCCTGCCGGAGTTGAGCTGCGCGGAGACCTTGCCGTCGGCGCCCACCGGGACGGTGACCGTGTTGGACGAGGTACCGCCCGCCTTCACGTTGACGTTCGAGGTCACCGGGCGGGGCTGACCCGACGGCCAGACGCTGAGGTGGGTGTCCTCGGTGGCACCGGTAACGGTCACGTTGAGGACCGCCGCCGCCATGCTTCCGGAGAGCTCATGACCCGGTACGGCGAGGCCGACGGGCAGCACCACGGGAGTGGCCACGCCTCCCTGCACGGGCGCGTTGGTGGCACGGGTGTCCAGCACCCGGAACGGCGCCGTCGCCACATACCCGGACGCCGCGTAGTCGACCCGGACGTCCCGGCTGACCTTGGACGTGCCGTTCTTCGAGTCATAGAGGGTGAACGTCACCTTGTAGTCGCCGGGCTGACTGTAGGTGTGCCGGTAGGCGCGGTCCATGTGGTCGCTGTGTTCGGAGGAACCGTCACCGAAGTCCACGTACACGTCCGTCACCGGCCACGGCGCCGCGGTGGCGGGCCGGGGGTCGAACGACATGGTCAGCGGGGCGCCGTTCCCGATCGGGCCGTCCGAGGTCGGCAGGACCGGCGTGGCGGTGAAGCCCGCCGTCAGCGGGCCGGGTGCGGTCACCTTGGTCGTCTGCTGCTCGGCGGAGACCTTCTTCCCCACTCCGTTGACCGCCGTCACATTGACCAGGTAGTCGCCCGGCTTGCCGTAGGCGTGCGCGGCGCTGCGCTCCTTGGTGACGACCGGAGCCGTCCCGTCACCGAAGTCGTAGTGGTAGGTCAGGGCGGCGGACCACGTGCTGGTCGGGAAGGCCTTGGCCGTCACCGTGGTGCCGGCCGGAGCCCAGAGCGGGTCGAGCTGCATCGAGACGCTGCGCAGGTCGTCCTGGGTCTCGCGGGCACCGCGGTCGATGAAGCCGCCGTCCTTGCCCGTGTTGGGCACGCGCGGGTCGTCCGCGGTCGGGAAGAACCGGTTGTCCGAGGGCAGCACGCCCGGCGCCGTCGAGTCACCGGAGTCGACGGCCATGGAGCCTTGGTCCCCGTGGATGGCGCCGGGGGCAGACGGGGTCACGATGTCGTGCGCGCCCTGCCCGGTCGCGGCCTGGAACGCCGCGGCGGTCTCGTAGGCGGTGCCGGCCCAGTTGTAGGCGTTCAGCTGGCTCGTGGCTCCGTCGACCAGCAGGTTGGAGTCGGCGCGCGTACCCGCGGCGGCGCTCTCCGAGACCACGATGCCGGTGTGCGCACTGCCGGACGGACAGGGGGTGAAGTCGGCCGGGTAGATCACGTTGTTGAACACCGCGGACCCGGTGGAGGCACCACTGAGCGAAAGGGCTGCCACGCAGTCGAGGAGGAAGGTGTTGTTGGTGACCACCGTGCCAGGTGCATCCACCGCCGTGACCAGCGTCGCGGTGCCGCTGCGGATGAAGTTGCGGCCGAGGAGGGTGCCCCGGGCACCGCCTTCGATCCGGACGCCGTGCACCTCGCTTCGGGTGAGGCGCACGTCGGTGCTCGCGTCGCCGACCACGACGTCGTCGTCGCCCTCCACGTCCATCCAGTCGAGTTCGACATCCGTGGAACCGCCGACCCGGACGGGACCGGTCGTGACCAGCCCGCGGAGCACCACGTGGGAAGCGCCGCTGACGGTCACGGAGCTCTCACCCAGTGACACCCTGGCTGGGAGTCCGATGTCATCGCGGCCTTCGGCGACGAGGGTGATCGGCTTGCCGGGCTCACCGGAGCGGTCGACGGTGAGGGCCTCGTCGTACCTCTTGCCCGGCTTGATCTGCACGGTCTGGCCCGGTCGCACGACCTTGGCCGCCGCCGAGATGGTGCAGTACGGGACGGCCTGTGTACCCGAACCGGAGTCCGAGCAGTTGGAGTCGGCCTGATTGTTGACGTAGAGGCTGGCCGGGGTCTCGGCGGCCGCGGCGGCCGGGGCGCCGAAGAGGGTGACGAGACCCGCGGTGAGCAGGACCGTCGTGCGAGTGGGACGCACCAGGAGGGTTTCCTTCGTGAAGAGGACTGCGTGGAGTCACGAAGGATGCAGCGGCGCCGCACGACTGGCAGGCGTGACGTTCCCCCAGCGACAGTCGGGCGCACGCGACCCCCCGCGCACTGCGCCCATCATCACATTGTCCGAAAGCCGATGTCACCCCCGTTGACGTGGGGGCCTACGGCAGATACGGACGCACCGCCGCCCACGCGTCCACCGAGGCCGCCAAGGGGACACCGTCCCCGAGGTGCGGACGGACGAGGGCCAGCCACGGGATCAGGAGCTTGATCCGGCGCAGGTGCAGTATGTCGCCGTGCGGGAGGTCCCGCCAGATCCGGCCCCGCGCCGCCGCCTCCTGCGGGTTCAGGTCGATCAGCGCGAGCAGCTCCCGGCACAGGGCCGCCGGATCGCCGCCGCGTTCCGGGCCGAACTCCCGGATCAGGTAGCCCCGTACGGCGGCCAGCTCGGCCCCCCGGGCCAGCTCGCCCGTGCCCTCGGCCTCCGCGCAGCGGTAGGTCGCGGCCAGCGCCACCCTGCCCCATCGGAGCCGGATCCCGTCCGGCACCTGGTCGTCCTGCATCCACCCCACCGCCAGGGCGCGCAGCGTCCGCGGAGGGGGTTCGTCGCCCAGCTGCGGGCCGGTGGCCAGCCACTCCTCCAGCTCCTCCAGCGAGTGCCCCTCCGGCGGCACGGCGGTCAGCACCTGCCCCCGACTGAGCAACGCGACCACCGCGCCGGTGAGATGGACCTTCGCGACGTGCCCGGCGTCGAAGAAGCCGACGGTGCGCCCGTACCGCTCTATGCGGCGCAGCCCGAGCCGCAGCTCCCCCACCGCATAGACCTGGCCCGCCCGCGCCACCCCGCCGACGCAACGCACCACGCACACACCGCCCGTGACGTCGGCCTCCTCGACGGAGTACACCTGCAATTCGGCGATGGACACCGCGGCCCCCCTCTCCCGGGCGGGAGGCTACCGCCTCTGTCCCGTACGCACAGGAACCCCGTTGTCGGGGTGTGAGGGGGCGCCACCTAGCATGAGCCGGCGGTCAGACCGACCGCCTGACTTTCCGGGGGGAAATTTCCATGCGCTCGTAATCCCGTGCCGCGGCCACGGCCGCCCTCGTCCTCGCCGTCGGCGCCGTCCTGCCTGCCGACAGCGCGACCGCCGCAGACGGTCCGCAGGTGGGCCCGGCCAGCACCTACTTCTCCGTGCGAACTACCGCCTGGTGGACACCCGGTTCGGTGACGGAGCCCCGTCGGGCAAGGTCGGCCCGGGCAGCGTAACCAAGATCGACATCAGCAAGAAGCTCGGCCTCATGAGCGGTGCCGTCCCGACCGCCGTCGTGATGAACGTGACGGTCGTCGACCCGACCATCGACAGCTTCGTGACGGCGTACCCGGACGGCAACGGCGTTCCGACGGTGTCCAGCATCAACTTCACGGCCGGGCGCGGTGTGACCACCAATCGCGTGACGGTGCAGGTCGGCGCCAATGGCGTGGTCGACCTCTACAACAACACCGGGAACGCCCACCTGGTCGTCGACCTCCAGGGCTTCTACACCGCCAAGGGCGCCAACGGCTACCCGGGCAACACCTTCACCATCGGTACGCCGACCCGCCTGCTGGACACCCGCACCACGATCGGCGACCGCCAGGGCCGGGTGGGCGCCGGCGAGCGGAACGCGCTCGCCGCGGACGTCTCCTCGGTCCTCGACCCCAGCCAGAGCAACACCACCCTCGCCCTCCAGGTCACGGCCACCCAGCCGACCGAGGCGAGCCACGTCACCGTCTACCCCGCCTCCCAGAACGTCTGGAAGACCTCCGACCTCAACTTCGGTCCGGGCCAGACGGTCACCAACATCTCCTACATGAACCTGGGCAGCGGCGGCCTCGGCCTCTACAACAACGCCGGCGAGGTCGACCTGATCGTCGACTACGTCGGCAGGTTCCGCAATCACACCGGAGACGTCGGCACCAGCGGCCTCTTCGTCCCCGCCACCCCGACCCGCGTCCTGGACACCCGTACCGGTCTCGGTGGCCGGGCCGGGCAGGCCGGGCCGGGTTCCAGCACCCGGGTGAAGGTGACCGGGCTGAACGGCGTGCCGCAGGGCGTCGCGGCCGTGGTGATCAACGCGACCTCCACCAACGCGAGCGAGGACGGCCACATCACGGCGCACGCCGCCGGCACCGCCGTCCCCGCCACGTCCAGCCTGAACTACCGCGCCGACAAGGACGTCGCCTCCATGACGATCGTGGCGGTCAGCGCGGACGGTTACATCGAGCTGTACAACCCGCACGGCCGGACCGACCTGGTCGTCGACGTCCAGGGCTACTACACCGGCTGACGCCGGCCCGCGACCAACGGCTACGAGGTCACGCCGAGGGCGCCTCCAGGACCAGGCGGATCTCCGTCACCTCGTACCCGGCCCGGTCGAAGGCCGCGGCCATCGGGACGTTGACGGTGTCCGTGGTCGCGGTGATGCGGTCGGCGCCCGCGGCCGCGTGGAAGCGGGTGATCTCGGCCAGGACCTCGTCGATCAGTCCCTGGCCGCGCTGTTCCGGTACGACGCCCAGGTAGCCGACGTTGCGGTGGTACGGGGTCGCGGAGGGGATCGCCATGCCGGCCGGCGTGCCGTCGGGCAGGTGGGCGAGGCGCCACCAGGAGCGCTCGCCGGGGCAGTCGCGGTAGAAGGCGATGTCCTCGCGGGCCAGCTGTTCGGCGTCCATGGAGCGCAGTTCGGCCCGGGTGTGCGCGTCGAGGCTGCCGTGGGACAGCCGGACGAAGGCCTCCAGGAACTCCTCGTCCGTGCCCTCGCGGAAGACGAGCCGCCCGGTGGGCCCGGCCGTCCCGGCGGCCGGGGTCCATTCGTAGCGCAGGCGCTCGATCTCGTTGGTCAGACCGGTCTTGTACGCGGCCTCCTGGCGCCAGGAGACCGCCTCTGTCAGGGCAGGGTCGGTCCGCCAGCCGCGCGGCAGCGAGAGGTTGTAGAGCGGCAGCGCGCCGAAGGCGGCATGGCCGGCTGCCAGCAGCCCGGCGGCGACGGCGGCCGGGTCGGCCACCGAGGCCCGCACCTGGAGGCAGTCGAGGGCGATGGGCCGCTCGCTGTCGGCGCGACCCCACCACAGGGCGCGGGCCAGCACCTCCCCGTCCTCGTCCTCGGCGAACCAGGTCCACTCGGGGCGGAACTGTCCGGCGGCGAGCTCCTCACGGATCTTCTCGGCGGTCAGGGCGGGGACGGGGCCGTCGGCCGGGTAGGCGACGGCGCGGTCCAGGTCTGTGGGGTCTGCGGTGGCAGCGCGGAAGAACATCGGGCGATGATCACACGACGTGATCACTCTGCCCAGGGGTTTTCCTCCCCGCCGGCGCACGTCCCACGGCCGATGGCCGGCCTCCGCGAGGGAAGGCCGGCCATCGGTGGGTGCCGCGGGGTGGCTACGCCCAGGTGATCAGGCGGCGGGGGTGCTCCAGGACCGCCGCGATGTCGGCCAGGAAGCGGGACCCGAGTTCGCCGTCGATGAGACGGTGGTCGAACGACAGGGCCAGCGTGGTGACGTGACGCGGCTTCACCTTGCCCTTGTGGACCCACGGCTGGAGCTTGATCGCGCCGACCGCGAGGATCGCGGACTCGCCGGGGTTCAGGATCGGCGTACCGGTGTCGACGCCGAAGACGCCCACGTTGGTGATGGTGAGGGTGCCGTTCTGCATGTCCGCCGGGGAGGTCTTGCCGTCGCGGGCCGTGGCGACCAGCTCGGACAGGGCCGTCGACAGCTCGCCGAGCGTCTTGGTGTCGGCGTCCTTGATGTTCGGGACGATCAGCCCTCGGGGGGTGGCCGCCGCGATGCCCAGGTTGACGTAGTGCTTGAGCACGATCTCCTGGGCCGCCTCGTCCCAGGACGCGTTGACGTCCGGGTTGCGGCGGATGGCCACCAGGACGGCCTTGGCGATCAGGAGCAGCGGGTTGACGCGCAGCCCCGCGAGGTCCGGATCGGCCTTGAGCTCCTGGACCAGCTTCATCGTGCGGGTCACGTCGAAGGTGATGAACTCGGTGACGTGCGGCGCGGTGAAGGCGGAGCCGACCATGGCCTGGGCCGTGACCTTGCGGACGCCCTTGACCGGGATGCGGGTCTCACGGGTCTCCCGCGCGGGCACCTCGGCCGCGGCCGGGGCCTGAGCCGCCACGGGGGCGGCCGCGGGCGCGGCCTGCGGGGTGATCGCCGCGGCGGCCGCCGCGTGGACGTCCTCCCGGGTCACGACCCCGCCGTCGCCGGTGGGCACCACGGACGCCAGGTCGATGCCCAGGTCCTTGGCGAGCTTGCGCACCGGCGGCTTGGCCAGCGGCCGCTCGCCGGCCGGCTGCGCCGGGACGGCTGCCGGGGCAGGAGCCGGGGCCGCAGCGGGAGCCGGGGCCGTACCGTTCTGCGCGGCCGTGGCCGCGCCCGCCGGAGCCTTGCGCGGGCGGCGCTTGGTGGAGGCGGTGGAGACGCCGTAGCCCACCAGGACGGGCTGGCGCGCCTCGGGGGCGGCCGGCTCCTCGGCGGCGACGGCCGGGGCCGCCTCCTGGACCGGGGCCTCGGCGGCACCGCCCTCGGTCTGGACCGAGATGATCACCTGGCCGACGTCGACCGTGGTGCCCTCCTCGAAGAGGAGCGCGTGCACGACGCCGTCGAACGGGATCGGCAGCTCCACGGCGGCCTTGGCCGTCTCGACCTCGCAGACGACCTGGCCGTCGGTGACGGTGTCACCCGGCTGGACGTACCACTTGAGGATCTCGGCCTCGGTGAGGCCCTCGCCCACGTCGGGCATCTTGAATTCGCGGATGGTCATGAACGTGGCTCCTCAGTACGCCAGCGAGCGGTCGACGGCGTCGAGCACCCTGTCCAGGCCCGGCAGGTACTCGTCCTCCAGGCGGGCCGGCGGGTACGGGGCGTGGAAACCGCCCACGCGCAGCACCGGCGCCTCCAGGTGGTAGAAGCACCGCTCCGTGATGCGAGCGGCGATCTCCGAGCCCACGCCCAGGAAGACCGGCGCCTCGTGGACGACCACGAGCCGGCGGGTCTTCTCCACCGACGCCTGCAGTCCGTCGAAGTCGACCGGGGACATCGAGCGCAGGTCGACGACCTCCACCGACTTGCCCTCCTCGGCCGCCGCGGCCGCCGCCTCCAGGCAGACCTTCACCATCGGACCGTAGGCGGCCAGCGTGATGTCCGCGCCCTCGCGGGCCACCCGCGCCTTGTGCAGCTGGTAGGGGATCGCGTCGACGTCGACCTCGCCCTTGTCCCAGTAGCGGCGCTTCGGCTCGAAGAAGATCACCGGGTCGTCGCTGAGGATCGCCTGCTGGAGCATCCAGTACGCGTCGCTCGCGTTCGACGGGGAGACCACCTTGAGGCCCGGGACGTGCGCGAAGAGCGCCTCGGGGGACTCGCTGTGGTGCTCCACGGCGCCGATGCCGCCCGCGTACGGGATGCGGATGACGACCGGCATCTTGATCTTGCCGAGGGCGCGCGCGTGCATCTTCGCGAGCTGCGTGACGATCTGGTCGTACGCGGGGAAGACGAAGCCGTCGAACTGGATCTCCACGACCGGCCGGTAGCCGCGCAGCGCGAGCCCGATGGCCGTGCCGACGATGCCCGACTCGGCGAGCGGGGTGTCGATGACCCGCTCCTCGCCGAAGTCCTTCTGCAGGCCGTCGGTGATCCGGAAGACACCGCCCAGCTTGCCGACGTCCTCGCCCATGATCAGGACCTTCGGGTCCTGCTCCAGGGCCTTGCGCAGCGACTCGTTGAGCGCCTTCGCGATAGACATCTTCTCGATGGCCATGGTGGTCACTCCCCACCCTCGAAGGACGCGAGGTAGGCGGCGAACTGCGCGCGCTCCTCGTCGACGAGCGCGTGCCCGTCCGCGTAGACGTTCTCGAAGATCGCCATGGTGTCCGGGTCGGGCATGGCGCGTACGGCCTCGCGGACCCGCTTGCCCATCGCCTCGCTCTCCGCCTCCAGCTCGGCGAAGAAGGCCTCGTCGGCACCGCCGGTGGCCAGCAGGTGGGCCTTCAGGCGCAGGATCGGGTCCTTCGCCTCCCACGCCGCCGTCTCCTCGTCCCGCCGGTACTTCGTCGGGTCGTCGGAGGTGGTGTGCGCGCCCATCCGGTACGTGAACGCCTCGACCAGGGTCGGGCCCTCGCCGCGGCGCGCCCGGTCCAGGGCCCAGCGGGTCACGGCCAGGCAGGCCAGCACGTCGTTGCCGTCGACGCGGACGCCGGGGAAGCCGAAGCCCTGCGCGCGCTGGTAGAGCGGCACGCGCATCTGGCGCTCGGTCGGCTCGGAGATCGCCCACTGGTTGTTCTGGCAGAAGAACACCACGGGGGAGTTGTAGACGGCCGAGAAGGTGAACGCCTCGGCGACGTCGCCCTGGCTGGACGCGCCGTCACCGAAGTAGGCGATGACCGCGGAGTCGGCGCCGTCCTTGGCCACACCCATCGCGTAACCGGTCGCGTGGAGCGTCTGCGAGCCGATGACGATCGTGTAGAGGTGGAAGTTGTTGGTGTTGGGGTCCCAGCCACCGTGGTTCACACCGCGGAACATCCCGAGCAGGTTCGTCGGGTCGACCCCGCGGCACCAGGCCACACCGTGCTCGCGGTAGGTCGGGAAGACGTAGTCCTCGTCGTTCAGCGCCCGGCCGGAGCCGATCTGCGCCGCCTCCTGGCCGAGGAGCGAGGCCCACAGGCCCAGCTCTCCCTGGCGCTGCAGGGCGGTCGCCTCGCCGTCGAAGCGGCGGGTCATGACCATGTCGCGGTACAGCCCGCGCAGGTCCTCGGTGGTGATGTCCGCGACGAAGGGGGCGAATTCCGCGTTTTCGGCGTTCTCGACCCGGTCCCCTTCGGGCGTCAGCAGCTGTACGAGCTGAGGTTCGGCGTCCTGCGACTGCGCGGTGGCAGCGGCGGTCTTGCGGGCGCTCGCCGCGCCGGCCTCCCGCTTGGTGCCACTGCTGCGTCGCGGCTTGCGCGCGGCAGTGCTCTCCACGGTCACGTGTGCTCCTCCGTCGGTCCGGCACCCGGGTTCTCCGGGGTCCAGTGCGGCTCACCTGGATCCGTACCAGCGCACGGGGTGTGTGCGCGTCGTGTACGGGATTCAGGCGTGACAGGTGCCCCGGCGAGTGCCCTGCGCAATGCACGTTACCCAGTGCGCCGCATAACTGCGAAACCCCGTTTGACCTGCATTTTTGCTTGGATTTCCAAGTAAATGCGCGGAAGCGGGAACAACCACTGGTCACAGCCTTGCAGGGGCCGGGAACAACGGCACGTTATCCCGGGTAACTCCGGCAGGGAAGGGGTGAGTGTGTGAAACTGACGTCGTGCGCCAAGACGGAAAAATCAAGGTATTCCTCCTGGACGACCACGAAGTGGTGCGTCGGGGTGTCCAGGAGCTGTTGTCGGTCGAAGAGGACATCGAGATCGTCGGCGAGGCCGGCACCGCTGCCGACGCCTTGGTCCGCATCCCCGCCACCCGTCCTGACGTGGCCGTCCTCGACGTGCGCCTCCCGGACGGCAGCGGTGTGGAGGTCTGCCGCGAGGTCCGCTCCCTGGACGAGGACGTCAAGTGCCTGATGCTGACCTCGTTCGCCGACGACGAGGCGCTGTTCGACGCGATCATGGCCGGCGCCTCGGGCTACGTGCTCAAGGCGATCCGCGGGAACGAGCTGCTCAGCGCCGTGCGTGACGTCGCCGCCGGAAAGTCGCTGCTGGACCCGGTGGCCACCGCGCGGGTGCTGGAGCGGCTGCGCGACGGCAAGAACGGCAAGGGCGACGACCGCCTGTCCCACCTCACCGAGCAGGAGCGGAAGATCCTCGACCTGATCGGCGAGGGCCTGACCAACCGCGTCATCGGCGAGCGGCTGCACCTGGCCGAGAAGACGATCAAGAACTACGTTTCCAGCCTGCTCTCCAAGCTGGGCATGGAGCGCCGCTCGCAGGCCGCCGCGTACGTGGCCCGCCTGCAGGCGGAGAAGAGCCGCTAGGCAGCGGCCGACGGGCCGCTGCCACCGGGCCTGCAACGGCAGCGCGGGTCGCCCACGGGGCCGACAACTTCAATTTCCCGGGACTCGCACCTGTGGTCGGTCCAGTTCACCGGAACCGCACGACGGACAGCCGAACCGACCCCCGCCGAACGGGAACTGTTCGGCCCCGGTCCGCATTTCGTGGACGGAGCGGTCTTCGACCCCGTCCACATGCGCATCGAACCTCAGTTCGTCACCGTGCGCTCTCTTGCCGGCAATCCCCACCGGAAATACCAGCACGCGCTCTGACCAGCTCTTTTCAGGGCCGGGCGCGTCATTCCTCGGAGTTGACCCCGCCCGTCTCCACGGGCTTCGACGGCGAGTGCGTGACCGACTTCGACACCGACGGCGACGGCGAGTTCGTGGCCGTCTTCGTCGGGGAGGCCGACGTCGACGGTGAGGCCGAGGCCGAGGCCGAGGGCGACGTGCTGAAGCTCTGGGACCTGCTGCGGCTCGACGTGGGCGGGGTGAACGTCGGGGTGTCCTCCGTGCTCGCGTGGGACGACGGCGTCGGCGGGGTGTCGGAGACGCTCGGCTGCCCGCTGGAGGAGGTCTGGACGTTGCTCGGCTGCTTGTTCTCCCCGCCGCCCGTGCCGCCCACGGTTTTGACCGCGTAGGCCACACCCGCGGCGACCGCGACGATCGCGAGCACCGCGAACAGCCACATCTTCCAGCGGCCGGCGCCACGGTCCTCGTAGCCGTCGTAGCCGCCGCCGTGGCCGCTCTGGCTGTTGCCACCTCCGCCGGGGAAGGCCGAGCCGTCGTCCGGGTTGAGCGGCGGCACGATCGGCTGGTGGAACTGCGAGGTCGAGGTGTTCGAGGCGTACTGCTGTCCGCCGGTCCCGCCGCCCACGGGCATCGCCGTGGTGGCCGCCGCCCCGCCCCGCCCGTGCGGCAGGGCCATGGTGACCGGGCCGGTGTTCCAGGTGCCGGTGTTCGGCCCCTGGTCGTGCAACATCTGGAGCGCGTACTGGACCAGTGCGCGCATCTCCTCGGCGCTCTGGAACCGGTCGTCCGGGTCCTTGGCAAGCGATCGCATGACCAGGCCGTCGAGTTCCTGCGGAAGGTGCTGGCCCTCCGGCAGCTGCGAGGGCGGCACGGGTGCGTCCTGGACGTGCTGGTAGACCACCGACAGCGGGGTCTCCCCGGTGAACGGGGGCCGGAGCGCGAGCAGTTCGTACAGCAGACAGCCGGTCGCGTACAGGTCGGAGCGGTGGTCCACGGCCTTGCCGAGGGCCTGCTCGGGCGACAGGTACTGCGGGGTGCCCATGACCATGCCGGTCTGGGTCATCGTCGACTGGGCGCCGTGCAGGGCGCGGGCGATGCCGAAGTCCATCACCTTGACCGCGCCGGTCTCGGTGATGATGACGTTCGCCGGCTTGATGTCACGGTGCACGATGCCGTGCTGGTGGGAGTAGGCGAGCGCTTCGAGCACGCCCGAGGTGATGATGAGCGCCTGCTCGGGGCCCGGGGCCTCGGCGCTGATCAGCAGGTCGCGGATGGTGCGGCCCTCGACCAGCTCCATCACGATGTACGGGACGGTGTTCGGGCCGACCCGGTCCTCGCCCGAGTCGTACACGGCGACGACGGCATGGTGGTTGAGCCCGGCGACGGATTGCGCTTCGCGGGTGAAGCGGGCCTTGGACACCGGGTCCTCGGCCAGGTCCGCGCGCAGCAGCTTCACGGCGACGGTGCGGCCGAGACGTACGTCCTCGGCGGCGAACACCTCGGCCATGCCGCCACGGCCCAGCCTGTGGGTCAGCCGGTAACGGCCGTCTCCCACCAGGCCGCCGGCGCCCCAGTGCTCAGGACCATCGGCCATCCCGGCGCCGTTTCCCTCGGGTTCGGGTGCCATCAGTCCTCGCCGTCGTCTCTCTCGGCCGCCGCTCAGCGGTGTCCTCTTCTTTGATGCTCCGACGAACGCTACAGCCTCGGAACCGGTCACCGTTCGGACAAGGCGCCCTGTGCCCGTGTGGTCACGGAACGGGCACCTGGCTTGACGTGTGCTTGCCCTCCGGCAGACTGGGCGCGACATGCGCTCAGCCAGAGCCGTAGGGACACATCCCGAGGGGAAGCAACAGTCATGAGCCAGGACGGCACTCAGGGCCAGTACGCGGGCGGCTCTCTGGCCGGTGGCCGTTACCAGCTAAGGGACTTGCTGGGTGCGGGTGGCATGGCCTCCGTGTACCTGGCGTACGACTCGGCGCTCGACCGGCAGGTCGCCATCAAGACCCTGCACAGCGACCTCGGCCGCGAGCAGTCCTTCCGGGAGCGTTTCCGCCGCGAGGCCCAGGCTGTAGCCAAACTGTCGCACACGAACATCGTCTCGGTATTCGATACCGGTGAAGGTGAAGTGACGTTCGCCTCGGGCTCGAACGACGGCGCGGTGATGCCGTACATCGTCATGGAGTACGTGGAGGGCCAGCCGCTCGGCTCGGTGCTCGACGCGGACATCCGGCAGTACGGGGCGATGCCGGCGGAGAAGGCGCTGAAGGTGACGGCCGACGTGCTGGCCGCGCTGGAGACCAGCCACGAGATGGGCCTGGTCCACCGCGACATCAAGCCCGGCAACGTCATGGTGAACAAGCGCGGCGTCGTCAAGGTGATGGACTTCGGCATCGCCCGCGCCATGCAGTCGGGCGTCACCTCGATGACGCAGACGGGCATGGTCGTCGGCACCCCGCAGTACCTGTCGCCCGAGCAGGCGCTGGGGCGCGGCGTCGACGCCCGCTCCGACCTGTACTCCGTCGGCATCATGCTGTTCCAGCTGTTGACCGGGCGGATTCCGTTCGATGCCGACTCGCCCCTGGCCATCGCGTACGCGCACGTGCAGGAGGAGCCGGTCGCTCCGTCCTCCATCAACCGTTCGGTGACCCCGGCGATGGACGCGCTGGTGGCGCGGGCCTTGAAGAAGAACCCGAACGAGCGCTTCCCCACGGCGGCGGCCATGGGCGACGAGGTCGCGCGGGTGCTGGGCTCCGGGCGGACCGGGGCCCCGGTCATCGTCCAGGGCGCCACCACCGGCGGCAACGGCGCGGGCGTGGCCTCGGCCGTGTTCCCGCCGGTGGACTCCGGGTACCAGGCGCCGCCGTCCGTGCAGCAGCCGTACCAGCCGCAGCACACCCAGGCGCCGTCCCCCTACGCCCCGACGCCGGCCCCGCAGCCGCAGGGCGGCTACGCCTACCCGCACACTCCGCCGCCGCAGCAGCAGTACGCGCCGCACACCCCGCCGCCGTACACGATCTCGCCGGCGACCACGGCCGGCGGTACCGCCGGACGGGCCGGGGGCGAGAAGCGGAACATGCCGGTGATCGTGGGCGCCATCGCGGTGGCCCTGCTGGCCGTCGGCGGTCTGATCGCCGCGATCGCGATGAACGGCGACGACGACAAGGGCAACACCACGGCGTCCCCGGGAACCTCGGCGAGCGGCTCCGCCAAGGCCGGGTTCAAGGGGCCGGACCCCTCGCGCACGATCGACCCGAAGAAGTGCAAGGAGCCGACGAAGCACTACAAGGACGCGGGGAAGTACCAGGCGCCGGACCTGCGCTACAAGAACCTGCTCTCCGTGAAGGAGTGCATCCAGGCCTCGGGCGGCAAGTACACGATCGTCGAGAAGGACGAGGCCGTGTACGGCAAGGACATGGTGCTCGAGCAGAGCCCGCGGCCCGACGACCCGATCAACAAGGAGGGCACGGAGTACACGCTGACCGTGTCCACCGGCAATCCGGAGTAGCGGCTCCGGCACCTCCGACCTCACGTCGGCCCGGTCAGGGCGCGACACACCGACATCCCGGGTACCCCGATGAGGGGCCCGGGATGCCGCTTTTGCCCCACTATGTAAGCCTGGGCGGGACAGCTCGTCTCTCGGACGGGAGGGGCACCCGTGATCCAAGGTTTCCGCCCGCCGCGCCGGCTGGCCTGGGTCGTACTGACCGCCGCCGCGCTCGCGGCCGCCGGCCCCGCGTACGCCGTTCCCGTACGAGCCGTTCCCGTACGCGCCGTTCCCGTAGGCGCCGTTCCCGTAGGCGCCGTTCCCGCGCTCGGCATTCGCGTACCCGCCGTTTCCGCGCTCGGCATTCGCGTACGGGCCGTTCCCCCGTACGGCCGGTCGCACGTCACGGCGCCCGTGCTGGACGACGTACCCGAGGACGTGCGCGAGGGGCTGGCGGGCAGCGCCGCCGGGTCCGGGCGGGAGCGGCCGGGCAGGCCCGCCGCCGAGCCCGCGAACCCGGAGATGCTGGTCGCCTCCCGCCCACTGCCGGTGCGGCCGGCGCGCCCCGTGCCCGCCGTACCCGCCGCACCCGCCGTACCCGCCGTGCCCGCCGTGCCCCCCGTAGCCCCCGTACCCCCCGAACTCCGCGACCCGCCGCGCGTCGTGCCGACTCCGCCCGAGGTGGTGGTCAGGGCCCTCGGCACCGAGCCGAACGAACGGGCCGCCGACCTGGCCGCCCACATCCTGCCGCTGGGCACCGGATTCGCCCTGATGGGACTGGGGCTGGGCTACCTCGGCGTGCGGCTGCGCAGAGGGTCGTGACCACCCGGCAGGCCTCGGCGTCCCCCCTGGGACGTACGACCGGAGATGGTTGCAGGGGGTGAACATACTCGGTATACATACCGAGTATGTCGATCCGTCACGGGCTTCTCGCCCTGCTCGAACGGGGACCTCGGTACGGGTCCCAGCTGCGCACCGAGTTCGAATCGCGCACCGGCTCCACCTGGCCGCTCAACGTCGGGCAGGTGTACACCACCCTCGCCCGTCTGGAACGCGACGGCCTGGTCGCCCCCGGCGGCGAGGACGCCGCCGGGCACACCCTCTACGCCATCACCGACAGCGGCCGCACCGAACTGCGCGAGTGGTACGAGCGCCCGGTCGACCGCGCCAATCCGCCCCGTGACGAGCTGTCCATCAAGCTCGCCATGGCCGTGGGCGCCCCCGGCGTGGACATCCGCGCCGTCATCCAGTCCCAGCGGCACGCCACGATCAGGGCGATGCAGGACTACACCCGGCTCAAGGCCACTGCGCTCGCCGCGGTCGAGAGCGGGCAGTCCCGCGAACGCGACGACGTGGCCTGGCTGCTGGTCCTGGAACAGCTCATCTTCCAGACCGAGGCCGAGGCCCGCTGGCTCGACCACTGCGAATCCCGGCTCGTCCGGCTCTCCTCGCCGGCCGACGGGAGAGCCGCCGCACCCGAACCGCCCCAGGCCGCCGACACCCCGGCCCCGAACCCGGCCGACACGACCACGACCACGACCGCCACAGCCGCCGCCGGCCGGCCCCGTACCGCCCGCACGCGGCGGGGCTGAACGTTCGTCCCAGGGGGGAACCCTTCATGCCCGATCAGCACCAGAGCCCCGTACTGCAGTTGGAGCAGCTCGTCCGCACCCACGGCAGCGGAGCCACCGAAGTCCACGCCCTGCGCGGCATCAACCTCTCCGTCTTCCCCGGCGAACTCGTCGCCGTCATGGGCCCCTCCGGCTCCGGCAAGTCCACGCTGCTCACCCTCGCCGGCGGCCTCGACACCCCGACCGGCGGCCGAGTGATCGTCGAGGGCACCGACATCACCGCGGCGAGCCGCAAGGAGCTGGCCGCGCTGCGCCGCCGCAGCATCGGGTACGTCTTCCAGGACTACAACCTGATCCCGGCCCTCACCGCCGCCGAAAACGTGGCCCTGCCCCGCGAACTCGACGGCACCTCCGCCCGCAAGGCCCGCGTCGCCGCGCTCGCCGCACTGGAGGAGATGGGCCTGGGCGAGCTCGCCGACCGCTTCCCCGACGAGATGTCCGGCGGGCAGCAGCAGCGCGTCGCCATCGCCCGCGCCCTCGTGGGCGACCGCCGCCTGGTCCTCGCCGACGAACCCACCGGCGCCCTGGACTCCGAGACCGGCGAATCCGTCCTCGCCCTGCTGCGCTCCCGCTGCGACGCGGGCGCGGCCGGGATCCTGGTCACCCACGAACCGCGGTTCGCCGCCTGGGCGGACCGCGTGGTCTTCCTGCGCGACGGCAGCGTGGTCGACGAGACCCTGCGCAGCCACGCCGACTCCCTCCTCTCGGGGCAGGCGGCCGGCCAGTGACCTCCTCGCTCCAAGGCTGGTACCACTCCTGGGTCGCGGCCTTGCGAATAGCCCGCCGCGACGCCTGGCGCGCCAAGGGCCGCAGCGCCCTGGTCCTCGCGATGATCGCCCTGCCGATCGTCGGGGTGAGCGCCGCCGACCTCACGCTGCGCAGCGCCGAGCTCTCCCCCCAGCAGTCGCTGGCGCGCCGGATCGGCAGCGCCGACGCCGCGCTGAGCGTCTCGGACATGGGCGGGCCCATCTACCAGAAGCCCGACGGCACCAGTTACGCACCCGTCGGCGGCTACGACGCGAACACCCCGTCGAAGACGCCCAAGGAGAACGCGGACGCGGTGCCCGCCGCGCTCCCGGCCGGCGCCCCGTCCGTCAAGGACAGCAGCGCCTACAGCAAGGTCCGCACCACGCACGGGCTGCTCGACACCGAGCTCCGCGAACTCGACACCTCCAGCCCGGTGGTGGCGGGTCTGCTCACGCTCGACCGCGGCCGGCTGCCCGAGCGGCCGGGCGAGGTCATCGCCACCAACGCCTTCCTGAAGCACTCCGGCTTCCACGTCGGTTCCGCGGTCACCCCGCGGGGCGCGACCTCCGCGTACGAGATCGTCGGGGCGTACGAACTTCCCTCCGCGCTCAAGAAGGACGAGCTCATCGCCCCGCCCGGGACCCTGCTCGCCCCGCTCGACCAGGCCCTGCGGGCCTCCGGTGGATCCGGGATGCGGCTGCAGGACACCTACCTGGTCACGGTCGGCGGGGATGGTTTCACGTGGAACATGGTCAAGGAGGCCAACGCCGAGGGCGTGACGGTCCTGTCCCGCGCCGTCGTCCTGAACCCGCCCGCCGACTCCGAGGTACCGCTCTACCAGCAGGAACCCAGGGAGCAGTTCGAGTCCAGCAGTAGCCGGGTCACCGAAATGGCCGCCCTGGCCACCGTCGTGGGCCTCGCCATGCTGGAGATATGCCTGCTCGCGGGCCCGGCCTTCGCCGTCGGCGCCCGGCGCTCGCGCCGGCAGCTCGGCCTGGTCGGCGCGAACGGCGGCGACCGGCGCCACATCCGCGCCATCGTGCTCTCGGGCGGCCTGGTCATCGGCGCCGTGTCCGCCGTCGTGGGCACGGCCATCGGCGTGGCGCTCACCGTGCTGCTGCGGCCGGTGCTGGAGGACCAGCTCGGCAACCGCTTCGGCGGCTTCGACGTCCGCCCGCTGGAACTGGCCGGCATCGCCCTGCTCGCCGTGCTGACCGGCCTGCTGGCCGCGATCGTCCCGGCGGTCACCGCCTCGCGCCAGACCGTCCTGGCCTCGCTGACCGGCCGCCGCGGAATCCGGCACGCCAACCGGGTGCTGCCCGTCCTCGGTCTCCTGGCCGTCGCGGGCGGTGCCGCGATCGCCCTGTACGGCACCACCTCCGACATGGGCTCCACAGTCGTGGCGGGCGGCAGCGCCATCGCCGAGCTCGGCATCGTCGCCCTCACCCCGGTCCTGGTCGGCCTGTTCGGGCGGCTCGGCCGGTGGCTGCCGCTGTCGCCGCGGCTCGCCCTGCGCGACGCCGTGCGCAACCGCGGGCGTACGGCACCCGCCGTGGCCGCCGTCCTGGCCGCCGTGGCCGGCACCGTCGCGGTGGCCACGTACGAGCACAGCAGGGACCTGCAGAACCGGCACGAGTACGTCGCCGACCTCCCGCACGGCGCCGGCATCTTCCAGGTCACCGAGAGCAGCGGTCACAAGGAGGTGCCCGCGCTGCGCGAGGCCCTGGCGAAGGAACTCCCGCTGGCGCAGCGGGCGGACGTGGAACGGGTGGTCGTCGGAAAGCCGGGCTGCGAGCCCTACACCTCGGAGCCGGGGTGCGGCCGCGCCGAGATCCTCGTGCCCAAGGATCAGCGCTGCCCGCTGCGCGAGGCAGAGAACGGCCCCGCCTCCTTCACCCCGGAGCAGGCCAAGGCGCTGCGTCAGGACTGGCGGTGCAAGGAGTCGCGGCACAGCGCCTCGCACACCACCGTCGTCGCCGACGAGAAGCTGCTCGCCGTGCTGGCGGTCACCGACCCGGGCTCCGTCTCCGCGCTCAAGGCGGGCCAGGCCGTCTCCTTCGACAAGCGCAACGTCAAGGACGGCAAGGTCACCCTGCGGCTCGTCACCGACCCGGAGGCGGCCGACGCCGTCAGGCCCGGGGAGGACCCGCCGGGCGAGGACAAGGTCCTGCCCGTCCACCAGGCACCCGACGGCGCCGAGGGCTGGGGCCTGGAACTGGTCCTGCCGCCCGGGGCCGCGAAGGCCGCCGGGCTGAGCACGGCGCCGTTCGGCTCGTACTTCACCCTCGACGGGACGGCCCGTACGGAACAGCGGCAGAAGATGGAGGGGGAGATCGACCGCATGGGCGTGGAGGCGAGCCTGCGGATCGAGGCGGGCTACGAGGCCGGCAGCGACCTGGTCCTGCTCGCCCTGACCGTCTTCGCGGGCCTGGTCACCATCGGCGCGGCCGGTATCGCCACCGGCCTCGCCCAGGCCGACGCCGAGGCCGATCTGAAGACCCTGGCGGCCGTGGGCGCGGCCCCGCGGGTGCGGCGGACCCTGAGCGGCTTCCAGTGCGGGGTGGTCGCTCTGATGGGTGTCGTCCTGGGCTCGGCGGCCGGAGTGCTGCCGGCGGCCGGGCTGCGCCTCGTCCAGCAGCGGGAGCTGGAGCACCTGTACCGGTCGGGCGTCGACATGGGCTACATGCCCGTGGACTCCGTGCCCTACGTGCCGATCGCGGTGCCCTGGGACACCCTCGGCTGGCTGCTGATCGCGGTGCCGCTGGGCGCCGCGCTGCTGGCGGCCCTGGTGACGCGGTCGAACGACGCCCTGGCCCGGCGGGCGGCGGGCTGATCTCGTGCCCCCGTGCAGGGTGGATCACGCTCGTACGGGGGCACACCGTCTGCTAACGAAGGTGTGCGAGAGAATGACGGCATGGAGATGCCGAGGAGTGAACGGTCGCAGGACAGTCCCCCGCACGTCCTGATCGTCGGACAGGACGGGATGACGGTCGGCGACGCCGATGACGAGTCGCGCGAGGTCCCGGTGACGGAGATGGTCGAACAGCCCGCCAAGGTCATGCGGATCGGCAGCATGATCAAGCAACTCCTGGAAGAGGTACGTGCCGCGCCTCTCGACGAGGCGAGCCGGGTCCGGCTCAAGGACATCCATGCCGCCTCGGTGAAGGAGCTGGAGGACGGTCTGGCCCCGGAGCTCGTGGAGGAACTGGAGCGACTGTCCCTCCCGTTCACCGAGGAGGCCATTCCCTCCGAGGCGGAACTGCGCATCGCCCAGGCGCAGTTGGTGGGCTGGCTCGAAGGCCTCTTCCACGGCATCCAGACGGCCCTGTTCGCGCAGCAGATGGCGGCGCGGGCCCAGCTCGAACAGATGCGCCGCGCCCTCCCGCCCGGCGCCCCGCACGACGACGAGGACGGCGGCCACGGAGCGATCCGCTCGGGCCCGTACCTCTAGGCCCCGGCGGGTCAGCAGCACGACAACGGCGGGTCCGAACCGCACACAGCGCGATCCGGACCCGCCTCCGCCTTCCCGGCCCTGCCGGACACCCGGCACCGCCGAACACAACCCGGCCCCACCGAACCCAGCCTGGCCGCGCACATCCAGCCCCGCCGGGCACATCAAGCTCCGCTGCCGTCAGAGGCGCGGGGTGCGGGGCCCCGGTCTTTCAGACCGGCCGAGCACATCAAGCCCCGCCCGGCGTTCGAGGCTCGGAGAGCAGGGCGGAGCCCCGGATCTTCGGGACCCGCCGGGGGCCACGACGCCCCGCATACTCTGGGGCATGAGCTACGACGCGATCGTCCTGGCCGGCGGTGGCGCGCAGCGCCTCGGCGGGGCGGACAAGCCCGCGCTGAGCGTAGGCGGCCGCCCCCTCCTCGACCGCGTCCTGGACGCCTGCCCGGACGCCCGGACCACCGTCGTGGTCGGCGGCCGCCGGGCCACCGCCCGCCCGGTGCGCTGGACCCGCGAGGAGCCGCCCGGCGGCGGCCCGGTGGCCGCGCTGGACGCCGGACTGCGGCAGACCACCGCCGAGCTGGTCCTCGTGCTCTCGGCGGACCTGCCGTTCCTGGACCGCGAGACCGTACGGTCCCTGCTGACCGCTCCCGGCGGGCGCGAGGGCGCGCTGCTGCGCGATCCGGCCGGCCGCGACCAGCCGCTGATCGCCGTCTACCGGACCGAACCGCTCCGCCGCGAGCTGGCCCTCCTCGCCACCGAGCACGGCAACCTCACGGGGCTCCCGCTGCGCGCGGTCACCGCCGAACTGGACCTGGCCCGCGTCTCGGCCCAGCCACTCGCCTCCTTCGACTGCGACACCTGGGAGGATCTCGCCGTCGCCCGCGCCCGGATCAGAGAGCATGGAACCGTGCTGGACCAATGGATCACCGCCGTCAAGAACGAGCTGGGCCTCGACCTCCCCGTCGACACCAAGACCCTGCTCGACCTCGCCCGTGACGCCGCGCACGGCGTCGCCCGGCCCGCCGCACCGCTGACCACCTTCCTGGTCGGCTACGCGGCGGCGCGGGCCGAGGCCACCGGGGCCGACCCCGCCCAGGCCGTCGCCGAAGCCTCCCGCAAGGCGGCCGACCTGGCGCTGCGCTGGGCCGCCGAGGCGGAGACCGACGCCACGTCTCAAGAGAACGGCTCCGGATGACCCCCACCGACGCCGAACACGCCCTGGACCAGGCCCTGGCCCTGGTCAGCCGCACCCCCGAGCCCGGCGGCGGAGGCGGCGGCCACCGCGCCACCGCCTGGCCGCGGGCCCGGGACATCGCCGTCCACGCCGGCAGCGGGGTGCGGTCCCGTACCCACCAGGTCGCCCTCGCGGACGCCCTCGGCGAGGTCCTGGCCGAGCCCCTGGACGCCCTGACCGACCTGCCCTCCTTCGACACCTCCGCCATGGACGGCTGGGCCGTCGCCGGTCCCGGCCCGTGGACCGTCCGCGCCGGCGACGGGGTGCTGGCCGGCTCCGAGCGGCCCGAGCCCCTCGTGGACGGCGAGGCCGTACGCATCGCCACCGGGGCCCGGATCCCCGGCGACACCACCGCCGTCGTCCGCAGCGAGCACTGCCGCGAGAGCGGCACGCAGCTCTTCGCCGGCCGGCCCGTCCACACCGGCCAGGACATCCGCCCCCGCGGCCAGGAGTGCCGTTCGGGCGACCTGCTGCTGCCCGCCGGCTCCCTGGTCACCCCCGCCGTACTGGGCCTCGCCGCGGCCGCCGGGTACGACGAGCTGACCACCCGGCCCCGCCCCCGCGTGGAGATCCTGGTGCTCGGCGACGAGCTCCTCACCGAGGGGCGCCCGCACGACGGCCTGATCCGCGACGCGCTGAGCCCCATGCTCGGCCCCTGGCTCACCCGCCTCGGCGCCGAGGTCATCGGCACACGGCGGCTCGGCGACGACCCAGCCGGGGCCGAAGCCCTGCTCGAGGCCGTCACCACCTCCTGCGCCGACGTCGTCGTCACCACCGGCGGCACCGCCTCCGGGCCCGTCGACCACGTCCACCCCGTCCTGCGCCGGGCCGGCGCCGCACTCCTGGTCGACGGGGTGGCGGTACGCCCCGGCCACCCGATGCTGCTGGCCCGCATCGGTGACCGGACCGACGACAGCGTCGGCGACCGCATCGGCGACCGGACCGACGACCGGAACGCGGTCCGGTACCTGGTCGGGCTGCCCGGGAACCCCCTCGCCGCAGTCTCCGGGCTGCTGACCCTCGCCGATCCGCTGCTGCGCGCCCTGGCCGGCCGCCGCCGGCGCCCCCGCTACACGGCCACGGTCGAGGGCGACGTACCGGGCCACCCGTACGACACCCGGCTGGTCCCGGTCCTGCTGAGCGGCGAGCACGCGGTGCCGCTGCGCTACAACGGTCCCGCGATGCTGCGCGGCGTTGCGGCCGCCGACGCGCTGGCCGTCGTACCCCCGCACGGTGCCCGGTCCGGGCAGGAGCTGGAGATCCTGGATCTGCCGTGGGCCTCGGGAGGATGTTTCACGTGAAACTTCCCGGCTCCGACGCCATGGCCCGTGACGCCGACGAGAAACTCGTCTCCCGGCGCATCAAACTGCCCAAGCGCATCGTCGAAAAGCCGCTCCGACAGGTCACCCGGCGCCTGCTGATGGCTCTGTTCGTCCTGTTCCTCACCGTCCTGATCGTGTGGCTCGACCGCGAGGGCTACCACGACAACGCCAACGGCCAGGTCGACCTGCTCGACTGCGTCTACTACGCGACGGTGACGCTCTCGACGACCGGCTACGGCGACATCGTCCCGTACAGCGACGGCGCCCGGCTGACGAACATCCTGCTGATCACGCCGCTGCGCGTGCTGTTCCTGATCATCCTGGTCGGAACCACCCTGGAGGTCCTGACGGAACGGACCCGCGAAGAGTGGCGGCTGAACCGCTGGAGGAAGAACTTGCGTGAGCACACGGTGGTCGTGGGCTTCGGCACCAAGGGCCGCTCGGCCCTGCAGACGCTGCTGGCCACCGGCCTCTCCAGGGAGCAGGTCGTCGTCGTCGACCCCAGCGCCAAGGTGATCGACACGGCCAACGCGGAGGGCTTCACGGGCGTGGTCGGCGACGCCACCCGCTCCGACGTCCTGCTCCGCGCCGAGTTGCAGAAGGCCCGCCAGATCATCATCGCCACCCAGCGGGACGACACCGCGGTACTGGTCACGCTGACGGCGCGGCAGCTCAACCGGGGCGCGAAGATCGTCGCAGCGGTGCGCGAGGAGGAGAACGCGCCGCTGCTGCGCCAGTCCGGCGCGGACGCCGTCATCACGAGCGCGAGCGCGGCGGGCCGCCTGCTGGGCCTCTCCGTCCTCAGCCCCAGCGCGGGCACCGTGATGGAAGACCTGATCCAGCAGGGCAGCGGCCTCGACCTCATCGAACGGCCCGTCAACCGGGCCGAGGTGGGCAAGTCGGTACGGGAGACGGACGACCTGGTGGTGAGCGTACTGCGCGGGCACCGCCTGCTCGCGTACGACGACCCGCACGCGAGCCCGCTCCAGCTGACGGACCGTCTCATCACCATCGTGCGGGCGGCACCGCCGACTTCGCCGCCGGTGAAACTGGGTTCTGCCGAGTAGGCGCGAGGTGGCGTAGCCTCCGGGCCATGCATGCGATCACCATCGAGCAGCCCGGCGGCCCCGAGGCCCTCGTCTGGACCGACGTACCCGATCCGGTGGCCGGCGAGGGCGAGGTCCTCGTCGAGGTCGCGGCGAGCGCCGTGAACCGCGCCGATGTCCTCCAGCGCCAGGGGTTCTACGATCCCCCGCCCGGCGCCTCCCGCTACCCGGGCCTGGAATGCTCCGGGCGCATCTCGGCGGTCGGACCGGGAGTGTCGGGCTGGTCGGTGGGCGACGAGGTGTGCGCCCTGCTGGCCGGCGGCGGGTACGCGGAGCGGGTGGCCGTACCGGTCGGCCAGCTGCTGCCCGTACCGAAGGGCGTGGACCTGGTGACCGCGGCCGCGCTGCCCGAGGTCGTGACGACCGTGTGGTCCAACGTATTCATGGTGGCCGGGCTGCGCCCCGGCGAGACCCTGCTGGTGCACGGCGGGTCCAGCGGCATCGGGACGATGGCGGTCCAGCTGGCGAAGGCGGTCGGCGCGACGGTCGCGGTGACGGCCGGCGGCCCGCAGAAGCTGGCGCGCTGCAGGGAACTGGGCGCCGACATCCTGATCGACTACCGCGAGCAGGACTTCGTGGCCGAGGTGCGGGCGGCGACTGGCGGAGCCGGGGCGGACGTGATCCTGGACATCATGGGGGCGAAGTACCTCTCCCGGAACGTGGACGCCCTCGCCGTGAACGGCCGGCTGGCCGTGATCGGGCTCCAGGGCGGGGTGAAGGCGGAACTGAACCTCGCCGCGCTGCTGGCCAAGCGGGCCGCGATCACCGCCACCTCGCTGCGGGCCCGTCCGCTGGAGGAGAAGGCGGCCATCGTCGCGGCCGTACGGGAGCACGTGTGGCCTCTGGTGTCTGCGGGGCGGGTGCGGCCGGTGGTGCACGCGACGTTCCCCATGCAGGAGGCTTCCGAGGCGCACCGGGTCATGGAATCGAGCAGCCACGTGGGCAAGCTGCTGCTCGTCGCGCCCGCGGCTTCGGCTACGGCCTGATCGCGGAGGCGACCAGCCCGGCTCCGGCAGGGCCTCCCGCTCGGTGGCCCTGGAGGACGACTTCGAGCTGACGTGGGGGCCGGGGGCGGAGTTCGGGCACATCGGCCTGCCCGACGGCCGGGCGGAATGGCACGCGGTACTGGCGGCCCCGCCGGGGATCCGCCACCGGGAACCGCTCACCTTCCTGACGCACCGCTTCGGCGACTGGCACCGGACCGTGCCCGCGCTCCTGGCGGCGACCCGGCCCGAGGACGTCCTGCACCACGACATCCACGAATTGGTCGCGCCGCTGCCCTCGTACGCAGTGGGCCGGACCGCACTGCTCGGGGACGCGGCGCACGCCATGACGCCGAACCTCGGGCAGGGCGCCTGCCAGGCGCTGGAGGACGCGGTGGTGCTGGCCGCCGAACTGGCCGCCGGGCCGTCCGCCGAGGCCGCGCTGGCCCGCTACGACGCCGTGCGCCGGCCCCGCGCCGAAGCCGTGGCCCGCGCGGCCCGCCGGGCGGGCCGCCTGGGCCACCGCCTCAACCACCCGCTGGCGGTGGCCGCGCGCGACACGGCCCTGCGCCTGGCCCCGTCGGGCGCCACCGTCCGCGCGATCCTCCGCCACGCGGCCTGGCACCCGCCGGTACTGCCGCCGTCCTAGCCTGCGACCGGGCCTCCTGGGGCTCCGCCCCAGGCCCTCCCCCGGGCTCCGTCCGGGGGACCCCACGCGGCGGAGCCGCATATTCGGTACTGCCGGGGAGGGGCGGGGCGGGGCGCGGCAGGCTCCGCGCAGCGCCCCGCCCCGCCCCGGCCCCCACCCAGTGGAGCTACAGGCTGCGCAGCAGGACCGCCGGGGACTCCACGCAGTCCGCGACGTAGCGGAGGAAGCCGCCCGCCGTACCCCCGTCGCAGACCCGGTGGTCGAACGTCAGGGACAGCTGCACGACCTGACGGACCGCAAGCTCTCCACCGTGCACCCACGGCTTCGGCATGATCCGCCCGACCCCCAGCATCGCGGCCTCCGGGTGGTTGATGATCGGAGTGGAGCCGTCGACCCCGAACACCCCGTAGTTGTTCAGGGTGAACGTCCCGCCCGTCAGATCGGCCGGCGCCAGCTTCCCGGCCCGCGCCAGCTCCGTCAGCCGGGCGAACTCCGCCGACAGGGACTCCGGATTGCGCGTATGCGCATCGCGCACCACCGGCACCATCAGCCCCCGTTCCGTCTGGGCCGCGAAGCCCAGGTGCACGGCCGGCAGCCGGACGATCTCCTTCGCCTCCAGGTCCACGGTGGAGTTGAGCTCCGGGTACCGGGCCAGCGCGGCCGTGCAGATCCGGGCCAGCAGCGCGAGCACCGATATCTTCGGCCCGCCCACCGCGTTCATGGCGGCCCGGGCCGCCATCAGTTCGGTGGCGTCCGCGTCGACCCAGCACGTGGCGTCCGGAATCTCACGCCGGCTGCGCGAGAGCTTCTCGGCGACGGCCCCACGCACCCCCTTGAGCGGAATCCGTTCACCCGCGGTCGCCGCGACGGCCGGAGCCACGGCAGCCGCCGGGGCGGCCACCGGCTCCGGTGCGCGCAGCGCCGCCTCGACGTCCGCCCGCAGGATCAGGCCCTCCGGCCCCGACCCGCGCAGGGCACGCAGATCGACCCCGTTGTCCTTGGCCAGTTTCCGCACCAGCGGTGAGATCACCGGCACCGGCCCGGCCGGAGCCGGAGCAGGAGCCGAGACCCGAGCCGGAGCAGGAGCCGAGACCCGAGCCGGAGCAGCGGCCCCGGCGGGCACAGCGGGTACGGCCGGAGCCGAGACCGCGGCGACGACGGGTCGCACCCGCCGTCGACGCGCCTGGCGCGAGTGGTCCGTGCCGTAGCCCACCAGGACGTTGCCCGAGCCCGCGGACTCCGCCTTTGCCTCCGGCGGCCCCGCCTCGCCCGCCCCCACCGCGACGGTGATCAGCGGGGCTCCGACCGGAAGCTCCTGCCCCTCCTCGCCGAAGCGGGCGGTGACCACGCCGCCGTACGGGCAGGGCACTTCCACCATCGCCTTGGCCGTCTCGACCTCGACGACCGGCTGGTCGATGGCGACGACATCGCCCACCGCCACCAGCCAGCGCACGATCTCGGCCTCGGTCAGGCCCTCACCGAGATCGGGCAGCTTGAATTCCATGACCTGCGGCATCAGTTCTCCCACTGCAGGCGGGCGACGGTGTCCAGGATCCGGTCCACACCCGGCAGGTGGTGCTTCTCCAGCATCGGCGGCGGGTACGGGATGTCGAAGCCCGTCACCCGCAGCACCGGCGCCTCCAGGTGGTGGAAGCAGCGCTCCGTGACCCGGGCGGCGATCTCCGCACCCGGTCCGCCGAAGCCGTTCGCCTCGTGGACGACCACCGCGCGCCCGGTCCGGCGTACGGACTCCACGACCGTGTCCTCGTCGAAGGGGACCAGCGAGCGCAGGTCCACGACCTCCAGGTCCCAGCCCTCCTCGCGCGCCGCCTCGGCGGCCTCCAGGCACACCGGGAGCGAGGGCCCGTACGTGATCAGCGTCGCGCTCGTGCCCGTGCGCCGGACCAGCGCCTTGCCGATGCCCGGCACCGCGGCCGGTGCCTGCGGCGACCAGTCGGCCTTCGACCAGTAGAGCCGCTTCGGCTCCAGGAAGACCACCGGGTCGTCGCTCGCGATCGACGCGCGCAACAGGCCGTACGCGTCCTCGACCGTCGCCGGGGTGACCACGTGCAGGCCGGGCGTGGCCAGGTAGTACGCCTCGGAGGAGTCGCAGTGGTGCTCCACGCCGCCGATCCCGCCGCCGTACGGCACCCGGATCGTGATCGGCAGCGGCATCGCGCCCCGCGTACGGTTGCGCATCTTCGCGACGTGCGAGATCAGCTGCTCGAAGGCCGGGTACGCGAACGCGTCGAACTGCATCTCCACGACCGGCCTCAGCCCGTACATGGCCATGCCGACCGCCGCGCCCAGGATGCCCGCCTCCGCGAGCGGGGTGTCCGTACAGCGGTCCTCGCCGAACTCCTTCGCGAGGCCGTCCGTGATCCGGAAGACCCCGCCGAGCGTGCCGACGTCCTCGCCCATGACGTGGACCGTCGGGTCCTCGGCC
Organism: Streptomyces sp. NPDC048269; assembly: GCF_040652395.1. NCBI lineage: Bacteria > Bacillati > Actinomycetota > Actinomycetes > Kitasatosporales > Streptomycetaceae > Streptomyces > Streptomyces sp. NPDC048269. The sequence goes on from NZ_JBEZLW010000001.1 coordinate 156,202, forward strand.
ATCGCGTCGCGCATCGCCCGGGTCAGGGCCTGGGCCATCGTCGCGGGCTTGACCCCGGACTTCGCCGCCTTCGCCGCCACCGTGGTCATGCGTCTCCCTCCGTGCCGGCTTCGGCGTCGAGTTCCGCGTCGAGCTCGGCGCGCAGCATGGCCGCCTGCTCTCGCAGCCTGCCGGTCTGCTCCGCGTAGACGTGCGCGAAGAGGTCCATCGGGTCCAGCACCGGGTCCGCGTTCATTCCCTCGCGGAGCGCCGCGGCCATCGTCTCGGCCGCGTCGCGCGCCTCCTGGACGCCCGCCTCGTCGAGGATCCCGCGTGCGGTCAGCTCGCGCTCAAGCAGCTCGACCGGGTCGTGCGCCTTCCAGGCCTCGACCTCGGCGTCGCCCCGGTAGCGGGTGGCGTCGTCGGCGTTCGTGTGCGCCTCCATCCGGTACGTGACGGCCTCGATCAGGGTCGGACCGCCGCCCGCCCTGGCCCGCCGGACCGCCTCGGTCAGCACCTCGTGCATCGCCGCGATGTCGTTGCCGTCGACCAGCCGGCCGGGCATCCCGTACCCCACGGCCTTGTGGGCCAGCGTCGGGGCGGCGGTCTGCTTGGCCAGCGGGACGGAAATCGCGAATCCGTTGTTCTGCACGAGGAAGACCACCGGCGCCTGCCAGACGGCGGCGAAGTTCAGTGCCTCGTGGAAGTCGCCCTCGCTGGTGCCGCCGTCGCCGACCATGGCGAGGGCGACGACGTCGTCGCCGCGCAGCCGGGCGGCGTGCGCCAGCCCCACCGCGTGCGGCAGCTGGGTGGCGAGCGGGGTGGACAGCGGGGCTATCCGGTGCTCGCGCGGGTCGTAGCCGGTGTGCCAGTCGCCCCGCAGCAGTGTCAGCGCCTGTACGGGGTCCAGCCCGCGCGCGACGGCCGCCAGGGTGTCCCGGTAGCTCGGGAAGAGCCAGTCCCGGTCCTCCAGGACCAGTGCCGCCGCGATCTCGCAGGCCTCCTGGCCCACGGTGGACGGGTAGACGGCGAGCCGCCCCTGCTTGGTCAGCGCGGTGGCCTGCGCGTTGTACCGGCGGCCGCGCACCAGCTCCGCGTAGCAGCGGCGCATCAGCGCGGGGTCGAGCCGGTCGGCCGCCGGTGTGCCCAGCACCCGGTAGGGCTCCGGGTCCGGCAGCAGCGGCGCGGCGTCCGTACGGGGCCTCCAGGCGGGCGGCGGGGTGGGACGGTGGGACGCACCGGCACCGGGCAGCTCTTGGACCGTCATGGCGGCGTACACCTCCTCGTGGGAAGCGGGCATGGAGGGCTCGGGTGTGAGGCGCCTCACCTACCGATTGTTCGGTTGTCCGCGCAATTTGGCTACAGGCGGCTCCAGGCTGTGGACAAACTGGCGCCGGGGCCCTGGGATGGATGCAGGACGTCCAGGAGAGGGAGGCATCGGGCAATGCCGGATGAACAAATGGCCGGAGCGGCTTCCGCACCGGTCCCGCCGGGGGGCACCTCTGGAGTCCCACCGGTTCCACCCCGCCCCCTGGACCCGATCGACCGGTCGATCATGCGGCTGCTCCAGGCGGACGGCCGCGCGTCCATACGCTCGGTGGCGGAGCAGGTGCACGTCTCGCGCGCGAACGCCTACGCCCGCATCAACCGGCTCATCGACGACGGCGTGATCCGCGGGTTCACCGCCCGCGTCGACCACGAACGCGCGGGCCAGGGCGCCTCCGCGTACATCACCCTGAAGATCGTCCAGAATTCCTGGCGCACGGTCCGCGAACAGCTCCGCGGACTCCCGGGCGCCGCGCACATCGCCCTGGTCAGCGGAGACTTCGACGTGCTGCTGCTGGTCCACACCCCGGACAACCGCACCCTGCGCGAACTGGTCCTGACCCGCCTCCAGGCCATCCCGGAGGTGCTCTCCACGCGTACCTTGCTGGTCTTCGAGGAAACGGATCTCCTGGCCCCGGGCCCGGCCCCGGGCGGCGGCGCCCCGGCGCTCACCGAGGAGTAGGCCGTACGTGCGACAGCGCCCCGGGAAGGGCCTGGAGGGCCGTTCCCGGGGCGCTGTGGGTAGCACCTACGGGGTGGTTCACCGGGTTCTCGTAGTTGAGGGCTTGGTGACCTGCTGAACGGCCGGCGCGGACGGATCCGCGGCCTGGGCCGTGCCCGGCAGAAAACCAACGACGGCCGCGACGACCGCCGCAGCCGAAACTACGAGACGGCGACTGCGCACCGGTCCCCCCGTTTTCGTTCGGTGCAATTGTCGTCAACGCGAAGTTTTGAACGCGCTCAAAACTGTAAGCCCGCTCAGGGTACAGAAGCGCCCGGCAGTCGCCGGAGGGGGTGGCACCCGCTGGTCAGCGGGCGGTGCGCAGGCCGTCCAGGGCCATGCTGACCACCGCGTCCGCGAGTTGGTCCTGGCCGGTTCCCGGATGCGGGCGGTACCACTCGACGAGGGAGTTCACCATGCCGAAGAGCAGGCGGGTGGCCAGCCGGATGTCCACGTCCGCCCGCAGGTCGCCGTCCGCCGCGGCGGCCTTGAGCAGGTCGGCGACCTGGTGGTCGAACTCGCGGCGGCGTTCCAGCGCCCAGCGCTCGGTGCGCGTGTTGCCGCGTACCCGCAGCAGCAGGGTCACGTACGGCAGTTCACCGACGAGCACCTCCACCGTGCGGCGCGTCACGTACTCGACGCGCTCGACCGCCCGGCCGCGTACCGCACCGGGCTCCTCCAGGATCGCGAAGAGCCCGTCGAGGGCGCGGCTCACGGCGCGCCGGAGCAGCTCCTCCTTGCCCGTGACGTGGTGGTAGATCGAGGACTTCGAGATGCCGGCGGCCTTGGAGAGGTGCTCCATCGAGGTGCCGTCGTAGCCGCGCTCGTTGAAGACCTGGACGGCGACCGACAGGAGCGTCTCGGGGGTGTAGGTGTCCCGCTTCGCCGTCGTCATTCGGTCTCCTCCGCCTCGTCTTCGTCCCCTGCCGCGTAGCCCAGCTTGAACAGCGCAAGCGAAGGCGCGTACCGCCCGCCGGGACAGCGCCCGTCGAGGTGGTGCAGCAGGTCGTAGGCCCAGTCCCGGCCGAGCCGGTCGTGCCATTCGGCCGGTCCGAGCGGGTAGTTGACGCCGAGCTTCATCGCCGTGTCGATGTCCTCGGCGGTGGCGACGCCGCGCGCGACCGCGTCGGCCGTGAGGTCGATCAGCATCGCCACGGTCCGGGCGACGATCATGCCGGGGACGTCGCCGATGACGGAGACCTTCTTGCCCAGCTTCTGGAAGAGACCGACGGCCTCGGCGAGGGTCCGCTCGCTCGTGTCCTCGCTGGCGGAGAGCGCGATCCGGGTGGCGCCCCGGTAGTCGAGCGCGAGGTCGAAGTAGACGACGTCCGCGAACTCGACGGAGGTCTTGCCGTCCGCGAGGACCAGCTGGCCCTCGCCGGGCAGCTGGATGTACGGGCCCCCGTGCTCGGTGGCGTCGACCGCGATGCCGGCCTCCTCCAGGAGGTCGGCCAGCTCCGCCGCGGGCCCGAGGTCGCCGACCACCGTGACCTTGTCCGGGGCGTCCTCGGGCGCGGCGGTGTGCGGCTCGGGCAGGGTGGCGTCCTGGCCGTACGGGAACCAGCCGTGCCCCGACTTGCGGCCGAGGCGCCCCGACTGGACCAGCCGGCGCTGCGCGAGGGACGGGGTGAACTTGGGGCTGCGGAAGAAGGACTCCCACACCGATCGGGTCACGGCCTCGTTGACGTCCTGGCCGATCAGGTCGGTCAGCTGGAACGGGCCCATCTTGAAGCCGCCGCTCTCGCGGAGCACGGCGTCGATGGTGGCCGGGTCGGCGCCCTGCTCCTCGTACACCGAGAAGGCCTCGGCGTAGAAGGGGCGGGCGATCCGGTTGACGATGAAGCCGGGGGTGTCGGCGCAGCGGACCGGCGTCTTGCCCCAGCCGAGGACCGTGCGGTACGCGCGCTCGGCGGCGGCCGGGTCGGTCGCGAACCCGCTGACCACCTCGACGAGGGGGAGCAGCGGGGCCGGGTTGAAGAAGTGCAGGCCGAGGAAGCGGCCAGGGTGCGCGAGACCGGCGGCGAGCTCGGTGACGGAGAGGGAGGAGGTGTTGGTAGCCAGCAGCGCGTCCGGCGAAACCACCTCTTCGAGTGCGGCGAAGAGCGTCTGCTTGACGGTGACGTTCTCGACCACCGCCTCGATGACGAGGGCGGCCCCGGCGAGGTCCGCGAGGGCGCCCGCCGAACCGATCCGGCCGATCGCGTCCTCGGCCTCGGCGCGGTCCAGACGGCCCTTGGCGGCCATCCGCTCGACGCGGTCCTGCACGAATCCGACTCCGTCGGCGGCGAGGGACGCGTCGATGTCGTAGATCAGCACGGTGTGACCTGCGAGAAGGGCGACCTGGGCGATGCCCTGGCCCATGGTGCCCGCGCCGATGACCGCCACAGTGCGGGACCGCTCGATTGCTGTCATGTCCTGATCCTCCCGCACCGACTTATCCACAGGTCTGCCGGGCCCTCTTGTCCCGACCGATCGTTCGGTTACTCTAACTCCAGTCTGCTCTCCTTCGCCCGGCTCAACGAGGAGTTGGTCCCTGATGGCCGCCGAGCTCACCGTCCCCCAGCTGTCCGCCAAGCACCGGCCCACCCTGGACCAGGCCTTGTCGGCGATCCGCAGCCGCGCCTACTGGTCCCCGCATCCCGAGCACCCCAAGGCGTACGGGGAGACCGCCCCGGCCGACGGCCTCGCCGCCTTCGAAGCCCTCCGCGGCACCCGGCTCGACCTGGGCCAGCCCGGCACGGACGGCTGGACCGGCGCCGAGGTGTCCCCGTACGGCCCGGCGCTGGGCGTCGAGTACCCGCATGTCGACCCGGACGTGCTGCTGCCCGCGATGAAGGCCGGCATGGCCACCTGGCGGGACGCGGGCCCCGAGGCGCGCGCCCTGGTCTGCATCGAGATCCTCTCGCGCATCTCCGCCCGCACGCACGAGTTCGCGCACGCGGTCATGCACACCAGCGGCCAGGCCTTCATGATGGCGTTCCAGGCCGGCGGCCCGCACGCACAGGACCGCGGCCTGGAGGCGGTGGCCTACGCGTACGAGGAGCAGACGCGTGTCCCCGGGCAGGCCGACTGGTCGAAGCCGCAGGGCAAGCGCGACCCGCTGGACCTCGGCAAGACCTTCACCGCGGTGCCGCGCGGCATCTCCCTGATGATCGGCTGCAACACCTTCCCCACCTGGAACGGCTACCCGGGCCTGTTCGCCTCCCTGGCCACCGGCAACGCGGTGCTGGTGAAGCCGCACCCGCGCGCCGTCCTCCCGCTGGCACTCACGGTCCAGGTGGCCCGTGAGGTCCTCACCGAGGCGGGCTTCGACCCGAACCTGGTCGCGCTGGCCGTCGAGCGCCCGGGTGAGGGCATCGCCAAGACCCTCGCGCTCCGCCCCGAGATCAAGCTGATCGACTACACCGGGTCCACGGAGTTCGGCGACTGGCTGGAGACCCACGCCCGCCAGGCGCAGGTCTACACCGAGAAGGCCGGCGTCAACACGGTCGTCGTGGACTCCACGGACGACTACAAGGGGATGCTCTCCAACCTGGCGTTCTCGCTGTCCCTGTACAGCGGCCAGATGTGCACCACCCCGCAGAACCTGCTGATCCCCCGCGACGGCGTCGCCACGGACGCGGGGCACAAGACGTACGACGAGGTCGTCGCCGATCTCGCGGCCTCGGTCGGCGGTCTGCTGGGCGACGACGCCCGGGCCAACGCGCTGCTGGGCGCGCTGGTCAACCCGGACGTCAAGGCCCGGCTGGAGGCGGCGGCCGGCCTGGGCGAGGTCGCGCTGGCCTCCCGCGAGGTCGTCAACCCGGAGTTCCCGGACGCGGTGGTCCGCACGCCGGTGATCGTCAAGCTGGACGCGTCCAAGCCGGACCCGGACGCGGCGTACCTCTCGGAGTGCTTCGGCCCGGTGTCCTTCGCGGTGGCGGTCGACTCGACCGCCGACGCCCTCGACCTGCTGCGCCGTACGGTCCGAGAGAAGGGCGCGATGACGGTGGGCGCGTACACGACGTCCGCGGACACCGAGCGGGCGATCGAGGAGGTCTGCCTGGAGGAGTCCGCGCAGCTCTCCCTGAACCTCACCGGCGGGGTGTACGTCAACCAGACCGCGGCGTTCTCGGACTTCCACGGCTCGGGCGGCAACCGGGCGGCCAACGCGGCCCTGTGCGACGGCGCCTTCGTGTCGAACCGTTTCCGTGTGGTGGAGGTCCGCCGCCAGGCCTAGTCCGTGTCCCTGGGCCCGCCCCAGTGGAACAGCGCCATCGCGACACTGGTGGCGAGGTTGTAGCTGGAGACCTGCGGGCGCATCGGCAGTGACACCAGATGGTCGGCTCGTTCACGCAGCTCGGGGGAGATGCCGTGTCTCTCCGAGCCGAAGGCGAGCAGGGCGTCGTCCGGGAGGGTGAGGGTACGGATGTCCTCGCCCTCCGGGTCGAGCGCGTAGAGCGGCCCGGGCGGTAGCTCGTCCAGGTCCAGCCGTTCGACGGTGGTGGCGAAGTGCAGCCCGGCCCCGGCCCGGACCACGTTCGGGTGCCAGGGGTCGAGGTCGCCGCGGGTCACCACTCCGGTGGCGCCGAAGCCCGCGGCGAGCCGGACGACGGCTCCGACGTTTCCGAGGTTGCGGGGGTTGTCGAGGACGACGACGGGCGCGGGGCGCGGCGTCTTCGCCAGTGCGGCCAGCCCCGCGCCCCGGTCGGGCCGTACGGCCAGCGCCGCGACCCCGGTGGGGTGCACGCGGGGCAGCAGCCCCTTGAGCGACGCCGCCCGCACCAGCCGGGCCACGTCCGCCTCGACGTCCGGAGCCAGCTCGCCGGCGAGCGCCCGTACGCCGTCGGGGTCGTCGGCGACGGCCATGCGCACGTCGGCCCCGAACCGCAGGGCGTGCTTCAGCGCGTGGAACCCGTCCAGCAGCACGAGGTCCCCCCGCCCGACGGCCTCCCGCCACTGCTGCACGACCTCTTCGGGGCTCTGATCCTCACTCATACCCCGACCCTACGATCCCGCCCACTGGCCCCCTGCCCTGCCGGCACTTGAGGCACCCACCCAGCCCCGTCGGCGCTTGAGGCGCGGGGTCTGGGGCGGAGCCCCGGTCTTCAGCCCCGCCGGTGCTTGAGGCGCACCCACCCAGCCCAGCCGGTGCTGGAGGCGCACCCCACACAGCCCCGCCGGCGCTTGAGGCGCGGGGCACGGGGGCGGAGCCCCGGAGGGCGGAGCCCCGGAAGGGACCGCAGGTCAGGTCAGGGCGGAGCCCGCCGCCACCGGGGCCGGCTCGGGCTCCGGCGGAGCCGACGGGCCCGGCACGAGGACGGCGGCCCTGGCGCCCAGCCACACCAGGAACGCCGTCGGCAGAAAGACCGCGTCGGCGGCGATCATCGCCAAAGAGAAGAACGGCAACCCCAGCAGCACCGCGATCCCCGCGTGCTCCAGCATCATCACGCCCAGCAGCACGTTCTTGATCCGCCGGTTGAACAGCGTGAACGGGAACGCCACCTGCACCGCCACCGTCCCGTACGACAGCAGCATCACCACCGTCCCACTGCTCGCCAGCAGCGCCGACAGCCCCGGCCACGGCGTGAAGTAGTCCAGCCCCAGGGGGTAGTACAGCGCCGTGCCGTCCTGCCACCGCGACCCCTGGATCTTGTACCAGCCCGCCGTCGCGTAGATCAGGCAGACCTCCGCCATGATCACCGCCATCCCGGCGTTGTGCAGCAGATTGGCCAGCACGTCCAGCGCCGCGCGCCCCTCCCCCTCCGGCTCGTACCGCTCGACCACCCACCACAGCCCGCAGACCACCCAGACCGCCGCGAAGGCCGCCAGCCAGCCGTCGCTGAACCGCCCGGTGGCCGCCCCGTACGCGAACACCGCGCCCAGCACCGCCCACAGCACCGGCCCGGCGGCCCCCGCGGAGGCCGACCCCCGCAGCCGCGACCGCCGCGCGTCCAGGGACCACACCCGCGCGCACCGGGTCAGCACCAGGTAGACCGCCATCAGGTGGATGACGTTGTCCCCGCCGTCGCCCATGAACACGCTGCGGTTCTGCAGCGAGAGCACGCCGACCATGAACACCACGGACGTGGCCCGCGTCCGCCAGCCCAGGAGCAGCCCCACGCTCGCCAGCACGGCCACCGCGTAGACGATCTCGAACCACACCGCCGAACCGGACCACATCAGCACCGTGAAGGCCCCGTTGGAGGCGGTCAGCCGCTCCGCCAGCTCCCAGCTCCACGGGCCGTCCGGCCCGTACAGCTCCCCGCGGTGCGGGAACTCGCGCAGCAGGAAGAAGAGCCAGGTCCCGGCGAAGCCGATGCGGATCACGGCGCTCTGGTACGGGCCCATGGCCTGCCCGGTGACCTGCGCCAGCGCCCGCCCCGCGGAGGCCCGGAGCCTCACACCGTCCACCACGGCAGCTCCCGGTAGTAGGTCTGCGTGTCGGTCGTCTCGTCGCTCCACTCGGGCGCGGCCACCGCCCTCGTCGCCGAGCGCAGCTGGACCCGCAGGACGTGCCCGCCCGGGTGCGCCGGGGCGAGCCGGTCCACGGCGATGCGCCGCAGGTACTCCTCGGACAGCGCTCCGCGCTCTCCGTTCGGCTTGTTGTCCTCGTCGTGGGAGCCGGTGAAGAAGTCCCACGCCCTGCGGAGCTCGTTCTGTTCCGTGTGGCTCGGCAGCAGGCTGTGCCGGATGGCCGCGCCGTCCTCGGCGCTCAGGTTCCGCCAGTCGGTGGTGGTGAGCTCGCCGCCGGCGGTCCGTACCTGCGCGCGCGCCTCCACCGCGATGTTCTGCTGGAGCGGGTTGGGGGCGAAGAGCTTCCAGTTCTGCTCGAACTCGGGATAGATCCAGCCGTCGATCGTCCGCGCGTGCTGCCGGCTCACCGTGTTCGTCGGGGCGACGTGCAGGAACACCAGTGCGAGATGCGCGCAGGCGGCCACCGCCACGGCCCCGAGGGCGAGCGCGGCGACCACCCGGTACGGGGTGGACAGACCGGCCATTCCGGGCACCCGCGGGGGCGGGGGAGCGGGCCCTTCGGCGGGCTCGTGCTCGTTCGAATCCATCCCGCCCCGATCCTCCGGCGTCCACAGGGTTGACCACAGAGGTTGACACCCTACGGGCCGCCGTCTCACCATTGAAGAGGATGAACCGAACGATCGGTCGGTCGGGCGGAAACCAAACTCTGACAAGGGGCCGGGATGGTGGCAGTGACCCCGGAGACGGGGCCGGAGACGGCCCTCGGGACAGACGGGACGGATGGGACAGACATGGCTGCTGACCTGGGCGCACAGCTCGCGGCGGCCTTCGACGCGGCCGTCGCGGCGGAGGAGCGCGTGGAACCGCGCGACTGGATGCCCGAGGAGTACCGCGCCTCCCTCGTCCGCCAGATGGCCCAGCACGCCCACTCCGAGATCATCGGAATGCAGCCCGAGGCCAACTGGATCACCCGCGCGCCCTCGCTGCGCCGCAAGGCGATCCTGATGGCCAAGGTGCAGGACGAGGCCGGCCACGGGCTGTACCTCTACAGCGCCGCCGAAACCCTCGGCACCAGCCGCGACGAGCTGCTCGACAAGCTCCACGCGGGCAAGCAGAAGTACTCTTCGATCTTCAACTACCCCACCCTGACCTGGGCGGACGTCGGCGCCATCGGCTGGCTGGTGGACGGCGCGGCGATCACCAACCAGGTTCCGCTGTGCCGCTGCTCCTACGGGCCCTACGCGCGCGCCATGGTCCGGATCTGCAAGGAGGAGTCCTTCCACCAGCGGCAGGGGTACGAGCTGCTCCTCGCCCTCTCGCAGGGCACCGAGGCACAGCACGCGATGGCCCAGGACGCCGTCGACCGCTGGTGGTGGCCCTCGCTCATGATGTTCGGCCCGCCGGACGACGAGTCGGCGCACTCCGCGCAGTCGATGGCCTGGCGGATCAAGCGGCACTCGAACGACGAGCTGCGCCAGCGGTTCGTCGACATAGCGGTGCCGCAGGCCGAGGCCCTCGGCCTGACCCTGCCCGACCCGGACCTGAAGTGGAACGAGGAGCGCGGGCACCACGACTTCGGCGCCATCGACTGGGCGGAGTTCTGGAACGTGCTCAAGGGCAACGGACCGTGCAACGAGCAGCGCCTCAGCCAGCGGCGCACGGCCCATGAGGAAGGCGCCTGGGTGCGCGACGCGGCCGCGGCGTATGCGGAGAAGCAGGCGGCACAGCACGCCGCACAGAACGAGGAGGCACGGGTATGACGCAGAACTGGCCCCTGTGGGAGGTGTTCGTCCGTTCGCGGCGCGGCCTCTCGCACACGCACGCGGGAAGCCTGCACGCCCCCGACGCGGAGATGGCCCTGCGCAATGCCCGCGACCTCTACACCCGGCGCGGTGAGGGCATCTCGATCTGGGTGGTGCCCTCCACCGAGATCACCGCCTCCTCGCCGGACGAGCGGGACCCGTTCTTCGCCCCGTCCGCCGACAAGCCCTACCGGCACCCGACGTTCTACGACATCCCGGAGGGGGTGAGCCACCTGTGACCGGCACCGACACCACCGCGGACACCACTGCGGACACCACTGCCGCCACCGCGGCGGTCCTCGCCCTCGGCGACGACGCCCTGATCCTTTCCCACCGCCTCGGCGAGTGGGCCGGGCACGCCCCCGTCCTGGAGGAGGAGGTCGCGCTCGCCAACATCGCCCTCGACCTGCTCGGCCAGGCCCGCGTCCTGCTGTCCATGGCGGGTGACGAGGACGAGCTGGCGTTCCTGCGCGAGGAGCGCTCCTTCCGCAACCTCCAGCTGGTCGAGCAGCCCAACGGCGACTTCGCCCACACCATCGCCCGGCAGCTCTACTTCTCCCTCTACCAGCACGAGCTCTACGGGGAACTGGCGCGCGGTGACGGCCCGATCGCCCCGCTGGCGGCCAAGGCCGTCAAGGAGACCGCGTACCACCGCGACCACGCCGAGCAGTGGACCCTGCGGCTCGGCGACGGCACGGAGGAGAGCCAGGCCCGCATACGGGCCGCCCTGGCCGCCCTGTGGAAGTACACCGGCGAGATGTTCCAGCCGGTGGAGGGGCTCGACGGACTGGACTGGGCCGCCCTGGAAACGCGCTGGCTGGCCGCGCTGACCGATGTACTGGAGCGGGCCGGGCTCGCCCTGCCCGTGGGGACGCGCACCGGCGCCTGGGCAGCCGGCGCCGGACGGCAGGGCCTGCACACCGAACCCTTCGGCCGGCTGCTCGCCGAGATGCAGCACCTGCACCGGAGCCATCCGGGGGCGTCATGGTGACCGCCGACGCCGGGACGACCCGTCTGGAGGCGGAGCTGGCCGAGCTGGCCGGCTCCGTCCCGGACCCCGAGCTGCCCGTGCTCACCCTCGGCGAGCTCGGCGTGGTGCGCGGGGTGCGGATGCACGACGACGGCCACGCCGAGGTCACCCTCACCCCCACCTACACCGGCTGCCCCGCCATCGAGGCCATGTCCGCCGACATCGAGCGGGTCCTGACCGGCCACGGCATACCCCAGGTGCGGGTGACCACCGTGCTGGCCCCCGCCTGGTCGACCGACGACATCAGCGCCGAGGGCCGGCGCAAGCTCGCCGAGTTCGGCATCGCCCCGCCGCGCCCGCACGCGGCCGGCGGGCCGGTCCCGCTCACCCTGTCGGTCCGCTGCCCGCACTGCGGATCGACCGACACCGAGCTGCTCAGCCGGTTCTCCTCCACCGCATGCAAGGCGCTGCGCCGCTGCACCGCTTGCCGCGAACCGTTCGACCACTTCAAGGAGCTGTAGATGGCCGCACCCCGCCACGGCGCGTTCCACCCGCTGACGGTGGCGGCAGTCGACCGGCTCACCGACGACTCGGTGGCTCTGACCCTCCGGGTTCCGCAGGAACTGCGCGAGGACTACCGCCACGCCCCCGGCCAGCACCTCACCCTGCGCCGCACCGCCGCCGAGGGCGAGGAGATCCGGCGCACCTACTCGATCTGCTCCCCCGCCCCGGGACCGGACGGCCCCGGCCCGGCGGAGCTGCGGGTCGGGGTGCGGCTGGTGGAGGGCGGCGAGTTCTCCACCTTCGCGCACAAGGAGATCGCCGCCGGCGACGTGCTGGACGTGATGGTCCCGGCCGGACGGTTCGTACTGGACCCGGCCGCCGCCCCCGCCGCCGCGCACTACGCGGCGATCGTCGGCGGCAGCGGGATCACCCCCGTGCTGTCCATCGCCGCGAGCCTGCTGGCCGCCCGCCCCGACACCCGCTTCTGCCTCGTGCGCAGCGACCGTACGGCTGCGTCGACGATGTTCCTGGAGGAGGTCGCCGACCTCAAGGACCGGTATCCGGACCGGTTCCAGCTGGTCACCGTCCTCTCCCGGGAGGAGCAGGAGGCCGGACTGCCCTCCGGCCGGCTGGACGAGGAGCGACTGGCCGCCCTGCTGCCCGCGCTGCTGCCGGTCGCCGACGTGACGGGCTGGTTCCTGTGCGGGCCGTACGGCCTGGTCCAGGGCGCGGAGCGGACGCTGGGCGCGCTCGGGGTCGTACGGACCCGGGTGCACGAGGAGATCTTCCACGTCGAGGACATCACGGCGCCGGCCCGCGCCACGGCGGCGACCGCCCCCTCCCACGGGCGGGTCACCGCACGGCTCGACGGCCGTTCCGGTACCTGGCCGGTCCGGGACGGGGAATCCCTGCTGGACGCGGTGCTGCGCAACCGCGCGGACGCCCCGTACGCCTGCAAGGGCGGGGTGTGCGGCACCTGCCGGGCGTTCCTCGTGACGGGCGAGGTCCGGATGGAGCGGAACTTCGCGCTGGAGTCGGAGGAGACGGAGGCCGGGTTCGTGCTGGCCTGCCAGTCGCACCCGGTGACCGAGGAAGTGGAGATCGACTTCGACCGCTGACGGGCTGTTCTCCCCGCCCCCTGTCCAATTTCAGGAACGTGTTCTATCTTGACGCACCGTCAGGACAGGACCGACCGGGTGCGCGGGAGGACAGGCAGTGGACTTCACCTTCACCGAGGAGCAGCAGGCGGCCGTCGAGGCGGCACGGGCCGTGTTCGCGGACGTCGCACCCGACGGCGTGCCCAGCCCCGCGCTCACCCCGGGGGCCGTCGCCGACGACTTCGACCGTCCGTTGTGGGCCAGGCTCGCCGGATCCGACCTGCTGAGCCTGGTCCTCGCCGAGGAGCACGGCGGCGCAGGCCTGGACGCCATCGCCCTGTGCCTGGTGCTGCGCGAGGCCGCCAGGGTGCTGGCCCGGGTACCGCTGCTGGAGCACTGCGCCACCGCCATGGCCGTACAGACCCACGGCAGCCCCGAACTGGCCGCCGCCCTGCTGCCCGGCGCCGGGAGCGGAAGCCTCGTACTCACGGCCGCCGCGCACGGCCGCTCCGGCCACGACCCGGCCGAACTCGCCGTCACCGCCCGCCGCGAGAGCGACCGCGGTGACTGGATCCTGGACGGCACCCAGACCGCCGTCCCCTGGGCACACAGCGCCGACTGGATCGCCGTACCCGCCCATGCCGGCGAAGGCGGGGCCGTCCTCGCGCTCGTCCCGCGCACCGCCGGGGGACTCGCCCTCGCCGAGCAGGTCTCCACCAGCGGGGAGCGGCTTGCCGAACTCGCCCTGGACGGCGTACGGGTGGCCCCCACGCACCTCATCGACGCCCCCGGCGCCTGGGACAGGCTCCGCCAGCTCCTCGCCACCGGGACCTGCGCCCTCGCGCTCGGCCTCGGCGAGGGCGTCCTCACCATGACCAGCCAGTACACGAGCAAGCGCGAGCAGTTCGGCTTCCCGGTGGCCACCTTCCAGGCCGTCGCCGTCCAGGCCGCCGACCGCTACATCGACCTGCGCGCCATGGAGGTCACCCTCTGGCAGGCCGCCTGGCGGCTCGACGCGGATACGGGCGGCGCCGGCGGCCCGCTGCCCGCCTCCGGTGACGTCGCGGTAGCCAAGATCTGGGCTTCGGAGGGCGTCCGCCGGGTCGTACAGACCGCCCAGCACCTGCACGGCGGCTTCGGCGCCGACACCGACTACCCACTGCACCGCTACCACGCGTGGGCCAAGCAGCTGGAACTCCAGCTCGGCCCGGCCGCCGCGCACGAGGAGGCCCTGGGCGACCTGCTGGCCGCCCACCCCCTCGCCTGACGACGGCTACAGCACGAAGGCCGGGTTCCCGCTGTCCGTCACCATCGGGCGCCCTGCACCGTCCCAGGCCTGCATGCCGCCGTCGACGTTCACCGCGTCGATCTCCTGGCGCACCAGGTACTGGGTCACCTGCGCGGAGCGGCCGCCGACCCGGCACATCACGTACACCCGGCGGCCGTCCTCGACGGCTTCCGTCAGCTCACCGAAGCGGGCCACGAAGTCGCTCATCGGGATGTGCAGAGCGCCCTCGACATGGCCGGCAGCCCACTCGTCGTCCTCACGGACGTCGAGGACGAACCCTTCGGAGGGCACCGCGGCGGCGTCCACCGAGGGAAGCGGTCCGAAGTTCATACGTCGCCTTCTCTCCTCGCAGATGGTGGTTCCAACCTATCCGACACCGGCGCGGTCCCCGCCGGCGTTCGAGGCGCCGGGCCCGCCGGAGTGCAAGGCGCGGGCCCCCGGGCGGTGCCCCGGAAAGCCCGGGCACAGTCCGAACCCGGGCGCCGCTCGCCCAACGGCGCCGCACCCGGGGAACCGGCCCGGCCTCACCCAGCGGAACGTGCCGCGGCCAACTCCGCCTCCCGCTCGGAAACCTGCGCCAGCAGCTGCTCCGCGATCTCGTCCAGCAGCCGGTCCGGATCCTCGGGCGCCATCCTCAGCATCGACCCGATCGCGCTGTCCTCCAGCTCCTTGGCCACCAGCGACAGCAGCTCCTTGCGGCGCGCCAGCCACTCCAGGCGGGCATACAGCTCCCCGCTCCCGCCCGGCACCGCCTCCTCGGGCGCCGGACCGGCCGCCCACTCCTCCGCCAGCTCGCGCAGCAGCTGCTCCTCGCCCCGCCCGTACGCGGCATTGACCCGCGCGATGAAGGCGTCGCGACGCTCCCGCTCCGCCTCGTCCTGGGCGAGGTCCGGGTGGGCCTTGCGGACGAGCTCGCGGTAGAGGCGGCGTACCTCCTCCGAGGGCCGCACCCGCTCCGGCGGCCGCACGGGCCGGTCGGTGAGCATCGCGGCCGCGTCGTCGGACATCCCGTCCGAGCCCAGCCAGTCGTGGAACAGCTCGTCCACCCCCGGCATCGGCATGACCAGCGAGCGCGCGTCCCGCGCACGCCGAAGGTCCTCGGGATCCCCGGTACGGGCCGCCTTGGCCTCCGCGATCAGCGCGTCCAGTTCGTCGAGCCGCGAGTACATCGGGCCGAGTTTCTGGTGGTGCAGGCGGGAGAAGTTCTCCACCTCGACCCGGAAGGTCTCCACCGCGATCTCGAACTCGATCAGCGCCTGCTCGGCGGCCTTCACGGCCCGCTCCAGGCGCGCCTCGGGACGCTCCTCGCCCGCTTCGCCGGATTCGCCAGGGCCTGTCTGCTCCGTCTGCTCGCTCACCCGGCCAGCCTACGGCCCACCGCAGCGGGCGACGTTTCACGTGAAACATCGCCCGCAGCGAGACCCCGCGCCAAGACCGGCCTAGACCCCGGTCTCCGCCGCGATCCGCCCGGTGCGCACCGCCGCCACCAGGTCGGCGTGGTCGGCCTCGGTCCGGTCCGCGTAAGCCACCGCGAAAGCCGCCATCGCCTCGTCCAGCTCCTCGTTCTTCCCGCAGTACCCGGCCAGCAGCCGCGGATCGACGCTGTGCGCGTGCGCCCGGGCCAGCAGGGCCCCGGTCATCCGCCCGTAGTCGTCGATCTGGTCGACGGCCAGCGCCGCCGGATCCACACTGCCCTTGCGGTTGCGGAACTGCCGCACCTGGAAGGGCCGGCCCTCCACCGTGGTCCAGCCCAGCATGATGTCCGAGACCACCTGCATCCGCTTCTGCCCGGCCACCACCCGGCGACCCTCGTGCTCCTCCGGCGGCGAGACGAAGCCCAGCGCGGGCAGGTGCGGCAGCAGCACCGAGGGCCGCGCCTCCTTCACCTGGAGCACCAACGGCTCGCCCCGGTGGTCCAGCAGCAGCACCACGTACGACCGGGTGCCGACGCTCCCGGTCCCCACCACACGGAAGGCCACGTCGTGGATCGCGTACCGGGCCAGCAGCGGCAGCCGGTCCCCCTGGAGCGTGTGCAGGTACGGGCCCAGAGCGGCCGCCACGGCGGCCGCCTCCCCGTCCCCGACCCGGCGCAGAACCGGCAGCGCGTCCACGAAGCGCCGGCTGCCGTCCGCCCCGGCCACCGTCGACTTGGCCGCGAACCGCGCCGAGGTGTTGTTGCGGGCCTTCTCCGAGACCCGCTCCAGGGTGCCCAGCAGATCGCGGGCATCGGTGTGCGAGACCAGCTCCTCGTCCGCGATCGCGTTCCACGCGTCGAGCGCGGGCAGCCTGGCCAGCAGCCGCATGGTCCGCCGGTAGGCGCCCACCGAGTCCAGCGCGGCCGCGCGGCAGGTGTCCTCGTCCGCGCCCGCCACCCGGCCGGCCAGCACCAGCGAGGCCGCCAGCCGCTTCACGTCCCACTCCCACGGACCGAACACGGTCTCGTCGAAGTCGTTCAGGTCGATGACCAGCCGGCCGCGCGCATCCCCGTACAGGCCGAAGTTCGCCGCGTGCGCGTCACCGCATATCTGCGCGCCGACCCCGGTCACCGGACCACCGGACAGGTCGTGGGCCATCAGGCCGGCCGCCCCGCGCAGGAACGCGAAGGGGTTCGCCGCCATCCGGCCCACCCGTATCGGCGTCAGCTCGGGAACCCGGCCGGCATTGGACTCCTCGACCGCCCGCACGGCGTCCGGGCGGTCGGCCGGCGCCTCGAAGGCGGCGTGCGCCGCCCGCGGCACGCGTCCGCGCAGCGCCTTGCCCTCCTGCTTCGGCGAGCCCGCCGCCACCCGCGGCCCGAACCCCGCCACCTCCGGTATCCGCTGCCCCGCTGCCGTCACCATGCGCGCCGCCCCCACCCGTACGTTGATCGCTTCCGGAACGGGCTGACCGTACCTACAGCCCGGCGTCCCTGGCCAGCAGTGCGGCCTGCACCCGGTTCTCGCAGTCCAGCTTCGCCAGGATCCGGCTCACGTACGTCTTCACGGTCGCCTCGCTCATGTGCAGCCGCCGCCCCGCGTCCGCGTTCGACAGGCCCTCCCCCAGCAGCGCCAGGACCCCGCGCTCGCGTTCGCTCAGCGCCGCGACCTGACGCCGCGCCTCCTCGCCGCGCGCCACGGCCTTCCCCGACGCCAGCTGGTCCACCACATGGCGCGTCGCCGACGGCGAGAGGTACGCCTCCCCGGCCGCGGCCGCCCGGACGGCGCCGATCAGCTCGCCCGGCGCCGAGTCCTTCAGCAGGAACCCCGCACCGCCCCGGCCCAGCGCCCGCAGCACGTTCTCCTTCTCCCCGAAGGTCGTCAGGATCGGCGCCCGCACCTGCGGCACGGCCCTCCCCAGCTCGCCCAGCGCCGTCAGCCCGTCCATCACCGGCATCTGGATGTCCAGCAGCATCACGTCCGGGACGTGCGCGCGGGCCAGGTCCACCGCCTCCCGCCCGTTCGCCGCCTCCGCGACGACCTCGATGTCCGGCGCCGAGGTCAGGATCATCCTGATCCCGGCCCGGATCAGCGGCTCGTCGTCGGCGATCACCACTCTGATCACTTCGGCTTGCACCCGCGCTCCTACTGCTCGACCTCGTAAGCCTGCTTGTCCACGAGCTTGCCGTCCTTGAAGCAGAACCGGAAAACCACGTCGGTTCCCAGGGCGGCCGAGTCGTCCCCCGCCGGCAGCGCCAGACACTGCGAGCCCTCCGGCCGGGGCGGCCCCTTGCGGTCCGCCCCGGCGGTCAGGAAGCTGTCGCCGCTCGGCAGCCGGTCGCGCACGGCCTGCTCCGACTCGCCCACCTTCACCGCGTCGAACTCGTCCCGGTCGAGCATGGCATCGCTCATCGAGCCCACCAGCAGGGCCACCGCCGCGCCGACCACGATCACCATGAGCACCACCGCTGCGAAGGCGATGCCGCAGCCCAGCGCGAAGCCGCCGCTGCGGCTGCGCTGCCGTACGGCCAGCTCCCGGTCCACCGCCTCCCAGTCCATCGGCGGCGCACCCCGCAGCCCCCGCGCCTGCGCCTGCGCCTGCTGTCCGAAGTCGTCGGCGACGTCCTCCACCCCGGCCGGCTCCGCCCCGTACGGCAGCACCCCCGCCACCCGGAACCCGCCGCCCTCGGCGGCTCCCGCGTGCACCATCCCGCCGACCAGGCGGGCCCGCTCGCGCAGCCCCGTCAGCCCCTGCCCGCCCGACACCACCTCACCGGCCCCCGGACCGGCCGCCGGACCGTTGGCGATCTCCACCACCAACGAGTCGTCCTCGTACCGCAGCTCCACCGTGATCACGGCCCCCGGCGCGTGCTTGTACGCGTTCGTCAGCGCCTCCTGCACGATCCTGTACGCCGCGTGGTCGCAGGCCGCCACCAGGGGACGCGGCTGACCCGAGACGGACATCCGCACATCGGTCCCCGCGCCCCGCGCCGCCTCCACGACCCCCGCGATCCCGGCCACCCCGCGCGCCGCGGGCTGCGCCGCCTCCTCCACCGGCACCGGCGCCTCGACCCCGTCCCGCAGGATGCCCACCACCTCGCGCAGCTCGTGCATCGCCGCCACCGACGCCTGCCGCAGCACTCCCACCGCCTCGCGCTGGCGGTCGGTGAGTTTCTGATCCACCTCCAGCGCACCGGTGTGCACCGAGATCAGCGCCAGCTGGTGGCCGAGGCTGTCGTGCATGTCCTGGGCGATCCGCTGCCGCTCGCGCAGCCTCGCCTGCCCGGCGACCATGGCCCGCTCGCGCAGCAGCTGCCCGTTGTGCTCCTGGAGCGCGCGCAGCAGCGTCCGGCGCTGCGACCAGTACCGGCTGGCCAGACCCGGCATCACCGTCGTCGCCAGGAACATCAGGGTGGAGAACACGACCACCAGCAGCGGCCGCATCTGCGACCACTCGTGCAGCACGCTCAGGCCGACCGACGCGAGGAAGGCCAACGTGAAGGCCGCCCCCGCCCGCCCCACCCCGACGATCCGGCGCCCCGCAGACCAGCCGAGCAGCCCCGTGATCAAGACCGTGCCGGGCAGGAACGCGCTCAGCGCCGAACCCACGACGAGCGTCGTCGCCGGCATCCGCCGACGCAGCAGGGTCAGCACCACCACGACCACGACGCTCGCCAGCATCCGCCGCCCGGAGCCGTTGTCGAGCTCCTCGACGCCCAGACCGAGCACGGCCAGGATCCCCGCGAGCGCCAGGTCCCCCGCCAGCATCCGCCGGTTCCAGGGCTCCGGCCCCCTCAGCCAGTCCCAGCCCGCACGCGTCATCGCCTTCGCATCCACCCGGCCGACCCTAGACACCCCCGCGCACCGCCGGCCGCCCTCTTTCGTCGCGCGCTTCGCGACGAAAGTCGGACGACCGGGACCACGACCCGCTCACCCCGTCCTGATCACCCGTCAGCGGCGGCAGTTGACCGTGGCCTACGTCACCCCCACCATCCGCCCGCACCGGCCGGGCCGGACCGGCCGGACCGCCCGCGGACGCACAACACGAAACGGCCGCCACCGCTTTCGCGATGACGACCGTTTCGTCGATGTGGGCGAGGGGGGATTTGAACCCCCACGTCCCGAAGGACACTGGCACCTGAAGCCAGCGCGTCTGCCGTTCCGCCACTCGCCCGAGCAGCACCCCAGTGGATCTTCCCTTTCGGGCCGTTCCCCTGGCGACGTCGAAACATTAGCACGGCGGACGGGGTGGAATCACATCGCTTTCCCCGCACCCCCGCACCCCGCCCTGGACGGCCCCTCCCGCACTCCGCTCCCGGTGCGGGACACTGTCCCTGGGGCGCCCCTACGATCCTTGTGAGGACCAACACTCGTCCCCACAGGACCGATGGGGAACCACCCGAATCCGCCACGCGTGGATACGATCAGTAAGCAGTACAGGGCGACAACGACGGAGGAGGTGCCCCATGGGAGTTCTGAAGCGGTTCGAGCAGCGACTCGAAGGTCTGGTGAACGGCACCTTCGCCAAGGTGTTCAAGTCCGAGGTCCAGCCGGTGGAGATCGCCGGAGCCCTCCAGAGGGAGTGCGACAACAACGCCACCATCTGGAACCGCGAGCGGACCGTCGTCCCCAACGACTTCATCGTCGAACTCAGCGCCGGTGACTACGACCGCCTGAGCCCCTACTCCGGGCAGCTCGGCGACGAGCTCGCGGGCCTCGTCCGCGACTACGCCAAGCAGCAGCGCTACAGCTTCATGGGCCCCATCAAGGTCCACCTGGAGAAGGCCGACGACCTCGACACCGGGCTCTACCGGGTCCGCAGCCGCACCCTCGCCTCCAGCACCTCCCAGCCGCAGGCCTCCCAGGGCCTGCCGCAGGGCGGTCCGGCCGGCCAGGGCGGATACGGCTACCCCCCGGTCGCCGCCCCGCCCATGCCCAGCGCCCCGCCCCCCGGCGGACCCGGCGCCCGGCGGCCCGCCCCGAGCGGATCAGGCGCGGCAGCACCCGTACCGGCCTCCGGTGCCCAACGGCGCCACTGGATCGAGATCAACGGCACCCGCCACCAGATCTCGCGCCCCACGCTCGTACTCGGCCGAAGCACGGAAGCCGACGTGCGGATCGACGACCCCGGCGTCTCGCGCCGGCACTGTGAGATCCGGACCGGAACGCCCTCGACGATCCAGGATCTCGGGTCCACCAACGGCATCGTGGTGGACGGGCAGCACACAACCCGCGCTACGCTCCGCGACGGCTCGCGGATCGTCGTGGGCAGTACCACCATCATTTACCGGCAAGCCGAAGGGTGAAGCGGGGGCAATGTCAGAGCTGACCCTGACGGTCATGCGGCTGGGTTTCCTAGCCGTTCTGTGGCTGTTCGTCATCGTGGCCGTCCAGGTCATCCGCAGCGACCTCTTCGGAACGAGAGTGACGCAGCGCGGCTCCCGCCGCGGCGGCGCGGGCAACACCCCGCAGCAGCCGGGGCGCCAGACCGCGCCACCGCAGCAGCGCCAGCGCCGCGGTGCGCCCACCAAGCTCGTCGTCTCCGAGGGCACCCTCACGGGAACCACCGTGGCCCTCGCAGGCCAGACGATCACGCTGGGCCGCGCCCACGACTCGACGATCGTGCTGGACGACGACTACGCGTCCAGCCGCCATGCCAGGATCTACCCAGACCGTGACGGCCAGTGGATCGTCGAGGATCTCGGGTCCACCAACGGCACGTATCTGGACCGGACCCGGCTGACCACCCCGACGCCCATTCCGCCGGGCGCCCCGATCCGCATCGGCAAGACCGTCATCGAGCTGCGGAAGTAGTACGAGAATGAGCGAGCGGAGCGAGCGCGCGGCGGAGATCCGTCCCACCGAGGAAACGGACACGTGCGCGCTCCCGACCGGAGGGTGGGCAGTGTGGCTCGAGACCGGTTGTACCCGGAGCCGACCGGCGAGGTGCGCATGAGTCTGTCCCTGCGATTCGCCGCCGGATCGCACAAAGGCATGATCCGCGAGGGGAACGAGGACTCCGGCTACGCCGGACCGCGCCTCCTCGCGATCGCCGACGGCATGGGAGGCCAGGCCGCCGGCGAGGTCGCGAGCTCCGAGGTGATCTCCACCCTCGTGCAGCTCGACGACGACGTCCCGGGCTCCGACATCCTCACCTCCCTCGCCACGGCAGTGCAGCGCGCCAACGACCAGCTGCGCGTCATGGTCGAGGAGGACCCCCAGCTCGAAGGCATGGGCACCACGCTCACCGCCCTGCTGTGGACCGGCCAGCGCCTCGGCCTCGTCCACGTCGGCGACTCCCGCGCCTACCTGCTCCGCGACGGCGTCCTCACCCAGATCACACAGGACCACACCTGGGTGCAGCGCCTCGTCGACGAGGGCCGCATCACCGAAGAGGAAGCCACCACCCACCCGCAGCGCTCCCTCCTCATGCGGGCGCTCGGCAGCGGCGACATCGTCGAACCGGACCTCTCCATCCGCGAGGTCCGCGCCGGCGACCGCTACCTCATCTGCTCCGACGGCCTCTCCGGCGTGGTCTCCCACCAGACCCTCGAAGAGACCCTCGCCGACTACCACGGTCCCCGCGAGACCGTGCAGTCCCTCATCCAGCTCGCCCTGCGCGGCGGCGGACCCGACAACATCACCTGCATCGTCGCCGACGTCCTCGACACCGACAGCGGCGACACCCTCGCCGCCCAGGTCAGCGACACCCCGGTCGTCGTCGGCGCGGTCGCCGAGAACCAGCACCAGCTCTTCGACGGCGGCAACGCCATGCAGACCCCGGCCGGCCGTGCCTCGAACCTCGGCCGCCAGGCCGCTCCGCCCGCCGGCGCCTTCGGCCCCCCCGGCAGCGGCGAGGCCAACGGCTACGGGTACGCCGACCAGGGCCAGGGCGGCGCGTACGGCAGCTTCGGCGAAGCCGACGCCTACGACGCGGACCCCGGCTACGAGGACACGTACGACCACCCCCGCCGGCGCCGCAGCAAAGGGCGCAAGTGGACCACGCGTACCCTGATCCTGCTCCTCGCCGCCGGCGTCGTCGGCG
Source organism: Streptomyces sp. NPDC048269 (assembly GCF_040652395.1). NCBI lineage: Bacteria > Bacillati > Actinomycetota > Actinomycetes > Kitasatosporales > Streptomycetaceae > Streptomyces > Streptomyces sp. NPDC048269. The sequence continues at coordinate 178,805 of NZ_JBEZLW010000001.1, forward strand.
GGGGCCTCTACGCAGGCTGGCGCTGGACCCAGACCCAGTTCTACGTCGGCGTCAAGGGCGACCACGTCGCCCTCTTCCGCGGCATCAGCCCGAAGCTCGGACCGCTGGAGCTCTCCAAGGTGGAGACCGACCGCTCCGACATCGAACTGAAGTACCTGCCGCCCTTCAAGCGGAAGCTCGTCGAGGCCGCCACCATCAGCGAAAGCAAGCTCGACGTCGCCCGCGAGAAGCTCGACGACCTCGGCGTCCAGGTCTCCGCCTGCAAGAAGGACGAGGAACGCCGCAACGCCGAGGCGCAGAACCAGACACCGGGCTCCACTCTGACTCCCGCGGAGCAGCAAGTGGTCAGCCTCTGCGGCAAGCAGTAGACACCCGCGGGCACAGGGGGCCTGCCACACCATGAGCGTTGTCACCAACACGACCACCATCGGCGCCATCGAGCTGCCGAGCCGGCGGAACACCGAGCTCCTGCTGCTCGGCTTCGCCGTGGTCATCCCGATCTTCGCCTACGCCAACGTAGGCCTGGCGATCCACGGCGAGCTGCCCCCCGGCATGGTGCTCTACGGCCTCGGCCTCGGCGCCCTCGCCGGGATCGCCCACCTCGTCGTACGCCGGTACGCCAAGTACGCCGACCCGCTGCTGCTGCCACTGGCCACGCTCCTCAACGGGCTGGGCCTCGTCCTGATCTGGCGCCTCGACCAGTCCGAGCGGCTGCAGAACCTCGCCAAGCGCTCCTTCGGCCTCTTCACCCCCTCCGCGCCCCGCCAGATGATGTACACGGCGGTCGCCATCGCCCTGTTCGCCGCCGTCCTGCTCATCCTCAAGGACCACCGCGTCCTGCAGCGCTTCACGTACATCTCCATGGCCGGCGCCCTGGTCCTGCTGATCCTGCCCGTCATCCCGGGTCTCGGCGCCGACGTCTTCGGCGCCAAGATCTGGATCAGCGTCGGCGGCTTCTCCATCCAGCCCGGCGAGTTCGCGAAGATCGTCATCGCGATCTTCTTCGCCGGCTACCTCATGGTGAAGCGCGACGCCCTCGCACTGGCCAGCCGCCGCTTCATGGGCCTCTACCTGCCGCGCGGCCGCGACCTCGGCCCGATCCTGATGATCTGGGCGATGAGCCTGCTCGTCCTCGTCTTCGAGAACGACCTCGGCACCTCGCTGCTCTTCTTCGGCATGTTCGTGATCATGCTGTACGTCGCCACCGAGCGGACCAGCTGGATCGTCATCGGCCTGCTCATGTCCGTCGGCGGCGCCACCGTCGTCGGCGCCACCGCCAGCCACGTCAAGGCCCGCGTCAACGCCTGGCTCGACCCCTTCGCCTGCTACTCCAAGTCCGGAGCCTGCGAACAGGTCGGCCAGTCGATCATGAGCTTCGGCTCCGGCGGCGTCCTCGGCACCGGCTGGGGACAGGGCAACTCCGACCTCATCGGCTTCGCCGCCAACTCCGACTTCATCTTCTCCACCGTCGGCGAAGAGCTCGGCCTCGCGGGCGTCATGGCCTTCCTCCTGCTCTACGGCCTCATCATCGAGCGCGGCGTCCGCACCGCCCTCGCCGCCCGCGACCCCTTCGGCAAGCTCTTCGCCATCGGACTCTCCGGCGCCTTCGCCCTCCAGATCTTCGTCGTCGCCGGCGGAGTCATGGGCCTCATCCCCCTCACCGGCATGACGATGCCCTTCCTCGCCTCCGGCGGCTCCTCCGTCCTCGCGAACTGGATCCTCATCGCCATCCTCATCCGGATCAGCGACACCGCACGCCGACCTGCCCCGGCCCCCGCCCCGTCCCCCGACTCCGAGATGACCCAGGTGGTCCGCCCGTCATGAACAAGCCCCTGCGCCGCATCTCGCTGTTCTGCGGGCTGCTCGTCCTCGCGCTGCTGATCCGGACCAACTGGCTGCAGTACGTCCAGGCCGAGGAACTCAGCACCCGCAAGGAAAACCGCCGGGTCCAGATCGCCCAGTACGCCACCGAACGCGGCAACATCATCGTCAAGGGCGAGCCGATCACCGGCTCGGCGGTCACCGACGGCAGCGACTACAAGTACAAGCGGACCTACACCGACGGCGCCCTCTGGGCCCCCGTCACCGGGTACGCCTCCCAGGCCTTCGGCTCCACCCAGCTCGAATCCCTCGAAGACGGCATCCTCACCGGCAACGACGACCGGCTCTTCTTCGACCGCACCATCGGCATGTTCACCGGGGAGAAGAAGCAGGGCGGCAACGTCGTCACCACCCTGAACCCGGACGCCCAGAAGGCCGCCTTCAAGGCCCTCGGCAACAACAAGGGCGCGGCCGCCGCCATCGACCCGCGCACCGGTGCCATCCTCGCCCTGGTCTCCACCCCCTCCTACGACCCCTCCCGCTTCGCCGGCAACTCCAAGACCGACGAGAAGGCCTGGGTCGAACTGAAGGACAGCGAGGACAAGAACCTCGTCAACCGCGCCCTGCGCGAGACCTACCCGCCGGGCTCCACCTTCAAGGTCGTCACCGCCGCCGCCGCGCTCGAGAACGGCGTCGTCAAGGAGATCAACGACCCGACGGACACGCCGGAGCCGTACTTCCTGCCCGGCACCAAGACCGTGATGGAGAACCACGCCAAGGGCTGCGAGAAGGCCAGCCTCAACGAGGCCCTGCGCGTTTCCTGCAACTCCGTCTTCGCGAACATGGGCGACAAGGTCACCCGCGACAAGATGGTGGAGACCGCCGAGAAGTTCGGCTTCAACAACGACAAGATCGACATCCCGGTCCGCGCCTTCGCCAGCGTCTACGACAAGAAGATGGGCAAGGACGGCAACGCCCTGAGCTCCATCGGCCAGTTCAACACCGCCGCAACGCCGCTCCAGATGGCCATGGTCACCGCCGCGATCGCCAACGACGGCAAGCTGATGAAGCCGTACATGGTCGACCAGCTCACCGCGCCCAACCTCGACGTCATCGAGAAGCACTCGCCGCAGGAGATGAGCCGGCCCCTCTCCGCCGCCAACGCGCAGAAGGTCCAGGAGATGATGGTCAACGTCGTCGAGAAGGGCACCGGCGACAAGGCCAAGATCAAGGACGTGAAGGTCGGCGGCAAGACCGGCACCGCCCAGCACGGTGAGGGCAACAAGAAGCGCCCGTACGCCTGGTTCATCTCCTACGCCGAGAACCCGGACGGCACCTCGCCCGTCGCCGTCGCCGTCGTCATCGAGGACAGCAGCGCGGACCGCGAGGACATCAGCGGTGGCGGCCTCGCCGCCCCGGTCGCCAAGGCGGTCATGGAAGCCGTACTGAAGAGCCAGGGATGATCCGGGGATATCCAGAGATGACCCCGGTATGACGGACCGCCGGAACAGAGTGATCCACATCACTGATCCCGGCCGGATCCGAGCGTACGGTACCGGTCCAGTATCAGCCTGTGGCCACGAACCGATCACAGACGATCGGCCGGTAGCCTTTGCGCGAACAGCACACCGCCGGACCACACACAGGTGCGGTCGGGACTGACGGAGAGGGCTGCAACGTTATGGAAGAGCCGCGTCGCCTCGGCGGCCGGTACGAGCTGAGCCACGTGCTCGGCCGCGGTGGCATGGCCGAGGTCTACCTCGCCCACGACACCCGGCTCGGCCGTACCGTCGCCGTCAAGACCCTGCGCGCCGATCTCGCCCGCGACCCGTCCTTCCAGGCCCGGTTCCGGCGCGAGGCCCAGTCGGCCGCGTCGCTGAACCACCCGGCGATCGTCGCCGTCTACGACACCGGCGAGGACTACGTCGACAACATCTCCATCCCGTACATCGTGATGGAGTACGTCGACGGGTCCACCCTGCGCGAGCTGCTGCACTCCGGGCGCAAGCTGCTGCCCGAACGCACCCTGGAGATGTGCATCGGCATCCTCCAGGCCCTGGAGTACTCCCACCGCGCCGGCATCGTGCACCGCGACATCAAGCCCGCCAACGTGATGCTGACCCGCACCGGCCAGGTCAAGGTCATGGACTTCGGCATCGCCCGCGCCATGGGCGACTCCGGCATGACCATGACGCAGACGGCCGCCGTCATCGGCACCGCCCAGTACCTCTCCCCGGAGCAGGCCAAGGGCGAACAGGTCGACGCGCGCTCCGACCTCTACTCCGCCGGCTGCCTGCTCTACGAGCTGCTCAGCGTGCGGCCCCCGTTCGTCGGCGACTCCCCCGTCGCCGTCGCCTACCAGCACGTCCGGGAAGAACCGCAGCCCCCGTCGAACTTCGACCCCGAGATCACGCCCGAAATGGACGCGATCGTCCTGAAGGCGCTGGTCAAGGACCCCGACTACCGCTACCAGTCCGCCGACGAGATGCGCGCCGACATCGAGGCCTGCCTCGACGGCCAGCCCGTCGCCGCCACCGCCTCCATGGGCACGGCCGGCTACGGCTACCCCGACCAGGGCCACGGCTACGGACACCCGGGCTACGACCAGCCCACCACCGCACTGCGCGCCGCCGAGTCCGGCCAGACCTCGATGATGCCGCCCATGCCCCCGGGCGACGGCGGCTACGGGTACGGCGACCAGGGCCACGGCGGCTACGACCAGGGACCGCACCGCCGCCAGAAGAAGAGCAGGGTCTCCACGATCCTGCTCGTGGCGGCCGGCGTCCTCGTCCTGGTCGGCGCGATCCTCATCGGCCGCTCCCTCTTCAGCGGCGGCGCCGACAACCGGCCCGCCGTGCCCAAGCTCATCGGTTCGACCTTCGAGCAGGCGCAGAAGAGCGGCGAGAACGTCGGCCTCAAGGTCGTCAAGGGCGCCGACGAACCCTGCGACCAGCCCAAGGGCAGCGTCTGCAAGCAGAGCCCGGAGGCCGACACCAAGGTCGACAGGAACTCCACGGTCACCGTGACGGTCTCCTCGGGCGCGCCCAAGGTGTCGGTCCCCGACGTGCTCAACCTCAAGTACGAAGAGGCCGAGAAGGCACTGAAGGACAAGGGCTTCCAGGTCGACCGCAAGGTCCAGGAGTCCGAGCGCACCCCCGGGATCGTCCTCGACCAGACCCCCAAGGCCGGCGGCGAGGCGGAGAAGAACAGCGTCGTCACGCTGACCGTCGCCAAGGAGCAGGCCAAGGCGATCGTCCCGGACCTCAAGGGCAAGAGGCAGGACGAGGCGGAGAAGGCCCTCAAGGCCGTCAAGCTCAAGCTCGGCTCCGTCACCGAGGTCGAGTTCCCCGGAGCCGCGCCGCGGACGGTCGTCGATCAAGGGTCCCAGCCGGGCGAGCAGCTCGAGGTGGGCAAGACGGTCAACATCACGATCGCCAAGGCCGCGCAGCAGACCCAGGTCCCGAACCTGGCCGGCAAGACCGTCGCCCAGGCAAAGGGGGAACTGGCCTCCAGGGGCCTGACCTTCGGCAGGGTCATCTCCGGCCCGACGGACGACAACGCGGTGGTGATGCTCTCCGACCCGGCCGCGGGCTCCCCGGCCACCACCGGCCAGGTGGTCAACGTCTACACGACGCCGGGCGGCCAGCAGGACGGCGGCAACGGCATCTTCGGCGGCCTGACCGGCGGCGGCCGCCGCTAGAAGAAGCGACACCGAGGTACCGAGGTCCGGCCCTTCTCCCAGGAGAAGGGCCGGACTTTTCACGTACGTGTCTTCAGTACGAATTCGTTGACCCGGACGGGGGTGGGGCATCGGACGCCGCCCGGGAGGGACGGATCATGATGACGAGCTCGCAAGCAATGTCCGAGTACGAAGTCCAGCGCACGCCCTGTGGATAACTTTGTCCACAGCCCCCGCTGCGACGAAGGTCGTCCACCGGGCCGATGTGGCCCTCTACGTGGCCACGTGCGCCTTCACACGCGAAGCCCTGGCCCATAGCCGCCCAGGGGGCGTCACAGCCGTCCACAGGGGCCTTCTGGGGCCTAGCGAAGCTCCGCCGGCAGCGTCCGCTTCGCGTCCACCTTCTCCGTGCGGACCAGCTCGCCCCACACCACGTACCGGTACTTCGACGTGTACACCGGCGTGCACGTGGTCAGCGTGACGTAGCGGCCCGGGGTGGCTTTGCCCGACTCCTTCGGGAGCGGGTTGATCACATCCACGTTGTACTTCGACGTCTGGCGCAGCTCGGCGAAAACCTTGTACACGTACCAGGTGTCCTTGGTCTCGAAGACGATCGAGTCGCCGTTCTTCACCTTGTCGATGTTGTGGAACTTCGCGCCGTGCCCGTCCCGGTGCGCGGCCAGCGAGAAGTTCCCCTTGTCGTCCCACGGCAGCGCCGACTTCACCGGCTGCGTGTAGTAGCCCGCGACCCCGTCGTCGAGGACGTCCGGGTCCGTGCCCGGCTTGACCAGCACCTCACCGTTCTTCATCGCCGGTACGTGCAGGAACCCGATGCCGTCCTGGGTGTCCAGCGCGCCCGGGGCAGCCGATGGGGGGGCCTGCGTCTGCCACTGCTGGCGGATCTCGTCGCCCCGCGCCGACGCCTCCCGGTCCGCGAGGACGTTCGTCCACCACAGCGAGTACGCGACGAACAGGCCCAGCACCAGGCCCGCCGTGATCAGGAGTTCACCCAGCAGGCTCAGGAACCCGGCGAGCACACTGCGGCTGCCGGCGGGCGGAGCCGCGGCGCGGCGGCGTCGGGCACGAGACACTGCTGATTCGTCCTTAGGGCGGCTACTGGCTGGTCAGCGCGGGCGGAGGACCCTGGCTGCGGGGGCGTTCACCGGTCATCCTGCCCCATACGATCATCCGGTACGTGCTGGTGAACTCCGGGGTGCAGGTCGTCAGCGTGATGTACCGGCCCGCCGAGGTGAATCCCGACCCCTCCGGCACCGGCTTCAGCACCGACACGTTCGTCGGCGGCGTCTGCGCCAGCGCCGAAGTCATCTCGTAGGTGTAGTAAGCGTCGCGCGTCTCCACCACGACGGGATCCCCCGGCACCAGCCGGTTGATGTAGCGGAACGGCTCCCCGTGGGTGTTGCGGTGGCCCGCCACCGCAAAGTTGCCCTGCGCGTCCGCCGGCATCGCCGTCTTCAGCGCACCCTCGCCGTAGTGCCCGACCATCCCCCGGTCCAGCACCTTCGGCTTGCTGATCCCCTCCGCCACCGGCACCTTCACGTCCAGCTTCGGGATGTACAGGATCGCGAAGCCCTGCCCCGGCTCGAACGCCGACACCGCCGGCGCGCCGGCCCCGCCCGCGCCGGCGTCCGGGTCCCGCTGCCACGTCTGCTGGAGCGAGCCCGCGGCCCCGCTCGCCGTCCGCTCCGCCACGATGTTCGTGTACCAGAGCTGGTAGGCGACGAACAGCAGCATCACCAGGCCCAGTGTGATGAACAGTTCCCCGCCCAGCCGGCTCGCGACCACCAACGGGCCACCCGAAGCCGGCCGCCTACGGCGCCGCCCGCCCCGCCTCCGGGTCTGCCGGCCGGCCCGCTTGGCGGCCTCCTGAGCCGCCCTGCGCCGCGCAGCCCGGCCCCCTGTGGGCGCGGACGGCGCGAGCGAGGTCACGCGACGGCCTTGCCCACCACCGGGGCCAGCCCCACCGAGCGCTCCACGGCACCCGCGTCACCGCACCGCACCAGCCAGTTCGCGAGCATCCGGTGGCCCCACTCCGTCAGCACCGACTCGGGGTGGAACTGCACACCCTCCACGTCGTGCTCCCGGTGCCGCAGGCCCATGATGATCCCGTCCTCGGTGCGCGCCGTGACCTCCAGCTCCGCGGGCAGGGTCTGCGGCTCGGCGGCGAGGGAGTGGTAGCGGGTCGCGGTGAACGGCGACGGCAGACCGGCGAAGACACCCAAGCCCTCGTGCACCACCGGCGAGGTCTTGCCGTGCAGCAGCTCCGGAGCCCGGTCCACGACCCCTCCGTACGCCACCGCCATCGACTGCATGCCCAGACACACACCGAAGACCGGGACTCCCGTCTGCGCACAGTGACGGACCATGTCGACGCAGACCCCCGCCTCCTCGGGCGTCCCCGGCCCGGGGGAGAGCAGCACGCCGTCGAAGCCGTCCTGCGCGTGCGTGAGTTCGACCTCGTCGTTGCGCAGCACCTCGCATTCGGCGCCGAGCTGGTAGAGGTACTGGACCAGGTTGAAGACAAAGCTGTCGTAGTTGTCTACAACCAGAATGCGCGCGCTCACGGAGTGGCTCCTGATCCCTCGTCCACCGTTACATCGTTGAACGGAAGGAGCGGCTCGGCCCACGGGAAGACGTACTGGAACAGCACGAACACCACCGCGAGGACCAGTACGAGTGAGATCAGCGCGCGCACCCACGCGTTGCCCGGCAGATGCCGCCAGATCCAGCCGTACATTCCGTCCGCATCCCTCTCGCTCCACGCACCGCAGGGGCGGTACGCGAACAGACTAAAGGCAGCGGCCCGGCCGGGTGGGTCAGCTGCGCAAACCCTCCGGCCTGCCCTGCCCCACGAGGCGCGTGCCGGTCAGCTCCGCCCACACGACCAGCCGGTGGCTGTGGCCCCACTCGGGGTCGCAGGTCGTCAGCGTCAGATACCGGCCGGGCGTCGTGAACGGCGATTTCCGGGGCACCGGGTCGACCACCCCGACCTCCGTCGGTAGCGTGCGCAGCGGCCCGCCGCGCACCGTGTACGTGTACCAGGTCGTGGCGTCCTTGAGGATCACGGCGTCCCCCGGGCGCAGTTCGGGGAAGTCCTTGAAGGGGTCTCCGTAGGTGCGCCTGTGACCCGCCACCGAGAAGTTGCCGGTGGCGCCGAGCGGGGCTGTGCCGGCGTAGTGGCCGAGGCCCTTCTTGAGCAGCTCGGTGCCCGTGCCCTCCAGTACGGGCTTGTTCCAGTCCGGGCCGAAGCGGGGGACGTACATCTCGGCGAAGGCCCGGCCGGCCGGATAGCCCTCCGGTGCCGTGGGCCGGGACGATTCCTGCGCCGGCGCGTCCGCGGGAGCGGTGGCCGGGGCGGGCGCGGGGGCGGGGGCGGCCGCCGGCGCCGCCGCCCAGTGGTCGCGCAGCCGGGCCATCTCGCCGTCCATGGCCCGGTCGGCCTTGACCCCGGTCCACAGCAGGACGTAGGCCACGAACAGCACGATGACCGTGCCCGCCGTCAGGCACACCTCGCTGAACGTCCGTACCACCACGCGGAGTACGGCGTCAGGGCGAACTCGTCTCCGAGGAAGGGGCCAGCGGCTTCGCATAGTGGAGGTCCACTGTGCCGGAGTAGCCGGGAAGTGTCAGCGCCTTGTGCTCGTCCACTTTCCAGCCGAGTCCGTACGCGTTCACGTACAGCTGGTAGTTCTGCAGGGCCGGGGAGGCGGCGAGGGCCTTGCGCAGCGCGCCCGGGTCGCCGACCGCCGAGATCTTGTACGGCGGCGAGTACACCCGGCCCTGGAGGATCAGGGTGTTGCCGACGCAGCGGACCGCGCTGGTGGAGATCAGCCGCTGGTCCATGACCTGGATCCCCTGGGCTCCGCCCTGCCAGAGGGCGTTCACCACCGCCTGGAGGTCCTGCTGGTGGATCACCAGGTCGTTGGGCTGCGGCTCGGGAACGTTCGGGATGCGGGCGGTGGCGTTCGGCGGGGCGTCGTTGAGGGTGACCGTCAGGCCCTTGCCGGACAGCTCCTCGGTGCCCGACGCCGCGCGCAGAGCCGCCAGCTTGGCGTCCTCGGCCTTGGTGCTGCCGTCGTCGCGCTCGGCGAGGGCGTCCACCCGCCGGCGTACCGGCCCGAGGCTCTCCTCCAGCTCGCCATTGCTCTGACTGCGTTCCTCGATGAGGTCCGACAGCTTGAGGAGCGAGGCGTCCGTCCGGATGTTCGTACCCTTGGAGGTGTTGAAACTGGTGACGAAGAGCAGCCCGGCGAGGGCGAAGACGGCGGCCGTCAGCAGCCGGACCGGTCTGGCCCGGCGGCGGGGACCCGCGGAGGAGTCGTCGGAATTGCTCAACGTACCCTTCTCCTTCAACGCCACAGGTCCACTACGCTAACGGACGCCCGGGGCAGGCAAGGTCCCCAGCGCATCGACAGGAGAGCCCCTCGTGCCGAAGTCACGTATCCGCAAGAAGGACGACTACACGCCTCCGCCCACGCGGACGCCGCAGTCCATCAGGCTGACGAACCGCAGCTGGGTCGCTCCGGTGATGCTGGCACTCTTCCTGATCGGACTCGCGTGGATCGTGGTCTTCTACGTGACCGAGACCCAGCTGCCGATCGAGGCGCTGCACAATTGGAACATTGTGGTCGGTTTCGGATTCATCGCGGCGGGATTCGGCGTCTCCACGCAGTGGAAGTAGCACCAAGCGCCCGCTGAGGGAAGCTCTCCCCATGAGTTATCCACAGCGTCATCCACACCTGAGGAAAAGACAGAAGATCTGTGGATAACTCTGTGGAGAGTTGACGCCGGTGTGATCAGGTGAGTTCCGCGGTCCGGATCAGGATCACCGCTGCCACCAGCAGGAACACGACCACGCACGTCCCCCACTGGATGAGTGTGCGATTCCTGCCGGCAGCGGGCCGGAGCAGGCCCAGACCCACCAGGGCGCCGGTGACCAGCCCTCCCACGTGCGCCTGCCAGGACACGGTGAGGCTGCCGCCGATCGGCACGAAGGTCAGCACCAGCATCAGCACGACCATGATGATCACCGGCCGCATCTCGTAGCGCAGCCGGCGGGCGAGGACCACGGTGGCGCCGAGCAGCCCGAAGACCGCGCCCGAGGCGCCGAGGGTCGGGGTGTTCGGCTCGGTCAGCAGATAGACGAGGGCGCTGCCGCCGAGGCCCGACAGCAGGTAGACGGCGAGATAGCGGGACCGGCCCAGTGCCGCTTCCAGCGGGCCGCCGATCACCCACAGGCCGATCATGTTGCCGATGATGTGCCACCACTCGACGTGCAGGAACACCGAGGTCAGCAGGCGGTGGTACTGGCCGGTGGAAACCCCTTCGACGGGGGATCCGAAGAATTCCACGTACCGGCCGATCAGCTCCAGCTGGACCACGACCGCCGGAGCCACCAGACCCGCGAGGAACACGGCGGCATTGATGCCGATCAGGCTCTTGGTGACCAGGTGCGGATCGGCGGCGACCACCCCGCCGGCGATGTTGCGCGGCGCGTTCGCGGTCGTCCGGTGGCCGGTTCCGGAGCCCTCCCGGACGCATTCGGGGCACTGGAAGCCCACCGAGGCGCTGATCATGCACTCGGGGCAGATGGGGCGCTCGCAGCGGGTGCAGCTGATCCCCGTGTCGCGGTCCGGGTGGCGGTAGCAGCCGGGCAGACGGTCGGTGTCCATCGGTTCCCTCGATCGGCGGCGAGGCGCGGGCACGCCCCGCCGGTCCGGTACGGCCCCACACTTCGTACGCATGCAGGACGGACGGGCGGGGCCCAAAGGTTCCCGGTGTCAGCGCTTCTCGATGACGACCGACTGGATGATCACGTCGTCCACCGGGCGCTCGGTGCGCGGGTTGGTGGTGCTGGAGGCGATGGCGTCCACGATCTTCTGGCTGGCCGGGTCGGTGACCTCGCCGAAGATGGTGTGCTTGCGGGTCAGCCAGGCGGTGGGCGCGACGGTGATGAAGAACTGCGAACCGTTGGTGCCGGGGCCCGCGTTGGCCATGGCCAGCAGGTAGGGCTTGGTGAAGGCCAGGTCGGGGTGGAACTCGTCGGCGAACTGGTAGCCCGGGCCCCCGGTGCCGTTGCCCAGCGGGTCGCCGCCCTGGATCATGAAACCGCTGATGACACGGTGGAAGACGGTGCCGTCGTAGAGCGGGTCCGTGGTCTTCTGGCCGTCGGTGGGGCGGGTCCACTCACGGGCGCCCGTGGCGAGCTCCACGAAGTTCCGGACCGTCTTCGGGGCGAAGTTCTCCAGCAGCTCGATCACGATGTCGCCGCGGTTGGTCTTCAGGGTGGCGTAGAGCTTCTCGGCCACGTGGTCTGCCTTCCTTAGTCATCACTGTCGGTCCAGATGGTCGCACGCAGCGCAGCGCGGCACAGAAATCGTCCACCCGTATGCCCTGTCACGCATGCCGGGCGACGGTAAGGCAGGCATGATCCGACAAAGGGTGGAAAGGTGAACTGTGTCCGCCACCGAGGAGGAGGATCCCGTGACCCGCAAGGACAGCGTGCGCCTGGCAGCCGAGAACGCCAGGGAGAGTGTGCGGCACGCGGCGGAAGTGGTGGCGCCGTACGCAGGAACCGCCAAGGATGCCGCCGTGCACTACGTACAGGAGGCGAATGAGCGGCTGGCGCCGATGGTGTCGCAGGCGGCCAACGAGGCCGCGCGACAGGCGCGTACGACGTACGACTGCCACGTGCATCCCCGGATCAAGTCGGCGCGCGCCCATGTGCCGCCGAACGTCGACCGGGCGGCAACGAAGGCCGTGAAGCAGACGCGCTTGGTGGCGCGGCAGGCGGCCGACTACACCCAGCCGAGGATCGAGAGCGCGATCGCCGCCGCCACTCCGGTGGCCGAGGAGGCCGCCTCGCGGTCGACGGCGGCGTCGCTGGCGGCACTTGCCGCGCTGCGCGGTCAGGTGTCGTCCAAGGAAGTGCAGCGCCTGGTGCGGCGCCATGAGCGGCGGGCGCGCAGGGGGCGGGTGCTGCGCGGTGTCGCGCTGACCGCCGTACTGGCGGGCGCCGCGTTCGCGGCGTGGAAGTGGTGGGACCAGCAGTCGAACCCGGACTGGCTCGTCGAGCCGCCGGCGGCCACGGAGGTGCCGGCGGCCGACGCCGGGGCGGCGAGCTTCGACGACGAGCTGGCGGCGAAGGAGCGCGAGGCGGGTTCGGGGCCGGCTGCGGGGGACACGCAGCTCTGACCCCGGCTGGCGAGGTACGGCGAAGGGGCCCGGATCCTGGTGGATCCGGGCCCCTTCGGCTGACTGTCCGGCAGGTCAGCCGGGCAGGGTCAGGACCATGCCCGGGCGGATGAGGTCGGGGTTGGGGCCGACGACGCCCTTGTTCATGGCGTAGAGCTCGCGCCAGCGTCCCTCGTTGCCCAGCTCGCGGCGGGCGATCGCGGAGAGCGAGTCGCCCGGCTTGACGGTGTAGGTGCGCTGTTTCCCCGCCGTGGGCGCCGGCTTGGGGGCCGCGGGAACGGCCTTGTGCGCGGCCGACGTGGGGGTCGGGGTGTGCGGGGCGCCGGGCGTGGTGGCGGCCGAAGCGGGCTTGGGCGGCGGCATCGGGGCGGGCTTGGGGGCGACGGGAACGGCCTTGTGCGCGGCCGAGGCCGGGGTCGGGGCCGCGGGCTTGGGCGGCGCGGCGGCCGCCATGCGATCGGCGGCCGCGCGGGTGGCCGAGGCCGCGTCGGCCGCCTGGCTCGTGGGAGGTACCGCCGACGCGGAAGCCTGGTGCTGGACCTGCTCGTTCGCCTTCTCGGCGGCCTCGTGTGCCTTCTTCTTGTCGGACTTCAGGAAGTCGAAGAGTCCCATGTGTGTACGCCTCCGGCGTGGTGGTCCCCCTTGGGCGCGGTGCCTTCCCCACTGTCGGCCACCGGGCGCCCGACGGCCCTGTGACGGGGCCGTCCGGGGTACCCGGGCGCGGCGGGTGCGCCGGTCACTGGCGGGCGCGGCGCGCCGGGCGGGGGCTGTCGGAGGGGGTCGCCAGGTCGCCCTCGACGAGGACGCCGAGGGCGCGCAGCAGGGCGGTGCGGTCGGTGTCGGTGAGGGAGGCCACGGCGTCCGCGTGGACCTGGTCGACGATCCGCTGGCTGTCCACGGCGACGGCCGCCCCCTTCTCGGTGACGGCGATGATCCGGGCCCGGCGGTCCTTGGTGGAGGGGCGGCGCTCGGCCAGTCCGGCCTGCTCCAGGGCGTCCACGGTGACGACCATCGTCGTCTTGTCCATGTCGCCGATCTCGGCGAGCTGGATCTGGGTGCGCTCCTCCTCCAGGGCGTGGACGAGGACGCAGTGCATGCGCGGGGTGAGGCCGATCTCGCCGAGGGCGGCCGCCATGCGGGTGCGCAGCACGTGGCTGGTGTGGTCCAGGAGGAAGGAGAGGTCGGGCGCGGTCCGGGTGGGGGCCATGGCAGTCATGGATCCACAGTAACAATTCGATCCGAAGAAAATAGTCTGCAACGAAACTATCTGTTACGGTCTCACTAGTCGCCCTCACTGACTGGAGAGACCGATGCCTGCCGCTTCCACGTCCGCCTCCGCCCCGTCCGGGGCCTCCGCGCCCACCGCTTCCTCCGCGCCCACCGCTTCCACCGCGCCTGCTGTTTCCACGGCGCCTCCCGCTTCCACCGCGCCTGCCGCTCAGACCGATGGCGCCCCGCGTGGACTGCGCTCCCCGTGGACCGCGCTCACGGTGCTCTCCACGGGGATGCTGATGACGGTCCTCGACGGCAGCATCGTCACCGTGGCGATGCCCGCCATCCAGCACGACCTGGGCTTCTCCCCCGCGGGTCTCAGCTGGGTCGTCAACGCGTACCTGATCGCCTTCGGCAGCCTGCTGCTCCTCGCCGGACGTCTCGGCGACCTGATCGGCCGCAAACGGCTGTTCCTGGCCGGGACCGCCGTCTTCACCGGCGCCTCGGTGCTCGCCGGCTTCGCCGCCTCCCCCGCGGTGCTGATAGCCGCGCGCTTCCTGCAGGGAGTCGGCGGCGCGATGGCCTCCGCCGTCGGCCTCGGCATCCTGATCACCCTGTTCACCGAACCCCGTGAACGCGCCAGAGCCATCGCCGTGTTCTCCTTCACCGGTGCGGCCGGCGCCTCCCTGGGCCAGGTGCTCGGCGGGGTCCTCACCGACGCCCTCGACTGGCACTGGATCTTCTTCATCAACCTGCCCGTCGGGCTCGCCGCCCTGCTGCTGGCCCTGCCCGCGCTCCCTTCCGACCGGGGGCTGGGACGGCGCGCGGGTGCCGACGTACTCGGCGCCGTCCTGGTCACCGCCGGGCTGATGACCGGCATTTACGCCGTGGTCAAGGTGGAGCGGTACGGCTGGACCTCCGCGCACACCCTCGGCCTCGGGGCCCTCTCCCTGGTCCTGCTCGCCGCCTTCACCCTGCGCCAGGCGAAGGCCCGTACTCCGCTGGTGCCCTTGCGGATCTTCCACTCCCGCATCGTCGTCGGCGCCAACCTGGTGCAGATGCTGATGGTGGCCGCGCTGTTCTCCTTCCAGATCCTGG
Organism: Streptomyces sp. NPDC048269; assembly: GCF_040652395.1. NCBI lineage: Bacteria > Bacillati > Actinomycetota > Actinomycetes > Kitasatosporales > Streptomycetaceae > Streptomyces > Streptomyces sp. NPDC048269. The sequence goes on from NZ_JBEZLW010000001.1 coordinate 193,827, forward strand.
TCGCCCTCTACCTGCAGAAGGTCCTGGGCTACGGGGCCGCGGCGACCGGCCTCGCGATGCTTCCCGCCGCCCTGGTCATCGGCGCGGTCTCCCTGGGCGTCTCGGCCCGGCTGAACGCCCGGTTCGGGGAGCGGAACGTGCTGCTGGCCGGTCTTGCCCTGCTCGTCCTGGCCCTGGGGCTGCTGACCCGGCTGCCCGTGCACGCCGACTACGTCACCGACCTGCTGCCCGTGATGCTGCTGGCCGCCGGCTTCGGCCTGGCCCTGCCGGCTCTCACCACTCTGGGCATGTCCGGCGCCGACGACCGCGACGCGGGACTGGCCTCGGGGCTGTTCAACACCACCCAGCAGATCGGCATGGCCCTCGGTGTGGCCGTGCTGTCCACTCTGGCCGCCTCACGCACGGAGTCCTCGGCAAGCTCGGGCAGCACCCCGGCCGAGGCCCTCACCAGCGGCTACCACCTGGCCTTCGCCATCGGCGCCGCCCTCCTGCTGGCAGCGATCACCGCGGCCGCGACCCTGCTGCGCCGTGATGTTTCACGTGAAACACCGGGCGCCCGCTGACCCCGGCCCGCTCCGGCCCGGCTGATAGCGTCCGGAACATGCCCGAGCTGATACGGCCCACCGCCCGCCTGCACTCCTCCTGGCTGGCCGCCCGCGAGGAATGGGGCCTCGACGCCCACATGGACGGTGCGGGCCTCGGCTCCGACGACGACGTCGAGAGCCCCGGGGGTTTCGCGGCCTGGGTGGAGCGACTGCACGGGTATGCGGACCGTACGGTGCCGGTCGAGCAGGGCAGGGTCCACGCCACGTACTGGTGGATCGCCGAGGACGACACCTACCTCGGCGCCATCGACCTGCGCCACCACCTGAACGCCTTCCTCCTCGACGCGGGCGGCCACATCGGCTACAGCGTGCGCCCCTCGGAGCGGCGACGCGGGCTGGCCGGCTGGGCGCTGGAATCGGTGCTCCACGAAGCGCGGGTGATGGGCATGGACCGGGTCCTGCTGACCTGCGACCCGGACAACAGCGCATCGGTGCGCACGATCGAGCGCGGCGGTGGTGTCCTGGAAGACGTCCGCGAGACGCTGATCGGCCCCAAGTGCCGCTACTGGATCGACCTCTAGAAGCCCCCTGGGCCCGTCCGGCCGGGGTCACCCCCGCCGCGCTCCCCGGACGCGAAAAAGACCCTCCTTGACCGCGTTTCCGCAGTTCAAGGAGGGTCTCGCTTGTGGAGCCTAGGAGATTCGAACTCCTGACATCTGCCTTGCAAAGGCAGCGCTCTACCAACTGAGCTAAGGCCCCAGGGGTCGGCACACTCCTCTCCCTGTGCGGGGAGCGGGTGTTCCGCAGAACAGAGTACCGGGTGTACCCCCTCATCTCGCAAAATGATAGGGACTCCCGCCCTGCGACCACTCTCCGTAAGATGCTCGCGAGGTTCGCACCAGCGAAGGGGAGTAGTAAGAGTGGACGCAGTACAGCAAGAGGCCACGGCCAGAGCCAGAGAGCTTCAGCGCAGTTGGTACGGGGAGCCGCTGGGAGCGCTCTTCCGCCGGCTCATAGATGACCTCGGCTTGAACCAGGCCCGCCTCGCTGCCGTCCTCGGACTGTCGGCGCCCATGCTGTCCCAGCTGATGAGCGGCCAGCGCGCCAAGATCGGGAACCCTGCCGTGGTGCAGCGTGTCCAGGCGCTCCAGGATCTCGCCGGCCAGGTGGCCGACGGGAGCGTCAGTGCGGCGGAGGCCACCGACCGGATGGACGAGATCAAGAAGACCCAGGGGGGCTCCGTCCTCAGCAACAGCGGTCAGACCACCACCGGTTCGGGCGCGCCCACCGTCAAGCGCGTCGTCCGTGAGATCCAGTCGCTGCTGCGTTCGGTCTCCGCGGCCGGCGACATCATCGACGCGGCGGACAGCCTCGCCCCCAGCCACCCGGAACTGGCAGAGTTCCTCCGGGTCTACGGCGCGGGCCGCACCGCCGACGCGGTCGCCCACTACGAGGCCCACCAGAACTGACGAGCGAGACGACGGCTTACGGGTGACGGGGGACGGGCACAGCGATGGGTGAGGTTTTCGCCGGTCGGTACGAACTGATCGATCCGATCGGGCGCGGTGGCGCGGGCGCCGTGTGGCGCGCCTGGGACCACCGGCGCCGCCGCTACGTGGCCGCGAAGGTCCTCCTGCAGAGCGACGCCCACACGCTCCTGAGGTTCGTACGGGAGCAGGCTCTGCGGATCGATCACCCGCACGTGCTGGCCCCCGCGAGCTGGGCGGCCGACGACGACCAGGTCCTCTTCACGATGGACCTGGTCAGCGGCGGCTCCCTGGGCCACGTCATCGGGGACTACGGTCCCCTCCCGCCCCGGTTCGTGTGCACCCTGCTCGACCAGCTCCTGTCGGGGCTGGCGGCGGTGCACGCGGAGGGTGTCGTGCACCGCGACATCAAACCGGCCAACATCCTGATGGAGGCCACCGGAACCGGGCGGCCGCACCTGCGCCTGTCCGACTTCGGCATCTCCATGCGCAAGGGCGAGCCCCGGCTGACCGAGACGAACTACGTCGTCGGCACCCCGGGTTACTTCGCCCCCGAGCAACTGCTGGGCGCCGAGCCCGACTTCCCCGCCGACCTCTTCGCCGTCGGGCTGGTGGCCCTGTACCTGCTCCAAGGGCGCAAGCCCGACTCCCAGGGCCTGGTGGAGCACTTCCTCGCCCATGGCACCCCCGGCGCCCCGGAAGGCGTCCCCGCGCCCCTCTGGGACGTCATCGCCAGTCTGCTGCAGCCGGACCCCCACAGCCGGTTCAAGACGGCCACAGGGGCACGCAAGGCCCTTGCCGAGGCCGTGGAGCTCCTTCCGCCGGCCGCGCCGGGCGGGGATCCGGTGGAGGTGTTCGACCAACTGGGCCCGCTCCCCGCCGGTTTCGGCCCACAGGGGCCGGAGACGACAGCGGCGGTGACCCCGGACGGGCCCACGGCCGCCATGGTGCCGCCGCCGAACGGGCCTCAGACCCCGAGCCCCAGCCCGACTCCTACACCGAACCCGTACGCGACCCCGGGCCCGTACGCGACCCCGTACGCGACCCCGGCCCCCGCGACCCCGGCCACCGCGACCCCGGCCACCGTGGCGGAGGCCACCGTGGCCGAGGCCGCCCGCACCGATCCCCGGGGCACCGTCCAGACGGTCGCCGTGTCCGCCGGGTACGGGGGTCCCTCGCAGACCGGGAGTTTCCACCTCCCGCCGCCCGCGCAGCCCGCGCCGCGCACCTCGCCCGCGCCGCCCGCCCGCGCCGGCGGGATCGCCCCGCCGCCGGGGAAGGTGACGGCCGGCATCCTCGCCGCGGCGCTGCTCTGCTTCGCCGTCGGCGTCTGGGCCCTCACCCAGCTGTAGCGCCGCCGCCCCTGCGCGCCAGCAGGATCCAGCCGCCCAGTACGAGCAGCAGCAGCGTCCCGGTGCCGAATCCGGCGCCGGCCACCACCCGCATCACGGAGCCCTTCTCCGCGGCGTCGGCGGCCTCCGGGGCGGTGAGCCCGTCCCTGGCTGCGGCCCGGTCCTCGGCCCCGACCCCGAATCCGCCCGCGGCCAGACCCTCCTTGTACGCGGGTGCGTTGGCGGGGGTGCCGCTGAGCTCCGTGCGCAGGGTCAGCGGCACGGGGGTCGCGTCCTCGGTGAACTCGGCGACCTTCCCGCCCATGGTCACGGCGACGTAGTACCAGCCCGCGATGCTCACGGGCTGAACCGCCCGGTCGCTGGAGAAGCGGTTCTCGTAGGCGACGGGAGGGGTCTTCTCCAGGGTGATCCCGGCCTGCTTGCCGTCGTACGAGGTGTCCTTGTCGGAGACGAGGCTCCGGTAAGGGGTGTAGAGGGAGACGGTGAGCCCGCCCGAGGCGGATCCGTACGGCTTGGTCATCTTGGCGGCGGCGAGTTCGGCGCTGAGGCCCAGCTGCTGCCCCCAGTCCAGCGGAACCCGGTAGTAGCGGGTCTGCCCGGGCCGCATCTCGTCGCGCCACACCCCCGCGCCCAGCGCGCGGGCGTCGTTGAAGCCGGTCCCACCGGTACGGGCCACCGCCTCGCTGCCGGGCAGGGACGGGGCCCCCGAGGGCCAGGTGCTGGGCGCGGTGGTGGGGACGCCGGCGCCGCGGCCGGGTTCCCGCTGGACCCGGAGTTCGAGCGGCCAGGGGCTCTGGTCCGAGGCCTTGGCCGAGGTACGGGTGACCTTGGCGTAGTAGACGCCGGCCGGCGCGCAGTCCTCGTCCTCGGCCCCCCACCGGACGCCGGCTGCGCCGATGGGGGCGGAGTCGTAGCCGAAGCTCGCACGTCCGGTGCCGGCGGGGCAGGAGCGCCCGGCCGTGGTCATGATCTCGACCTCGATGCCGTCGCTGGAGGAGACCTTGGCGCCCGGTGCGGGCCGGACCACGGCGGAGACGTACACGTTGGACTCGTCCTTCTCCAGGACGAGCCGGTAGACGCGTTCTCCGGGGGCGAGCGTGTCCTTGTAGATGCTCCCGGCCTCCAGGAGCGGGGCGTCCGCGGTGGAGGGTTTGCCCTCGACCGCCTTCGCGCCGTCCGCCGCGCGGTAGCTGGGGGCCGGCGGCGGCGCCGTCCCCGCCGCGCGGGCGGCACCCGGCACGCCCGCCGCCATGACCAGGGCCGCCGCCCCCACCGTGGCTCCCGCCCGCACCGCCGCCCGTACCCGACCCATCACGCCCACCCCGACTTTGCTAGCGCAAGCCAAATCTTTGCATAACGTAACTTTTTGTCACAGAACAGCACAAAGCCCCGGCCGCAGCGGCAGCCGGGGCTTCATGAGATCAGCTTTCGGTCTCACACACCGGAACCAGAGGGCACGGAGTCAGTTGCCTCCGTCCACAGGTCCTGCTCGGCGCGGTCCGCCTGGATCTGGCGGTACACGAGGAGCCCGCCGATGGCGGCCAGTGCGACCAGGAGCAGCTTCTTCACCGCGCGACCTCGTCTTTCGTTGACGTAGGGGACTTCTGGCGCCCAACAATACACACCGACCGATACCGATCGGTGACCTGGCGGTCCACCAACTGACCCAACGACAAAGACCCCCAGGCCTTGGGCCTGGGGGTCTTCGACACTGTGGGGCTAACAGGATTTGAACCTGTGGCCTCATCCTTATCAGGGATGCGCTCTAACCAACTGAGCTATAGCCCCATCCGCGCTGCGCGCTGACTCCTGAAGGTTAGCGCACAGACCCGGGAGCGCCAAAATCGCCCGGGGCGAAGCCCCTGCGGACATCCCTGCGAACATCTGCGCAGGTCACTCGTCCTCGGCGAGCGTCAGCTCCACACCGCCGACGAAGCCCGCCGACAGGTTGTAGATGAACGCGCCGAGCGTCGCCAGAGCCGTCGCCAGCACCACGTCGATGACCGCGATCACCGACGTGAAGATCAGAACGCGCGGCAGCGACAGGAACGACTGGAGGTCGAAACCGTTGCTCTCGTTCGAGCCGGTCGCCTCGCTGATCGTGCCGCCGACGGTCGAGAAGACACCCATGGCGTCCATGACCATCCACAGCACCACCGCCGCCACGATCGTGCAGATGCCCAGCGCGATCGACAGCAGGAAGCTGACCTTCATCACCGACCACGGGTCGGCCTTGGCCACCCGCAGCCGCGCCTTGCGCGTCCTGGGCGTCATCCGGGCCCCCGTACGCGGCTTGCGCTGCGCGCCGCCCGCCCCACCGCGGGGCGCCCCCGGGCCCGAGGGCGCCGAGTAGGCCTGCGGCGGGTGGTAGGGCTGCGCGGGCCGCTCCTGACCGGCTTCCGCACCGGTCTGCGGCTGCGGTCCTCGGGTGTCCGTCACAGTCCCCCCCTGGGAGTCCGTGGCGGGGCCACGGGCACCATTCGCTCCAGTCTCGGCCGGTCCGGCGCCCGTGGCTCCACTCACGACTTACTCCTCGTGCTCCCCAGCCGAAGGCTGCGTGCCCTCGGCGGCCTCGGCGACCGGTCCGTCGGCCGCCTCGGTCTCGGTCTCGTCGGCCTCGACCTCGTCAGCTTCCTGACCGGCCTCGGCGTTACGGGCGATGCCCACCACGGCATCGCGCTTGCCCAGGTTGATCAGCTGGACGCCCATGGTGTCACGGCCGGTCTCCCTGACTTCGTTGACGCGCGTACGAATCACACCACCGCTGAGCGTGATGGCGAGAATCTCGTCCGTTTCGTCCACCACGAGCGCCCCGACGAGCGACCCGCGGTCCTCCACGATCTTCGCGGCCTTGATACCCAGACCGCCACGACCCTGGACGCGGTACTCGTCGACCGGAGTCCGCTTGGCGTAGCCGCCGTCGGTCGCGGTGAACACGAACGTACCCGGCCGGACAACGCTCATGGAGAGCAGTTCGTCACCCTCGCGGAAACTCATGCCCTTCACACCCGAGGTCGCACGGCCCATCGGGCGCAGCGCGTCGTCGGTCGCCGTGAAGCGGATCGACTGCGCCTTCTTGCTGATCAGCAGCAGGTCGTCCTCGGCGGACACCAGCTCCGCGCCGATCAGCTCGTCGGCAGTGCCGTCGGCGCCGTCGGCGCCCGTCTCCCGGAGGTTGATGGCGATCACGCCACCCGAGCGGGGCGAGTCGTAGTCCTTGAGCGCCGTCTTCTTCACCAGGCCGCCCTTGGTGGCCAGGATCAGGTAGGGCGCCGCCTCGTAGTCGCGGATGGCGAGGATCTGCGCGATCTTCTCGTCCGGCTGGAAGGCCAGCAGGTTCGCCACGTGCTGCCCGCGCGCGTCCCGGCCGGCGTCCGGGAGCTCGTACGCCTTGGACCGGTAGACCCGGCCCTTGTTCGTGAAGAACAGAAGCCAGTGGTGCGTGGTGGAGACGAAGAAGTGGTCGACCAGGTCGTCCTGCTTCAGCTTCGTACCGCGTACGCCCTTGCCGCCGCGCTTCTGCGAGCGGTAGTCCTCGGTCTTGGTGCGCTTGACGTAGCCGCCGTGCGTGATCGTGACGACGATGTCCTCTTCGGCGATCAGGTCCTCCATGGACATGTCGCCGTCGAAGGGCACCAGCTTGGACCGCCGGTCGTCGCCGAACTTCTCGACGATCGCCGCCAGTTCCTCGCTGACGATCTGCCGCTGACGCTCCTCCGAGGCCAGGATCGCGTTGTACTCGTTGATCTTGGCCTGGAGCTCGTCGTGCTCGGCGACGATCTTCTGCCGCTCCAGTGCCGCCAGGCGCCGCAGCTGCATCTCCAGGATCGCGTTCGCCTGGATCTCGTCGATCTCCAGCAGGCCCATCAGGCCCTCGCGCGCGATCTCGACCGTGTTGCTGCGCCGGATCAGCGCGATGACCTCGTCGATCGCGTCCAGCGCCTTGAGCAGACCGCGCAGGATGTGCGCGCGCTCCTCCGCCTTGCGCAGGCGGAAGCGCGTACGCCGGACGATGACCTCGATCTGGTGCTGCACCCAGTGCCGGATGAACGCGTCGATCGACAGCGTGCGCGGCACGCCGTCCACCAGCGCCAGCATGTTCGCGCCGAAGTTCGTCTGCAGGTCGGTGTGCTTGTACAGGTTGTTCAGCACGACCTTGGCGACGGCGTCGCGCTTCAGGACGATCACCAGACGCTGGCCGGTCCGCGACGAGGTCTCGTCACGGACGTCGGCGATGCCGCCGACCTTGCCGTCCTTCACCAGGTCCGCGATCTTCTGCGCGAGGTTGTCGGGGTTGGTCTGGTACGGAAGCTCCGTGACCACCAGGCACTGGCGGTTCTGGATCTCCTCGACCGCGACCACCGCGCGCATCGTGATGGAGCCGCGACCGGTCCGGTACGCCTCCTCGATGCCCTTGCGGCCCACGACCAGGGCGCCCGACGGGAAGTCAGGACCCTTGATCCGCTCGATCAGCGCCTCCTGGAGCTCCTCGTGCGAGGCCTCCGGGTGCTCCAGCGCCCACTGCGCGCCCGCCGCGACCTCGCGGAGGTTGTGCGGCGGGATGTTGGTCGCCATGCCGACCGCGATGCCCGCGGAGCCGTTGACCAGCAGGTTCGGGAAACGCGCCGGCAGGACCGTCGGCTCCTGGTTGCGGCCGTCGTAGTTGTCCGTGAAGTCGACGGTCTCCTCGTCGATGTCCCGGAGCATCTCCATGGCCTGCGGCATCAGCTTGCACTCGGTGTAGCGCATCGCGGCCGCCGGGTCGTTGCCCGGAGAGCCGAAGTTGCCGTTCGAGTCCACCAGCGGCATGCGCATCGACCACGGCTGCGCCAGGCGCACCAGGGCGTCGTAGATCGAGGAGTCGCCGTGCGGGTGGTACGTACCCATGACGTCACCGACGACGCGGGCGCACTTGTAGAAGCCCTTCTCGGGCCGGTAGCCGCCGTCGTACATCGCGTACAGCACACGACGGTGGACCGGCTTGAGGCCGTCCCGTACGTCGGGCAGCGCGCGCGAGACGATGACGGACATCGCGTAGTCGAGGTAGGAGCGCTGCATCTCCGTCTCGAGCCCGACGGGCTCGATCCGCAGCACGGGCTGCTCCTCCGCGGGGTTCTCGGCGGTGGGGGTGGTTTCGTCGGCCATTGCTGGTCAGAAGTCCTTTCAGGCAGTCAGCTGAGCCGACTCAGATGTCGAGGAACCGAACGTCCTTGGCGTTGCGCTGGATGAAGGAGCGCCGGGCCTCGACGTCCTCACCCATCAGCACCGAGAACAGGTCGTCGGCCTGCGCCGCGTCGTCCAGGGTGACCTGGCCGAGCACGCGGTGGTCGACGTCCATGGTGGTGACGCGCAGCTCCTCGGCGTTCATCTCGCCCAGACCCTTGAAGCGCTGGATCGAGTCTTCCTTGATCCGCTTGCCGTTCTGCTTGCCGAGCTCGACCAGGGCGTCGCGCTCACGGTCCGAGTACGCGTACTCGAAGTCGTCCCGGCCCCACTTGATCTTGTACAGCGGCGGACGGGACAGGTACACGTGACCGGCCTCGACCAGCGGCCGCATGAAGCGGAACAGGAAGGTCAGCAGCAGGGTGTTGATGTGCTGGCCGTCGACGTCGGCGTCCGCCATCAGGATGATCTTGTGATACCGGAGCTTCTCGATGTCGAAGTCCTCGTGCACACCCGTGCCGAAGGCGCTGATCAGCGCCTGGACCTCGGTGTTCTGGAGGATCTTGTCGATCCGGGCCTTCTCGACGTTCAGGATCTTGCCGCGGATCGGCAGGATGGCCTGGTACATCGGGTTGCGCCCGGACTTCGCGCTGCCGCCGGCGGAGTCACCCTCGACGATGAAGATCTCGCACTTCGTCGGGTCGTTCGACTGGCAGTCGGACAGCTTGCCCGGCAGCGAGGCGCTCTCCAGCAGGCCCTTGCGACGCGTCAGGTCACGGGCCTTGCGGGCCGCGACACGCGCCGTGGCCGCCTGGATGGACTTGCGGACGATGTCCGCGGCCTCGACCGGATTCCGGTCGAACCAGTCGTTCAGGTGCTCGTGCACGACCTTCTGCACGAAGGTCTTCGCCTCCGTGTTGCCCAGCTTGGTCTTCGTCTGACCCTCGAACTGCGGCTCGCCCAGCTTGATCGAGATGATCGCCGTCAGACCCTCGCGGATGTCCTCGCCCGCGAGGTTGTCGTCCTTCTCGCGCAGCAGCTTCTTGTCACGCGCGTACCGGTTGACCAGACCCGTCAGAGCCGCACGGAAGCCCTCCTCGTGCGTACCGCCCTCGTGCGTGTGGATCGTGTTCGCGAAGGAGTAGACACCCTCCGTGTACTGCGAGTTCCACTGCATCGCGATCTCGACCGAGAGCATCCGCTCCTTGTCCTCGGCCTCGACGTCGATGACGGTCGGGTGGATCATCTCGCCCTTGCGCGAGTTGAGGTACTTCACGAAGTCGACGATGCCGCCCTCGTAGTGGTACTTGACCGTCCGCGCCGCGGGCTCGGCCGCCTCCGCGTCCGGGTCGTCGGCGCCGACCGTGGCCTTCGCCGACTCGCGCTCGTCGGTCAGCGTCAGGGTCAGGCCCTTGTTGAGGAAGGCCATCTCCTGGAAGCGCCGCGAGAGCGTCTCGAAGGAGTAGTCGGTCGTCTCGAAGACGTCGCCGTCGGCCCAGAACGTGACCGTGGTGCCGGTCTCGTCGGTCTCCTCGTTCTTGGCCAGCGCGGCCGTCGGAACACCGAGCTTGTAGTCCTGGGTCCAGCGGTAGCCGTCACGCCGCACCTCGACCGCGACCCTGGACGACAGGGCGTTCACGACGGAGACACCCACACCGTGCAGACCGCCGGAGACGGCGTAGCCGCCACCGCCGAACTTGCCGCCCGCGTGCAGGACGGTCAGCACGACCTCGACGGCCGGCTTGCCCTCGGACGGCACGATGTCGACCGGGATACCGCGACCGTTGTCGACGACCCTGACGCCGCCGTCGGCGAGGATCGTGACGTCGATCGTGTCCGCGTGACCGGCCATCGCCTCGTCGACGGAGTTGTCGACGACTTCCTGGACCAGGTGGTGCAGGCCGCGCTCGCCGGTCGAGCCGATGTACATGCCTGGCCGCTTGCGGACCGCGTCCAGGCCCTCGAGGACCTGGATCGCACTGGCGTCGTAATTCTTCTCGTTGGAGTCGCCGGAATCGGCCACGAAGCGCCCTCTCTGGCACAGCGCAGCCCGTACTCCGGACCAGCGAGTGCGCCGGAGGAGCGGCCGCGTCGATCTGCGTTGTCTGCGTAATCCCGCGAACGGGCGGGATTGGCTTCAGTCTACCGGTACCGCCGACATGAATGGGGGTTTGCCGGTACCTGAGTCCGCATGTGCCGCCCTGAACCTCCACCTTCCGACTCCCCATATCCGGGAAGGGGCTCAAAGAGGCTCACACGGGCATCCAGCGCTTCGGGCTGTCAACCTCCCACTACCGTGAGGGACACCACCCGCGCCGACGCCGCCCTCACCCGTAGGTGTCCCCCGGACCCGTACTCCCCGGCGCCCGCCACGGCCCGTACCCCTTCGGCCGCCCGCCCGGCCCCTGCACCTTGATCAGCCGTACCGTGCCCTGCCCCAGGTCCGCGTTCAGCCGCGCCACCAGCTGCGGGGCCAGCAGCTTCAGCTGCGCCGCCCACGCCGAGGAATCGCACCGCACCACCAGCTCACGGTCCTCGTACCGCTCCGGTACGCAGTGTGCCGCGATCTCCGGACCGACGATCTCCGGCCAGCGCTCCATCACACCCGCCACCGCCATCGGCATCTCCCAACCGCGCTCGGTGCGCAACCGGTCCAGCGCCGCCATCAACGGCATCGGGTCCCGGCCGTCCGCCCGGGCCCCCGACCGCAGCCCCGGTCCCTGGTGACGCTTCTTCCCGCCCGCCGCGTTGCCCCGGGCCCGCGCCTGCTCCCGCGCGGCGGCCAGCGCCTGCCGCGCCAGATCCACACCAGAGGGCTCCGGCGCCTTGCGCGGCTCCTGGCCCCGGCTGCCGCCCTGATCGCTGCCACGGCCGCCGCCCCGGCCGCGGCCGCCGCCCTGATCGCCGCCTTGGACGCTGCCCGCGTCGCTGCCCTGATCGCTCACAGCCGGGTCACCTCACCGCCGGACACCCCGAACCGCGCCCCCACCAGCACACCCGGAACGTCATCGTCCACCGCCGCCGTCACCAGCACCTGCTCGCCCGGCGCCACCAGCTCGGCCAGCCGCTCCCGGCGCCGCGCGTCCAGCTCCGCGAACACGTCGTCCAGGATCAGCACCGGCTCGGCACCCTCCGAACGCAGCAGCTCGTACGAGGCCAGCCGCAGGGCCAGCGCGTACGACCACGACTCCCCGTGGCTCGCGTACCCCTTCGCCGGCAGCTCCCCCAGCCGCAGCAGCAGATCGTCGCGATGCGGACCGACCAGCGTCACACCCCGCTCGATCTCCCCCTTGCGCACCTCCGCCAGGGCCGCCAGCAGCACCTCGTAGATCGCCTCGCGGCTCCGCGCCGCCCCGCTGTCCACGGGCTCGCCCGCGGACGACTTGTACGAGAGCGTCAGCGGGCCGCCGCCGGGCGCGAGCTGCTCGTACGCCTTGTCCGCCAGCGGCAGCAGCGTCGCGATCAGATCCAGCCGCTGTGCCAGCAGCTCCGCGCCCGCGCGCGCGAGGTGCTGGTCCCACACGTCGAGGGTGGAAAGGTCCATCGAACGCCCGCCGTGCCGGCGCGCCATCGCCGCCGACTTCAGCAAGGTGTTGCGCTGCTTCAGCACCCGCTCGTAGTCGGAGCGGACCGCCGCCATCCGCGGGGAACGCGCGGTGACGAGCTCGTCCAGGAACCGTCGCCGCTCCCCCGGGTCGCCCTTCACCAGGGCCAGGTCCTCCGGCGCGAACAGCACCGTCCGTACTATCCCCAGCACGTCCCGCGGCCTGACCTGCGAGGACCGGTTGATCCGGGCCCGGTTCGCCCGTCCCGGGTTCAGCTCCAGCTCGACCAGCTGCTGGCGCTCGCCCTGGGTAACGGCCGCGCGGATGATCGCCCGGTCCGCGCCCATCCGTACGAGCGGGGCGTCCGAGGAAACCCTGTGGCTGCCCAGCGTCGACAGGTAGCCGATCGCCTCGACGAGGTTCGTCTTCCCCTGGCCGTTGGGGCCCACGAACGCCGTGACGCCCGGGTCGAGGGGAACCTCGGCCCGGGCGTACGAGCGGAAGTCGGCCAGCGAGAGATGCGAAACATGCATACGGCGCCGACCTCCCCCGGCTTTCCACTGCTCTGTGTGGTGCTGTGCGGCTGCTGCCAACCGCACCGTTCTCTTCTCGACTACGTCGTGTACGCCGGCTCTTCTGCCGACTACGCCTTCTCGACCGCGTGGCCGCCGAACTGGTTGCGCAGCGCGGCGATCATCTTCATCTGCGGGGAGTCGTCCTGGCGCGACGCGAACCGCGCGAACAGCGAGGCGGTGATCGCGGGCAGCGGTACGGCGTTGTCGATCGCCGCCTCCACCGTCCAGCGGCCCTCGCCCGAGTCCTGCGCGAAGCCGCGCAGCCGCTCGAGGTGCTCGTCCTCGTCGAGGGCGTTCACGGCCAGGTCCAGCAGCCAGGAACGGATGACCGTGCCCTCTTGCCAGGAGCGGAAGACCTCGCGGACGTCGGTGACCGAGTCCACCTTCTCCAGCAGCTCCCAGCCCTCGGCGTAGGCCTGCATCATGGCGTACTCGATGCCGTTGTGGACCATCTTCGCAAAGTGGCCGGCGCCGACCTTGCCCGCGTGTACGGCGCCGAACTCGCCCTCGGGCTTGAGGGCGTCGAAGATGGGCTGGACCCGGGACACGTGGTCCTTCGCGCCGCCGTACATCAGCGCGTAGCCGTTCTCCAGGCCCCAGACTCCGCCGGAGACGCCGCAGTCGACGAAGCCGATGCCCTTGGCGGCAAGCTCCTCGGCGTGCTTCTCGTCGTCCGTCCAGCGGGAGTTGCCGCCGTCGACGACGACGTCGCCGATCGAGAGCAGCTCCGCGAGCTCGTCGACGGTGGACTGGGTGGCCGCCCCGGCCGGGACCATGACCCACACCACGCGGGGGGCCTGCAGGCTGTCCACAAGTTCCCGCAGGCTGTGGACATCCGCGAGGTCCGGGTTGCGGTCGTATCCGATGACGGTGTGGCCTGCGCGGCGGATGCGCTCGCGCATGTTGCCGCCCATCTTGCCGAGACCGACGAGACCAAGCTCCATCAGGTGGTTCCTTAAGCGTTGTGGCCGTCTTTGCCGGGGGCCTCCTGCTTCCCGGAGGACATCCCAGGCCCCGAGCCTACGCCCGGCCGGGCCGCCCGGCTGCCCGGCTCCACGGGGCGCGGGGAGCCCCCGCCCGGGCGCTCCAAACGTGTACAGGCCCGGTCTCGCGGTGCGTGAGACCGGGCCTGACCTGCGAAGAATCAGCCCGAGAGGCGCACCGGCATGATCAGGTACTTGTAGGCCTCATCGGCCTCCGCGTCGACCGCCGGGCGGCCGCTGAGCAGCGCCGGCTTGGTGGACGTGGTGAAGCTGAGCTGCGCGGCGGGGGAGTCGATCGCGCTCAGTCCGTCGAGCAGGAAGGTCGGGTTGAAGGCGATCGAGATGTCGTCGCCCTCCAGCTTGGCGTCCACGCGCTCCACAGCCTGTGCGTCGTCGCTGGAACCGGCCTCCAGGATCAGCACGCCCTGCTCGAAGCTCAGACGGACCGGGGTGTTCCGTTCGGCGACGAGGGCCACGCGCTTGACGGCCTCGACGAACGGGGCGGTCTCGATCACGGCGATGGAGTTGAACTCCGTCGGGAAGAGCGTGCGGTACTTCGGCAGGTCGCCTTCGAGGAGGCGGGTGGTGGTGCGGCGGCCGGCACCCTCGAAGCCGATGAGGCCCTCACCGGCACCGGAGCCCGACAGCGCCAGGGTGACGGTGTCACCGCTGGTCAGGGACTTGGCGGTGTCGAGGAGGGTCTTGGCGGGCACCAGGGCCACGGCAGAGGCGTCGGGGTTCTCCGGCTTCCACAGGAACTCGCGGACCGCGAAGCGGTAGCGGTCGGTGGAGGCCAGGGTGACGCGGTCGCCCTCGATCTCGATGCGGACGCCGGTCAGCACGGGCAGCGTGTCGTCGCGGCCGGCGGCGATGGCGACCTGGGCGGCGGCGGAGGCGAAGACCTCGCCGGGCACGGTGCCGGTCGCGGTCGGCATCTGGGGGAGCGCCGGGTATTCCTCCACAGGCAGGGTGTGGAGTGTGAATCGCGAGGAGCCGCAAACCACGGTCGCCCGTACACCGTCTGTGGAAATCTCCACCGGGCGGTTGGGGAGGGCCCGGCAGATGTCGGCGAGCAGCCGGCCGGAGACCAGGACGGTGCCGTCCTCCTCGACGTCCGCCTCGACGGAGACGCGGGCCGAGACCTCGTAGTCGAAGCCGGAGAGGCTCAGCGTGCCGTCCTCGGCCTTCAGCAGCAGGCCCGCGAGAACGGGCACCGGCGGCCGGGCCGGGAGGCTACGGGCAGCCCAGGCCACCGCCTCCGCGAGTACGTCGCGCTCCACCCGGATCTTCACCGGAACCGCCTCCTGCTGTTGCTCGCTCGTTTGCCGGCCTTCGTCGTCGGCTCGTCGATGCCTCGACCGATGCCGGGGACCAGTCTGACGTACGGCGCCGACAGTCGGTGCGGTCGGCGGTCAAGTCGGGAGCGAGGCGTCAGGGAAGGCCGCCCACCGAGTTGTGCACAGGACCTGCTTGAAAACCGAAACCGGGCTAACTCTCTATGGGGGTAGTAGTAGGGCCTGTGGAAACGGTGGATAACCCCGTTCTCGCTGGTCAGCCCGCGTTTTTTATCCCCACACCCTGTGGGTGGCACCGGTGGACAACACGGTGTCCCTGTGGAGAACGAAAACTTCTGCACAGGCCGTCCCCAGGCGGGCCCGACTACTCCACAGGTGTGTCCCCAGCTTTCCCCCGGTACTCCACAACCCAAACGTCCACCTCCGTGTGACGGCTTTCACTCGGGCCGGTGAGAGGGGGTGGCGCGTTGCCGAACAGTGGACAACGGTGTGGAGAAGACATCGGATCCTGTGCACAGGATCGGCGAAGCTGTGGGTGGGCGGTGGACAACGTGGTGGACAGTGCTGTGGACGAAAGATCTGTCCACAGCCTGTGGATGAAGCTTGCGCACAATTCCACAGGGGGCTGACCTGGCCTGATGAAGCCTCAACTGGCACCCCTGTGGACAGATTGTGGGCGAAGGAACCCGTCCCCAGGGTGTGGACGGAAGAAACTCCGTGAATCTGTGGATGAGTTGGCCCAGCGGGGGCGTATTCGAACAGGTCAGGGGCGCGCGAACGAAGAAGGGCGCCCCCGGTGTGGTCCGGGAGCGCCCTCTGGATGCGTTTGAAGGGGGCCCTGGCGCGGCTCTCCCCGGCGGTGCGGGGCAGTCGGCTCAGGCGTTCTTGATGCGGTTGGTGAGCTCCGTGACCTGGTTGTAGATGGAGCGGCGTTCGGCCATCAGCGCGCGGATCTTGCGGTCCGCGTGCATGACGGTGGTGTGGTCGCGGCCGCCGAACTGCGCCCCGATCTTGGGCAGGGAGAGGTCCGTGAGCTCCCGGCACAGGTACATGGCGATCTGCCGTGCGGTCACCAGGACCCGGCTGCGCGAGGAACCGCACAGGTCGTCCACGGTGAGCCCGAAGTAGTCGGCGGTGGCCGCCATGATGTCGGAGGCCGTGATCTCCGGCGCGCTGTCCTCGCCGCCCGGGATCAGGTTCTTGAGGACGTCCTCGGTGAGGCCCAGGTCGACCGGCTGCCGGTTGAGGCTCGCGAAGGCCGTGACCCGGATCAGCGCCCCCTCCAGCTCGCGGATGTTGCGCGAGATGCGGGAGGCGATGAACTCCAGTACCTCCGGCGGGGCGTTGAGCTGCTCCTGGACCGCCTTCTTGCGCAGGATCGCGATGCGGGTCTCCAGCTCGGGCGGCTGGACGTCGGTGATCAGGCCCCACTCGAAGCGGTTGCGGAGCCGGTCCTCCAGGGTGACGAGCTGCTTGGGCGGCCGGTCGGAGGAGAGCACGATCTGTTTGTTGGCGTTGTGGAGCGTATTGAAGGTGTGGAAGAACTCCTCCTGCGTCGACTCCTTGCTCGCGAGGAACTGGATGTCGTCGACGAGCAGGATGTCCATCTCGCGGTAGCGCTTGCGGAACGCGTCGCCCTTGCCGTCGCGGATGGAGTTGATGAACTCGTTGGTGAACTCCTCGGAGCTCACGTACCGCACGCGGGTGCCGGGGTACAGACTCCGCGCGTAGTGCCCGATGGCGTGCAGCAGGTGCGTCTTGCCCAGACCCGACTCGCCATAGATGAAGAGGGGGTTGTACGCCTTCGCGGGTGCCTCGGCGACGGCCACCGCGGCGGCGTGCGCGAAGCGGTTGGAGGCGCCGATGACGAAGGTGTCGAAGAGGTACTTGGGGTTCAGCCTCGCGGTCGGTTCGAGCGGGCCCGAGGTGGAACCGCCGGACGGGGCCGGGGCGGAGGAGGGCCGGCCCGGGGCCTGTCGCGGTGCGGGCTGCTCGTACTGCTGCTGTTCGTACTTCTGCTGCTCGTACTGATGAGGCTGGTGGGGCTGGTGCGACTGCTGGTGCTGCTGCTGGTGCTGCTGCGACTCGTACGGGGACTGCTCGTACTGCTGCTGCTCGTAGGAGCCCTGGTCGTAGCCGGAGGGCTCGGACTGCTGGAGGTAGCCCGGCTGCGGGGAGGCGTACGGGTCGCGCTCGGGGAAACCGCCGAGGCGGGGCTGCTGCCAGCCGTAGTCGTCCTGCTGGCCGCCCCGGGGCCAGGCGCCGGGCTCCGGGCGCTGCTGCTGGTAGTCCGGATAGGCGGGGCGGGCGGTGGGGAGCTGGTCGTCGGAGGAGTTGCCGGGGCCGCCGCCGGGGCGCTGGCCGGAGTACGGCTCGTACGCGTCGCGCTGCTGGACGGGCGGGGCGGGGGGCGCGGGCTCGCCGGCGGAGTCGTCCACGGTGATGGCGATCCGGATGGGGCGGCCGCATTCCCGGCTGAGGGCGTCGCTGATCAGCGGGGCGAGGCGGCCTTCGAGGACGCGCTTGCCCCACTCGTTGGGGACGGCCAGCAGTGCGGTGTCGGCGACGAGTGCCAGGGGCTGGCATCGCTCGACCCACTGCTTGTCCTTGGGCTCGATCCCCGGCTGTCCCTCCCCGAGGAGCTTTTCGAGCACCCTTGGCCACACTGCGGCAAGATCGGCAGGTACGTCAGCCACAGAGCACGCTCTCTCACAGGGGGTCCCACGAATGTGTGGTTCTTTGGGACGGTCGGGACAAAAAATCCGGGGTCAGGCAACGGTAGTCAGGCCAGCGGGTACGGTTCAAGTCGTTGTCCACAGCCTGTGCACAGTGTGGGGCAGCATCGCCTCGGTTTGACCGGATGGCGTAGCCGCGCGTACCGTAACGAGGTCGAGTTGTCGATGGCTGCTGCCGCCTGCCTACCGATGGGCGAAGGTCACTGTTAGTGATCGTTTAGCGGTGTCCACTCGGGCGAACACGCGAGTTTCCTCGTGGGCGCACGGTGACAGCCAGGCGATGTCCCGCCACAACGATTCATTCTCTGGAGCCCCCGAGTGAGCAAGCGCACCTTCCAGCCGAACAACCGCCGTCGTGCCAAGACCCACGGCTTCCGCCTGCGGATGCGTACCCGTGCCGGTCGCGCGATCCTCGCGAACCGTCGTGGCAAGGGCCGCGCCGCCCTTTCCGCGTAACAACACGCAGGTCGTGACGTCGTGCTGTCTCCCGAAAATCGGCTGAGGCGGCGCGAGGACTTCGCGAGCGCGGTACGTCGAGGGCGTCGGGCTGGTCGCCCGCTCCTCGTCGTCCACCTACGTACAAGCGGTGCAACGGACCCGCACGAGTCGGGGGAGATCGATCCCTCGGCGCGTGCGGGTTTCGTCGTCAGCAAGGCTGTCGGCAATGCCGTCATACGTAACCGGGTAAAGCGCCGTCTGCGCCATCTGGTCCGGGAGCGGCTGTCTCAGCTGCCCGCCGGTAGCCTGGTGGTGGTACGTGCGTTGCCCGGAGCGGGTGATGCCGGCCCCGACGAGCTGGCCCGGGACCTGGATGCCGCTCTGGTGCGGCTTCTGGGAGGCGTGGCTCGATGAAGTACCCGCTGCTCGCTTTGATCAAGCTGTACCAGTGGACGATCAGTCCGCTGCTCGGGCCGGTGTGCCGCTACTACCCGTCGTGCTCGCACTACGGGTACACGGCCATCGACCGGCATGGTGCGGTCAAGGGGACGGTCCTGACCGCCTGGCGGATCCTGCGGTGCAATCCGTGGTCCCCCGGTGGCGTGGACCATGTCCCACCCCGTAAACGCCCGCGTTGGCACGAGCAGCTGCGCAGTGCGTTGCGTAGATCTCGCAATGCTCAAGGAGCCTGATTAGTGGACACGATTGCCAATCTGTTCAGCTTTATCACCACGCCCGTCTCGTGGGTCATCGTCCAGTTCCACTCGCTGTACGGCGCGATCTTCGGCCCGGACAGTGGATGGGCCTGGGGCCTGTCGATCGTGTCCCTGGTGGTCTTGATCCGCATCTGCCTGATCCCGCTCTTCGTGAAGCAGATCAAGGCGACGCGTGGCATGCAGGCGCTCCAGCCGAAGATGAAGGCGATCCAGGAGCGCTACAAGAACGACAAGCAGCGCCAGTCCGAAGAGATGATGAAGCTGTACAAGGAGACGGGTACCAACCCGCTCTCCTCGTGCCTTCCGATTCTGGCGCAGTCCCCGTTCTTCTTCGCGCTCTACAGCGTGCTGTCGGCCATCGCCAACGGGAAGACCATCGGCGTCATCAACCAGTCGCTGCTGGAGAGCGCGCGTCAGGCGCACATCTTCGGGGCTCCGCTGGCGGCGAAGTTTACGGACAGCGCCGAGAAGGTCGCCTCTCTGGGTGCCTCGATCACTGATGTGCGTGTTGTCACCGCCATCATGATCGTCCTGATGTCGCTGTCGCAGTTCTACACCCAGCGTCAGCTGATGCAGAAGAACGTCGACCTGTCGGTCAAGACGCCGTTCATGCAGCAGCAGAAGATGCTGATGTACATCTTCCCCGTGATCTTCGCGGTCATGGGCATCAACTTCCCCGTCGGTGTTCTCGTCTACTGGCTGACCACGAACCTGTGGACCATGGGTCAGCAGATGTACGTGATCAACCAGAACCCGACGCCGGGCAGCAAGGCCCAGGACCAGTACCTGTCCCGCCTGCTGAAGCACGTCAGCTCGCACGGTGAGGTCAAGGGCCGGGGCAAGAAGAAGATCGTCGCGGCGATCGTGGCCAAGGGCCCGGACCGCAACGACAACGAGCGCAAGTTCATCACCGCGCTGACCAAGCAGGGCATGGCCGCCCAGACGGACGGCTCCGTGATCAAGAGTGCTGACGCCACGGCTGACGCGGATGCGGCGAGCGGCGGTGTCGCCACGAAGCGGCAGCAGCCCAAGCGGCAGTCGAAGTCGAAGCGTCAGACGCCCCCCAGCAAGCCCTCCAAGAAGTAAGAAGGAGTCCCTCCCGTGACGGAAGGCACCACCACCGCCGCCGCTGAGAGTGGCGACACCCTGACCCGCCTCGAGCAGGAGGGTGAGATCGCGGCCGACTACCTTGAGGGGCTGCTGGACATCGCCGACCTGGACGGCGACATCGACATGGACGTCGAGGCCGACCGGGCCGCGGTGTCGATCGTCAGTGACTCCGCCAGCCGTGACCTGCAGAAGCTCGTGGGCCGCGACGGTGAGGTTCTGGAGGCTCTGCAGGAGCTGACCCGCCTCGCCGTGCACCGGGAGACCGGGGACCGCAGCCGGCTGATGCTGGACATCGCCGGGTTCCGCGCGAAGAAGCGTGAGGAGCTGGCGGCGCTGGGCGCCCAGGCCGCGGCGGACGTGAAGGCGTCCGGCGAGCCGCTGAAGCTGGCCCCGATGACCCCGTTCGAGCGGAAGGTCGTCCACGACGCCGTGGCGGCCGCGGGTCTGAAGAGCGAGTCCGAGGGCGAGGAGCCGCAGCGCTTCGTCGTTGTGCTCCCGGCCTGACCGGTCGTGCGAGTGTTCGGCCCCGTCTGTGTCGCAGGCGGGGCCGAAGTTTGTCAGCCTGGCATGTGAAACGACGCGCCATCTTGAAGACGTGGTTCTCCAGAACCATGCGGTACGGAAGGGACGGTCCCCGTGACGGAGGCAGCTGAGCTTCCCCCGGCGCCTGAAGAGGCGCGCGCGGTGTTCGGTGAGTTTTTCCCGGAAGCTGTGCGGTACGCGGAGCTGCTGGCCGACGCGGGAGTCAAGCGGGGCCTGATCGGGCCGCGTGAGGTGCCGCGGCTGTGGGAGCGGCACCTGCTGAACTGCGCTGTGCTGTCGGAGGTGGTGCCCCAGGGCGTCTCCGTGTGCGACGTGGGTTCGGGTGCTGGTCTGCCCGGTATCCCGCTGGCGCTGGTGCGGCGTGATCTGAAGATCACGCTGCTGGAGCCGTTGCTGCGGCGGACGACTTTCCTCCAGGAGGTCGTGGAGCTGCTGGGCCTGGACCATGTCACGGTGGTGCGCGGGCGGGCCGAGGAGGTTCTCGGCAAGCTTCCGCCGGTGCATGTGGTGACGGCTCGCGCGGTGGCTCCGCTGGACCGGCTGGCCGGCTGGGGTGTGCCCCTGCTGCGTCCGTACGGGGAGATGCTGGCGCTCAAGGGCGATACCGCCGAGGAGGAGCTGGTGTCGGCGAAGACGGCGCTGACGAAGCTCGGTGTGGTGAAGACCTCGGTGCTGCAGGTGGGCGAGGGTGTGGTGGACCCGCTGTCGACGGTGGTGCGGGTCGAGGTCGGAGAGAGCCCTGGTGGGGTGAGGTTCGCGGCCAAGCGGGCTAAGGCGGCCCGGACCAGCCGTACGCGTAGGCGCCGCTGATACGTCGGCGGTCGGGATTTTTCCGTGGAGATTCAGGGTCGTTGGGCCCTATAGGTATGGATTTCGGAGTGTCGTAGCGGCCTGCTGACTCCGTCCGGGCATCGTGTTTCACGTGAAACGTCGCTCTCTGCTGCACGGAATCATCAGCCGCGGTCGTGCGGCCACGTCTCCCCGTCACCGCAAGCAGGAAGGGGGGACGGAGTTGTCCACATCGGTGGATTCATCCACAGGAGTACGGGCCCCGCTGGTTCGCGACCCCGGTGACATGGCAGGCTCTGTTCATCGCGAGCCTGATGTCGAGGAGAGTGACACCGTGCGGTCCGACGCCAACCTCGCGGGGCCGATGGCCGATCCGGTCCCCGGTCCCCGCTCTGAATCGGCGGGCGAGGATGTTTCACGTGAAACATCGGCGCCCCTTGTAGACAACGACACCCCCATCGGCCGAGCCGCCCAGCTGGCCGTGGAGGCGCTGGGGCGCGCCGGTGAGGGTTTGCCCCGGCCGGAGCAGACCCGGGTCATCGTGGTCGCCAACCAGAAGGGCGGCGTGGGCAAGACCACGACGACCGTGAATCTGGCGGCGTCGCTGGCGCTGCACGGAGCGCGGGTCCTGGTGGTCGACCTCGACCCCCAGGGCAATGCCTCGACGGCGCTGGGCATCGACCACCATGCGGATGTGCCGTCGATCTATGACGTACTGGTGGACAGCCGGCCCCTGCTGGAGGTCGTCCAGCCCGTGGTGGACGTGGAGGGGCTCTTCTGTGCCCCGGCCACGATCGACCTGGCGGGGGCGGAGATCGAGCTGGTGTCGCTGGTGGCTCGGGAGAGCAGGCTGCAGCGGGCGATCCAGGCGTACGAGCAGCCGCTCGACTACATTCTGATCGACTGCCCGCCGTCGCTGGGGCTGCTGACGGTGAACGCCCTGGTGGCGGGCGCGGAGGTGCTGATCCCGATCCAGTGCGAGTACTACGCGCTGGAGGGTCTGGGGCAGCTGCTGCGCAATGTCGATCTGGTGCGGGCGCACCTGAACCCGACGCTGCACGTGTCGACGATCCTGCTGACGATGTACGACGGCAGGACCCGGCTGGCCTCGCAGGTGGCGGAGGAGGTGCGCAGCCACTTCGGCAAGGAGGTGCTGCGGACGAGCATTCCGCGGTCGGTGCGTATTTCCGAGGCGCCGAGCTATGGGCAGACTGTGCTCACCTACGATCCGGGTTCCAGTGGTTCCCTCTCCTATCTGGAGGCGGCGCGGGAGATCGCGTTCCGTGGGGTCGGAATGCAGTACGACGCCCAGCAGGCCCATCTGGGCGCGGGCATGAACAGCACGCAGAGTGTGGCGGAGGGGATCCAGTGAGTGAGCGACGTAGAGGTCTGGGACGGGGGCTCGGTGCGCTGATTCCCGCTGCTCCGCAGGAGAAGACGCCGCCGGTGCTCGGTGCCGGGGCGATGTCTTCGTCGGCGGTGCCGGTGTTGACCTCGGAGCGTGGGATTGCGGCGGCGAAGCTGGCTTCGCTGGCGCAGGCCGATGTTTCACGTGAAACATCGTTCGTCGCGCCGGTGGAAGAGCCGGTGCCGGCGCTGCCTGAGGCCAATGTGGTGGCGGGAGCGACGTTCGCGGAGCTTCCGATGGACGCGATCACGCCGAACCCGCGCCAGCCGCGTGAGGTGTTCGATGAGGACGCGCTGGCCGAGCTGGTGACCTCCATCCAGGAGGTGGGTCTGCTTCAGCCGGTGGTGGTGCGGCAGTCGTCTCCCGGCCGCTACGAGCTGATCATGGGTGAACGGCGCTGGCGGGCCTGCCGGGAGGCGGGTCTGGAGAACATTCCGGCGATCATCCGGGCGACGGACGACGACAAGCTGCTGCTGGACGCGCTGCTGGAGAACCTGCACCGGGCTCAGCTGAACCCGCTGGAGGAGGCTGCGGCGTACGACCAGCTGCTGCAGGACTTCAACTGCACGCACGACCAGCTGGCGGACCGGATCGGCCGCTCGCGTCCGCAGGTGACGAATACGCTGCGGCTGTTGAACCTGTCGGCTCCGGTGCAGCGTCGGGTGGCGGCCGGTGTGCTGTCGGCGGGGCATGCGCGGGCGCTGCTGTCGGTGGAGGACACCGAGCAGCAGGACCGGCTGGCGCACCGGATCGTGGCCGAGGGGCTGTCGGTGCGGGCGGTCGAGGAGATCGTCAAGCTGATGGAGTCGGATCCCGCGAGTGCGGTGAAGCCGAAGGGCCCACGGGCGGGTGCCCGGGTGGCTCCGGCGCTCAGTGAGCTGGCGACGCGGCTGTCGGACCGGTTCGAGACGCGGGTGAAGGTGGATCTGGGCCAGAAGAAGGGCAAGATCACCGTCGAGTTCGCGTCGATGGAGGATCTGGAGCGGATTCTGGGGACGCTGGCGCCGGGCGAGGGCCGGGTTCTGGAGCAGGGGCTGTCCGGGGAGTGATCCCGGGGGCCGCCGAGGGGCGGGTCGTGGCGGTTCTCACCGTCGCGGCCCGCCCCTTTGCCGAACTGGGGATGCCGATGAGGCCGGTGTCGTCACCCAGGTGTCGTCGGGTCTGTGGTTTGTCGCTGTCGAAAGAGCGGGGGCCAGTGGATACGATGCGTTCATGGGTCGTCGGCTGGTACCGCTCACG
Organism: Streptomyces sp. NPDC048269; assembly: GCF_040652395.1. Lineage (NCBI taxonomy): Bacteria > Bacillati > Actinomycetota > Actinomycetes > Kitasatosporales > Streptomycetaceae > Streptomyces > Streptomyces sp. NPDC048269. The sequence goes on from NZ_JBEZLW010000001.1 coordinate 217,750, forward strand.
CTGGACAACCTCCAGGACCTGCCCCGTCGTTGCCGGTCCTGTGTGTTCTGGGAACTGGATCCGGTCAGCGGTGAGGCCGCCGTGAAGGCGGGTACGCCTGCGCTGGAGAAAGAGGCCTGGATCTCCGCCGTCCTCCTGGAGTGGGGATCGTGCGGCCGTGTGGTCTACGTGGACGAGGTCCCGGTCGGGTTCGTTCTGTACGCGCCGCCGGCGTACGTACCGCGGGCCACGGCGTTTCCGACCAGTCCGGTCTCGCCGGATGCCGTGCAGCTGATCACCGCATGGATCATGCCGGGTTATCAGGGGCAGGGTCTGGGGCGCGTGATGGTCCAGACGGTGGCGAAGGATCTGCTGCGTCGGGGGTTCCGGGCCATCGAGGCGTTCGGGGACGCGCGTTGGGAGGGGCCCGCGTGCCTTCTGCCGGCGGACCATCTGCTGTCGGTGGGCTTCAAGACGGTGCGTCCCCACCCGCTGCATCCGCGGTTGAGGCTGGAGTTGCGGTCGACGCTGTCGTGGAAGGAAGACGTGGAGCTGGCGCTGGACCGGCTGCTGGGGGCTGCGCGCAAGGAGCCGGCGCTGCGTCCTCTGTGAGCCCGGTACGTGGAACGGGGCCGCCCCATGCGAGGGCGGCCCCGTTTCACGTGAAACATCCCCAGCTACCGCTGGGGCCGTAGCCGTCAGGCGGTCTTGACCTCGACGAAGTCCGAGAGGTCGCGCAGGATGGCGGCCTTCGGCTTGGCACCGACGATGGTCTTGGCGACCTCGCCGCCCTGGTAGACGTTCAGGGTGGGGATGGACATGACGCCGTACTTGGCAGCCGTGGCCGGGTTCTCGTCGATGTTGAGCTTGACGATCTCGATCTGGTCGCCGTACTCGGCGGCGATGGCCTCGAGGGACGGCGCGATCTGGCGGCACGGTCCGCACCAGGCGGCCCAGAAGTCCACCAGTACGGGCTTGTCGCTCCTGAGGACCTCGGCGTCGAAGTCAGCGTCGGTCACGTTCTTGAGGGTGCCGGCCACAGCGGCCTCCTTCTTCTTCCTGCGGGGTGTGGGGTGGGGATGGTGCGAGGGTCAGACGGTCGCGTGGGCCTTCTCGGCGTCCGCGAGGGCGGCGAGGAAGCGCTCGGCGTCGAGGGCGGCGGAACAGCCGGTGCCCGCGGCGGTGATGGCCTGACGGTAGGTGTGGTCCACGACGTCGCCGGCGCCGAACACGCCGGTCACGTTGGTCCGGGTGGAGGGGGCGTCGACCTTGAGGTAGCCCTCGTCGTCGAGCTCCAGCTGGTCCTTGAACAGCTCGGTGCGCGGGTCGTGGCCGACGGCGATGAAGAGGCCGGTGACGGGCAGCGCGGAGGTCTCACCGGTCTTGGTGTTGCGCAGGGTGAGACCGGAGAGCTTCTGCTCGCCGTGGATCTCGGCGACCTCGCTGTCCCAGGCGAACTTGATCTTCGGGTCGGCGAAGGCGCGGTCCTGCATGGCCTTCGACGCACGCAGGCTGTCGCGGCGGTGGACGATCGTGACGGACTTGGCGAACCGGGAGAGGAAGGTGGCTTCCTCGATCGCGGTGTCACCGCCGCCGACGACGGCGATGTCGTGGTCCTTGAAGAAGAACCCGTCGCAGGTGGCGCACCAGGAGACGCCGCGGCCGGACAGGGCGTCCTCGTTGGGCAGGCCGAGCTTGCGGTGCTGGGAGCCGGTGGTGACGATGACGGCCTTGGCGCGGTGGACGGTGCCGGCGGTGTCGGTGACGGTCTTGATCTCACCGGTGAGGTCCACGGACACGATGTCGTCCGGGACCAGCTCGGCGCCGAACCGCTCGGCCTGGCCACGCATGTTATCCATGAGGTCGGGGCCCATGATGCCGTCCTGGAACCCCGGGAAGTTCTCCACCTCGGTGGTGTTCATCAGGGCGCCGCCCGCGGTGACGGCACCTTCGAATACCAGGGGCTTGAGCGAAGCGCGTGCGGTGTACAGGGCGGCGGTGTAACCGGCCGGCCCGGAGCCGATGATGATCACGTTTCGGACGTCGCTCACGGGTTTCTTCCTCGTTTCTGCGGACTGCGTGCTGCCTACCGGGGGCCGGTGTGGACTCTCACCCCACCCAACGGATCCTACGGCGCATGCATTCCCCGTCTGTCCCGGTGCGGGCCCTACGTGTCGGCTACCGGGGATAGGTGTTCGTCAGCAGGAGCTTTCCGGGGGTGGCCGGTGTGGAGTTCTCGCAGCCGGTGTCGACGAGGTAGGCGTCCACGCGGGAGGGGTCGCCCGGGTGGGGAAGGACGAGCAGGAGGACGGGGGCGCCCTGGTAGCTGCCGCGTTCGGAGGCGATCGGGGTCTCGGGGCGGCCCGTGGCGTTCTGGACGCAGGCGGGGACGGGGGCCGTCTGGCGGTCGTTGGGGGCGACGCCGGGGGCGGGGGTCTTCTCCAGGCCGTAGGTGTTGTTCTGCTCCCCCTGGGGGACTGCCTTGGTGCTCTGCCCGGGGTCGAGGAGCTGCTTGACGCTGCTGCGCAGGCCCTGGGCGGTGTAGGCGCCGTCGGCGGGGGGTTGGGCGGCAGTGCTCGCTGTTTCCCGGCGGGCCGCGGCGTCGTGGGAGGACGGGCCGGAGAGGTCGGTGAACAGGAAGAGCCCGAGTGCGCAGGCGGCGGCCCCGGCCAGGCCCGTGAGTACGGCGATCCGGCGGCGGGCGCGGCGGCGCCCGGGTCCGGTTGGGCCGTTCGGGTGGCCGGCGGGCTGGGGGCGCCTGCGAGCGGTAGCCAGGGGGGTTTCACGTGAAACATCGCGGTCGGTCGGGCGGGAGCTGACAGCGGACGCGGGCCGGCTGTCCTGCTCGGAAGCGTGGGGGGTGGTGGAGTCGAGGAGGGCTTCGGCGGCGAGGGCCGCGTCGATGCGGCCGGCGATGTCGGCGGGCATCCGGGCCGGTCCCGGAAGGGTGCCCAGGACGGCGCGGATCTCTTCGAGGGAGGCGCGGACATCGGCGCACAGGGCGCAGTCGCCGAGGTGGCGCCGGACTTCGGCGCTGCGGGCCGGGGAGAGGATCCCTTCGGTCAGGTCGGAGATCTCCGAGACGTCCGGGTGCCGGACCGTGCCGGTCGTGCCGGGCACGCCAGTTGCTGGGGTCACGGTCGTCCACCTCCGCCCTTCACTGCGTCTGGGTCTGGATGCCTGGGTTCTGCCGCTGGTGGGACGGCCCTGCCCGGCGTCCGGTTCCTTCCCCGCTCGGCGGCGGTGTTATCCCCGGCATTCGTGCGCAGATGAGTGAGCATCGGGAGGAGTTTCGCCCGGCCGCGTGCGCAGCGGCTTTTCACGGTGCCGGTGGGGACGTCGAGGATGCGGGCGGCCTCGGCGACGGGGTACCCCTGCATGTCGACGAGGACGAGCGCGGCCCGTTGTTCGGCCGGGAGGGTGCTGAGGGCGGCCAGGAGCTGGCGGTGGAGGTCCTGGCGCTCCGCGGGGGCCTCGGCGGACTCGTGGGGCTCCAGGAGGCGTTCCAGGCGGTCCGTGTCGTCGAGGAGTGCGGTCCTGCGGGAGGCGGCCTTGCGGGCCCGGTCGAGGCAGGCGTTGACGGTGATGCGGTGCAGCCAGGTGGTGACGGCGGAGTCCCCGCGGAAGGTGTGGGCGGCGCGGTAGGCGGAGACGAGGGCGTCCTGGACCGCGTCGGCGGCTTCCTCCCGGTCGCCGAGGGTGCGCAGGGCCACGGCCCACAACCGGTCCCTGTGCCTGCGGACGAGTTCGCCGAAGGCGTCGGGGTCTCCGGCGGCGTGCATCGCCAGAAGTTCCCTGTCCTGGGCCGAGGCGGGGTCGTCAGCCGCAGGCCTCATGATTCCCCTCCTGATTGGCGCCGTGCAGGTATTGAAGCGGGTTTTTCTCCGAAAGTAAATAAGAATAACCGGGCATTTCGGTCCCGTCGGGCTGGTCTCCGCGGACTCACGACCAAGATCATCTTCTGTTATGATCAGAGCTGCTTTTTCGATTGATATTCAGGTGTAGGGAGAAAGATGCGAAAGCTCGGTAAGTTCATTCCTGCTCTCATTGCGGCGCCGCTGCTGGCCGCAGCGATTCCGGGAAATGCGTATGCCGCTTCGTATTCCATGGACGGGCAGGACCCGTCGTCGGCGGGTTGTGCGGCGGATGCCACGACCAAGCAGTCGGCGTACATCGGTACGTCGAACTGGACGCCCGGGCAGGTTGAGCTGCGATACAGCACCAAGTGCCACACGGCATGGGCGCGTATCCGGCTTTCGGAGAACGCCTGGGGGAAGGCGCAGATCGCGCGCAACAACGATGGCAAGGCCTACAACTGCTCGAACCTGAGCTACAGCGACTCTCTCGGCAGCTACACCTGCTACACGGCCATGGTGTACGACAAGGATCCGCTCAATTCCTTTGCCGAAGGCTGGTCGCAGTACTCGAACACGAGCCTGCACACGCGGACTGCCTCGTACTGACCGGTGTGATTGCGGCGGGGCTGCGGGATTTCCCCCGCAGCCCCCTTTGCTATGAGTTCCGGAAGAACGAGACGTTCGAGATGCCCTGCTTGTAGCCGGCTCTGCTGTAGTCGGAGGCACCTGACTTCGGCATGGCCGTGAGCCACACGACCACGTAGCGCGACTTGACCGGGGCGGGCGCGGCGAGGTCGAGCTGCTTGTCGGCGGTGGTCCCGGTGGCGATCTTCTGCATGCTGCCGACGGGAGTCGACGAGGACATGCTGGGTGCCGCGTAGATCGTCGCGGTGGTGTGGTCGCCGCCGAACTTGAACGCTATCGAGGCGCCGCTCACGTCCTGCTCCGAGCCCAGGTCGAAGACCAGGCCGAGGCCTTCCTTGTAGGCCCCCAGGTCGGGGCCGTCGTCGAACGCGTAGGTCCGCCAGTAGGAGTCGGGGTCCTTGTCGTAGCTGTTCGCGACGTCCTCGATGTTCTGGGGCTTGCCGTCCGGGTAGTACTCCTCGGCCTTCTTGATGGTGAGCGGGACGCGCTCCGGCTCCTTCGGGGCGTCCTGGTTCTTGGGCTGGTTGTTGCTGCTGCCGTTGTCGCCCTGGGTGCCGTGGTCCAGGAGGGCGTCGGCCAGCTGCCAGCTGCCGAGGCCGAGGGCGGCGATGAGCAGGGTGGCGACGCCCCACTTCAGGGCCCGGCCCGTGCGGCTGTTCAGCGGGGGCGGCGGGGGGACGACGACCGTGACGGACTGGGCGGGGGGCGTACCGGGGGGCGTGGGGCGGCCGTAGCTGCCCTGCTGGTACGTGGTGTGCTGGTACTCGGGCGGGGCGGTGAAGGCGGGCTCCGGCGGCCGGATGCGGGGCATCGCGGCGACGGCTTTGGCCAGCTCCTCAGGAGTGGTGCAGGCGGGCTCCTGACGGGAGGCGGTGGCCCCGTCGTTGGCGAGGGCGCGCATGGCGAGCTCGCCCAGACCGCGGTGGACGCCGGCGCGGACCTGGTCGGGCGGGATCAGGCCGACGCCCTTGGGGAGGCCGGTGAGGCCGTAGGCGTCGTCCTCGTAGGGCCAGCGCTGGGTGAGGGCGGCGTACAGGAGTGCGCCGATGGCCTCGGTGTCGGCGCGCTGGGGGGTCTCGCTGGTGATTCCGCGCAGGGCGGCGTTCACGGCGAGGCCGCGGATGCGGTACTGGCCCGTGGAGGTGCGCAGTATCGCGCTGGGCGTCAGGCGCAGGTGGGCCAGGCCTTCGCGGTGTGCCGCGGCCATGGCCTGGGAGACCTGGCTGACGAGCTGGTAGGCCTCGTGGGGTTCCAGGGGGCCTGCGGCGAGGAGCGCGGTGAGTTCGGTGGCGTCGGGCAGCCACTCGTGGACGACGTAGACGAGGTCGTTCTCCTCGACGGCGTCCAGCACCTGGACGAACCGGGGGTCGCCGAGCAGGGCGGAGGAGCGTGCGGCGGCCAGAACGGAACGGGCCCGCGGGTGGTCGGCGGGGAGCAGGTGCACGCCGACGGCCCGGCGCAGCTTCTCGTCCATCGCGCGCCAGCTGCTGAATCCGTCCACACGGGTGACGCACTCTTCGAGCCGGTAGCGTCTGGCGAGCTTGTGGCCGCTGTGGAGTTCGGGTGCGGCCGAGGGGGCCGCGGTCGTGCGTTCGCCGTCCTTTTCGGTCATGGGTCCGTCCGCGGCTCGTCCGTTCTGGGTGTCCACCCCGTCGGCCGTGGCCTTGTCCGCCTCTGCGGCCAGCGGCTTGTCGCCACTGTTGTCGGCCACGTCGACGGCGGCCGTGCTACGTTCCGCCACCGTCGTTCCCGCCTCCCCATCCGTTGCACGCTGTAGGCCAGTCTGCGAAGCCATGCCAATTGTGCCCACAGTCCGACGCTATGCACGACACACGAAGGGGGGCGACGGTTGTGCGCATCAGCGCCCCAAACGTCCGCGGACCATTCCGACCATCGCGTTGAGCTCTTCGATCCGCATCCGCTTGGCGGCGATGAGGAACACCGCTGCCAGGGCGATCCCGCCGGCCACGAGGGCGGCGGCGGAGCCGGCGACTCCGCTGCCCAGCCACTGGGTGACCGCGTAGGCGGCGGCGCCGGCCACGGCGGCCGCCGGGACGCAGGCGCCGGTGAGGCGGGCGTAGGTGCGCATCACGTGGGCGCCGTCGAGGTCGCCGCCGAGGCGGCTCTTGAGGCGGCGCCAGGCGACGCCGACGCCGACGGTGTAGCCGAGGCCGTAGGCGGCGGCCATGCCGACGACGGCCCACCGGGCGGGCAGGACGAAGAAGGAGGCCGCGGAGACCGCCGCGTTGACGGCGGCGACGATGACGGTGTTGTAGAAGGGCGTCCGGGTGTCCTCGTAGGCGTAGAAGCCGCGCAGGACCACGTACTGGACCGAGTACGGGATCAGGCCGAGACCGAAGGCCATCAGGACGTAGCCGATGTTCTGGGCGCCGGCGCCGGAGCCGGCGTAGAGCAGGGTCGCCATCGGGACGCCGAGGGCGAGGAACGCGAAGGCGCAGGGCACGATCGCGACGGCCGAGGTGCGCAGCCCGTAGGAGATGTCGTCGCGGACGGCGGCGGCGTCTCCGTCATGGGCGGAGCGGGAGATGCGGGGCAGGACGGCCGTCATGACGGAGACGGTGATGATGGCCTGCGGCATCTGCCACAGCAGCAGCGCGTAGTTGTAGGCGGTGATGCCCGTGCCGGGGTGGCCCTGCTTCTCGGCGACGGAACCGGCCCAGGTGGCGAGCTGGGTGACGACGACGAGCCCGATCTGGTTGGCGAGGACGAAGAAGAACGTCCACTTGGCCAGGCCGGCGGCCTTGCCGAGTCCGTGGCCCTTCCAGTCGAAGCGCAGGCGCGGCCTGAAGCCGGCGTCGCGCAGGTAGGGCAGCATCGCCAGGGCCTGGACGGTGAGGCCCAGCAGGGTGCCCAGGCCCAGCAGGCGCACGCCCTCGGGGGTGACGGTGCTGGCGTTGACGCCGGAGGTGGTGAAGCCGCCGAACGCCCAGATGAAGGCGCCGAAGGTGGCGATGACGACGATGTTGTTGAGGACCGGGGTCCACATCATCGCGCCGAAGCGGCCGCGGGCGTTGAGGATCTGGCCGAGGACCACGTGGACGCCCATGAAGAACATGGTGGGCAGGCAGTAGCGGGCGAAGGCGACCGCGACGTCCATCTGCTGCGGGTCGGAGGCGATCTTCGGCGACATCATCGTGATGAACACCGGTGCCGCCAGCACGCAGATCGTCGTGATGGCGGCCAGCAGGACCACGACGAGGGTCAGCAGCCGGTTGGCGTACGACTCTCCCCCGTCGCTGTCGTTCTTCATGGCCCGGACCAGCTGCGGGATGAAGACGGCGTTGAGGGCGCCGCCGCCGACCAGCACGTAGATCATCGTGGGCAGGGTGTTGGCGATCTGGTACGTGTCGTTGAACGTGCCGACGCCGATGGCGCCGGCGATGACCAGGGTGCGCAGGAAGCCCGTGATGCGGGAGACGATCGTGCCGGCGGCCATGAGCGCGCTGGACTTCAGGAGGCTGGAGGCGCGTCCGGCCGGCTTGCTCGGCGCCGGGACGGCGACGGGGGCGTCCTCGGCGGGGGTGCGGGGTGCTGCCTCCTGGTCCCGGTAGAGGTGCGCGAAGGCGTCGGGCTCGGGCTGCTCGTCCGCCGCCTGCGTGACGAGGGAGTCCACGCCGACGAACTGGGTGGTGCTGGCGCGGTCGCCGTAGGGCAGGTGGCGGGAGGGCCCGTCCGGCTCTGGCGGCGGGGTCTGGGCCCAGACGCGCGGGTCGGGGGAGTACGAGGGCGCGGCCGGCGCCGCGTAGAGCGGGCCGGGCTCCTGGTAGGTACCGGGTGGCGGCGGGGGGTGCGAGGCCCGGTCGTAGAGGACCTCGGCGACGGGGTCCTGGGCGGACAGGTCCTGCGACCGGTACGGGTCGTGGTCGTAGGCGTCCTGGACATACGGGTCGCGGTCCGGAGCGGGCGCGGGCGCGGGAACCTGCCCGGGCACCGGAGTGCCCGGGGCAGTGCCCTGGGAGGGCGTGGGCCCACCAGTGCCCTGCGCGCGGTCACCGTCGTACGGCGCGTTCATCGAAACCCCACCTCATCGTCCCCAGGCCGGCCGGCCACGGCATCGCTCAACGGTCCACTGTCTCACCCGTGCCGGACCCGTCGCTGCTTTGCGGTCCGGTGTCCGGGGACTCGTCACTCGGCTGCGTGCTCTCATCGGCGGCCGCGCGGGCCGCGACGCGCTTGCGGCTGGCGTACATCTTGATGCCCGCCAGGACGAGGAGGAGCACACCGCCGGCGATGACGAGCATGACGGTGGGAGTGACCTCGGTGGCGTCGACGGTGAACTTGCGTTCCTTACCGTAGGGGACGCCGTCCTTGGTGAAGAGCTGGGCGGTGACCTCGACGGGGCCGCTCGCGGTGGCGTTGGCGGGGAACTTCACGGTCTGGGTGTGGTCGCCCTGGATGGTGACCTGCTGTTCCGCCTCGCCCTTGTCGCCGAACATCAGGCGGGTGGGGTTGCCGGACTTCACGCGCAGGACGAGGTTGTGGACGTCCTGGACGAGGCTGTTCTGGACGCTCACCGGGATGGTGGCGCTGTGCCCGGACAGGGTGGCGTCGGACTTGGGGATGACCTTGACCTTCTCGGTGAGACCGATCAGGTAGGCCTGGACCTGGTCCCGGTAGACGTCGGCTTCCGCGGGGTGGCCGCGCCAGGAGGTGGACATCTCCCGGTTGGTGGTGTTGCCGAAGGGGATCTCGACGCGGTCGGGTGCGGCGAGGATCACCTTGAAGTGGTCGAGGGTGTTCTGAGTGGTGCGGATCTTCTCGAAGGCCGTCACGGGAAGCTCCTGCTTGCGCAGGGCCTCGGGGTACTGGCCGGCGCCCGGCACCTGGGTGGCGGCCGCGGGGTCGGGCTTGGCAGCGGCTGCGGCTTCGAGGTCCCCGGGCTGGGTCCAGCGCCCGGCCTGGAGGGCACGGAGGGCGCCTGCCATCGTCTCGACCTGGCTGGCGGTGGGCATCCGCTGCGGGGTGACCACGAAGCTGCGCTGCTCGTCGGTGTGCTGGAGGTTCAGGGCAAGGCTGTGGGCGAGGAACCGCTGCGTGGCGAGGGTGGAGTTGCCTGCGTTCAGCATGTCGCCCTCGAAGGCGGTGGAGAGTTCCGCGTCCGCGACCACGGCGGTGGCGCCCGCGCCGATGGGGCGGGCGGCCGAGGGGGTGTACCCGAGGGCTCCGCTCTCCGAGAGGCTGTCGCTGCGGGTGAGGATGTTGTGGGCGCCGGCCGAGGTGGCGACGTTGACGATCGAGGGGTCGATCGCGCCGTCCACGGGCCAGGAGAAGTCGGTGGACGCGGGGACGTGCAGGACCGTCTCGACGGCCTGCTTCGCCTTGTCGGTGGCGGGCCGCAGCTGGCCCAGGGTGCCCGAGACGTCCTTGCCGTGGTGGGCGAGGGAGGCGAGGTCGGGGTCGGCGAAGGGCAGGGCGACGACCTTCTTGCCCTGGACGGCGGCTTCCAGGGAGCTCAGCCACTGTTCGGCGACGGCCTTGTTCTTGCCCTGGACGGGCTTGCCGCCCGGGACGCGGACCCGATAGCCCTTGGTCATCGCGTCGACCGTGTAGAGCAGGTCGGGGTCGATGACCCAGGTGATGGGCAGTTCCTTGCCGAGCGCGACCATCCGTTCCAGGCGGCCGCCCGGCTTGAGCTCCTCGGCGAGGGCGTCGTCGAGGAAGACCGGGGTCTGGGTCTCGTCCGAGCCGGTCTCCGCGGTGACGTGGGTGGTGGAGATCAGTGGCCACGCGTACGTGAGCTGGGCGCGCTTGGCTGCGGCCTCCGGCTGCCAGGGCAGGAAGGTCCGCTTGATGCCGAGGACCTGCTCCGACGGGCGGCTCTCGGTCACGCCGGACAGGGAGACGCCGAGCTGGTAGACGCCGTCCTTGTCCAGGTCCAGCTTGTTCAGCGGGACCGTCAGGCTGAACTGCTGGCTGACCTTCGAGGGCAGCGAGGCGATCTTCACGGCGTAGGCCGGGTCGATCTCGCCGGGGTCCGTGCCGGCGCGGAAGCTGGTGCGGTCCGCCGCCTCGTCGATCGACGACCGGTCCGCGAGGAGGGGTCCGACCCGCAGACCCACGTGGGCGTCGTTGATCGTCTCGGAGCTGTTGTTGACCACGGTGCCGGAGATGGTCAGGGTGTCGCTCTTGACCGGTGCGGCGGGGGTCATCGAGGTCAGCTGGATGTCGACGGCGGCCGCCTGCGCGGCCTGGGCCTTCGGGGCGGGAGAGTAGACCAGTGCGGCCATCACGGGCGTCCCGGCGAGCAGGACCACCGCGCGCCGCAGCCATCGGCGCCGGACAGGGGCCGGTGAGGCCCCCAGGATGTCTGCCGCCTCGGCCACGCGCTAGCCCGTCCCTCGAAGTGTCAGTGGTCGTCGTATGTGCGTCCACGCATGGTAACGAGACCCGCTGTGCGCGAGTGCCGCGCCGTGCTCCACATGATCGGCTCACCCCGGGGCCGGCTGTGTACCGGGGGTCGCCGAAAAACGCGGAAGCCCGCGCCGGGCGGGGCACGTACCCTTTTCTGTTGTGCCGAACGCCAACGAAGACAACCCCAGTGCCCTGAGTCAGGTGCAGCGCCGCGCGGTGAGTGAACTGCTGCGGGTCGCCCCTGTCGCCGACGAGCTCGGCCGTCGTTTCCAGGAGGCGGGCTTCCGCCTCGCCCTGGTCGGCGGGTCCGTCCGCGACGCGCTGCTCGGGCGTCTCGGCAATGACCTCGACTTCACGACCGATGCCCGCCCCGAGGACGTTTTGAAGATCGTCCGCCCGTGGGCCGACTCGGTGTGGGACGTCGGCATCGCCTTCGGCACCGTCGGGGCGCAGAAGCACGCCCGCGTCGGGGAGGTCGACCGGGACTTCCAGATCGAGGTGACCACGTACCGCTCGGAGGCCTACGACCGTACGTCGCGCAAGCCCGAGGTCTCCTACGGCGACTCGATCGAGGAGGACCTGGTCCGGCGCGACTTCACGGTCAACGCCATGGCCCTGGCCCTGCCGGAGCAGCGGTTCATCGACCCGCACGGCGGTCTGGAGGATCTGGCCGCCGGTGTGCTGCGCACTCCGGGGACCCCTGAGGACTCGTTCTCCGACGATCCGCTGCGCATGCTGCGGGCGGCGCGGTTCGCCGCGCAGCTGGACTTCGAGGTCGCCCCCGAGGTCGTCGCGGCCATGAAGGCCATGTCGGACCGGATCGAGATCGTTTCGGCGGAGCGGGTGCAGGCCGAGCTGAACAAGCTGATCCTCTCCGCCAACCCGCGCAAGGGCCTGGGCCTGCTCGTGGACACAGGACTGGCCGACCGGATCCTGCCGGAGCTGCCCGCGCTGCGGCTGGAGAGTGACGAACACCACCGCCACAAGGACGTCTACGACCACTCGCTGATCGTGCTGGAGCAGGCGATCGCGCTGGAGGAGGACGGGCCGGACCTGGTGCTGCGGCTCTCGGCTCTGCTGCACGACATCGGCAAGCCGCGCACCCGCCGCTTCGAGAGCGACGGCAGGGTCTCCTTCCACCACCACGAGGTGGTCGGCGCGAAGATGACCAAGAAGCGCCTGACCGCCCTGAAGTACTCCAACGACATGATCAAGGACGTGTCCCGGCTGGTGGAGCTGCACTTGCGCTTCCACGGCTACGGCGACGGCGAGTGGACCGACTCCGCGGTGCGGCGCTACGTCCGTGACGCCGGTCCGCTGCTGGAGCGCCTGCACAAGCTGACCCGGTCCGACTGCACCACGCGCAACAAGCGCAAGGCCAACGCCCTCTCCCGTACCTACGACGGGCTGGAGGAGCGCATCGCGCAGCTGCAGGAGCAGGAGGAGCTGGACGCGATCCGGCCCGACCTGGACGGCAACGAGATCATGCAGGTGCTGGGTGTCGGCCCCGGCCCGGTGATCGGGAAGGCCTACGCGTTCCTGCTGGAGCTGCGCCTGGAGAACGGCCCGATGGAGCGCGATGCGGCCGTCGCCGCGCTCAAGGAGTGGTGGGCCGCGCAGGCCTGACCCGGGAACGCCCGAGGCGATGTTTCACGTGAAACATCGCCTCGGGCGGACGGGCTGGAGCGGATGTTCCCCGTGGCTACCGCGGGGAGGTGCCCCCGGCGAAACGCCGGCCTTGCCGGGCCAGCAGCGCAGCGGTCGCGGCGTAGAGGGTGGCCACGCAGAGGATCAGCGGCACGGACCGCCCGTCGGCGGGGAGCATGAGGGAGGCCACCGCCGCGGCGCCGACGAAGGCGACGTTGAAGAGCACGTCGTAGACGGCGAAGACACGGCCGCGGTACTCGTCGTCCACCCGGGACTGGACGACGGTGTCGGTGGAGATCTTGGCGCCCTGGGTGGCGAGGCCGAGGACGAACGCGGCGATCAGCATCGGGCCGGGGGCGAAGAACAGGCCGAGCGCCGGGACCAGGACCGCGGCGCCCGCGGAGCATGCGGTGATCCAGCCCAGTGGTCCCAGCCGGCCCACGAGCGAGGGAGTGATCACGGCGGCCGTGAAGAACCCGGCCCCGGAGACGCCGACCGCGGCCCCCAGGAGAGCCAGTCCGTCGGACTCGTTGTCCGACCAGGCGTAGCGGCAGAGCATGAGCAGCATGACGAACAGCGCTCCGTAGCAGAACCGCATCATGGTCATCGCGGTGAGCGCCTGGGCGGCCTCCCGGCGGGAGGCCAGATGCCGCAGGCCTTTGGTCATGCCCCGGACCGTGAGGGTGATGGCTTCGGCGACCGAGGGGTGGAGCCGGCCGGGGGGGTGGTCGGGCCCGAGCAGGCCGACGGCCAGGCGCAGGGAGACGAGGGCCGAGCACAGGTAGAGCCCGGCCCCGAGGAGGACGACGAGGGCGTCGGATCCGGCGGCCAGCAGCCGGACAAGGAAGGCCAGCCCTCCGCCGGCGGTCGCCGCGAGGGTTCCGGCGGTGGGGAACAGCGCGTTCGCGGTGACCAGCCGGCGGGGATCGACGACGTGGGGCAGTGACGCGGAGAGCCCGGCCAGGACGAAGCGGTTGACGGCGGTCACGGACAGCGCCGAGGCGTAGAACAGCCAGTCGGGGACGTGCGCGACGATCAGCATTCCGGTGACGCAGGCGAGGAAGGCGCGCAGCAGGTTCCCGTAGAGGAAGACCTGGCGGCGGCGCCAGCGGTCGAGCAGCACCCCGGCGAAGGGGCCGATCGCCGAGTACGGGAGCAGCAGTACCGCCATGGCCGAGGCGATGGCCGCGGGCGAGGTCTGCTTCTCCGGGGAGAAGACCACGTAGGTGGCGAGCGCGACCTGGTAGACGCCGTCCGCCGCCTGGGAGAGCAGCCGTACGGCGAGCAGGTTGCGGAAGTCCCTCAGGCGCAGGAGTACGCGCAGATCACGTACGACAGGCATGAGGGAAAGGGTCACATACGCGGAGGGTCCCCGGGCACATTGCCCGGGGACCCTCCGCGGAAGAACGGTCGAAGTCCAGGTGTCCGCGAGGACCCTTGGGGTTCGACTAGCGCTCGACCTCGCCCTTGATGAACTTCTCGACGTTCGCGTAGGCCTCGTCGTCGAAGTACTGCACCGGCGGGGACTTCATGAAGTAGCTGGACGCCGACAGGATCGGGCCGCCGATACCGCGGTCCTTGGCGATCTTCGCGGCGCGCAGGGCGTCGATGATGACACCGGCGGAGTTCGGGGAGTCCCACACCTCGAGCTTGTACTCGAGGTTCAGCGGGACGTCGCCGAAGGCACGGCCCTCGAGGCGGACGTAGGCCCACTTGCGGTCGTCGAGCCAGGCGACGTAGTCGGACGGCCCGATGTGGACGTTCTTCTCGCCGAGCTCACGGTCGGGGATCTGCGAGGTGACGGCCTGCGTCTTGGAGATCTTCTTCGACTCGAGGCGGTCGCGCTCGAGCATGTTCTTGAAGTCCATGTTGCCGCCGACGTTGAGCTGCATGGTGCGCTCAAGACGGACACCGCGGTCCTCGAACAGCTTCGCCATCACGCGGTGCGTGATGGTGGCGCCGACCTGCGACTTGATGTCGTCGCCGACGATCGGGACACCGGCCTCGGTGAACTTGTCCGCCCACTCCTTGGTGCCGGCGATGAAGACCGGGAGGGCGTTGACGAAGGCGACCTTGGCGTCGATGGCGCACTGGGCGTAGAACTTCGCCGCGTCCTCGGAGCCGACGGGCAGGTAGCAGATCAGGACGTCGACCTGGCGGTCCTTGAGGACCTGGACGACGTCGACCGGGGCCTCGGCGGACTCCTCGATCGTCAGGCGGTAGTACTTGCCCAGGCCGTCGTAGGTGTGGCCGCGCTGCACGGTCACACCGGCGTTCGGGACGTCGCAGATCTTGATGGTGTTGTTCTCGCTGGCGCCGATGGCGTCCGAAAGGTCGAGGCCGACCTTCTTCGCGTCGACGTCGAACGCGGCGACGAACTCGATGTCACGCACGTGGTAGTCGCCGAACTGGACGTGCATCAGACCGGGGACCTTGGCCGCCGGGTCGGCGTCCTTGTAGTACTCGACGCCCTGCACCAGCGAGGCGGCGCAGTTGCCCACGCCGACGATGGCTACGCGAACCGAACCCATTCCGGTTGCTCCCTGTTTGTTCTCGGACGAGGTCTGCGAGGTGCAGGCCTCATTTTTCAGTTTCGTCGGACGGACCGGTTCGTCTCCGATCCCGTCCCGCCCGCTCACTCTCGATGAGCTCGTTCAGCCAGCGCACTTCGCGCTCAACGGACTCCATGCCGTGCCGCTGCAGCTCAAGCGTGTAGTCGTCGAGGCGCTCGCGCGTGCGGGCCAGTGAGGCGCGCATCTTCTCCAGGCGCTCCTCCAGCCGGCTGCGGCGGCCCTCCAGCACCCGCATGCGTACGTCTCGTTCGGTCTGGCCGAAGAAGGCGAAGCGGGCGGCGAAGGACTCGTCCTCCCAGGTGTCGGGGCCGGTGTGGGAGAGGAGCTCCTCGAAGTGCTCCTTACCCGCGGCCGTCAACCGGTAGACGATCTTGGCGCGGCGCCCTGCGAGTGAAGCGGCGAGCGCGTCTTCCGGGGCGTTGCCCGGCTCTTCGATCAACCAGCCGTTGGCGACCAGCGTCTTGAGGCAGGGATAGAGCGTCCCGTAGCTGAAGGCCCTGAACACACCCAGCGAGGTGTTGAGCCGCTTGCGCAGCTCGTACCCGTGCATGGGGGATTCGCGCAGCAGGCCGAGGACGGCGAATTCGAGGATGCCTGAGCGCCTGCTCATCCGCCTGCCTCTCCTCCGACTCTGGGTCTTTATACCGAGCTGATGTATCGACTCGATACATCCAGACGATAGAACGGTGCGCGTCCGACGACAAGGGGTGACGTGGTGACCGGCGTCACATCGTGAATTCCTGGCAGGCAAGTTGCCTGATTTGGGGTGAACTTCGGCACTGATTGGGTTTTGACCGTGCGTAGTCTGTGCGCCATGACACCGGGGGAACCGGAATTCACCTGCCGCTTCCAGGCCACTCGCCTGCCCGAGGAGTAGTCGTTCGATGAGCGAGCACCGCCGCAAACCGCCGCAGCCCCAGGGTGGCGGGCGAGCCTCGGCCCGCCGGGCCGCCCAGCAGCGCCCTGGCCGGGGCGCCGATGACCGGCGTGACGTCCCCACCGCGTCACACAGTGGCCCCTACGCCGAGCGGCCCCCCCGGGGCAGCCGCGTCGAGGCCCGCCGAACCGCGCAGAGAGGGCCAGCCGGCCGCGGACGAGGCTCGGGCAGACCCGCTCGTGGCACGGGCCGCCCGGACAAGCGCCTCATCAACTACCCGCGGTCCGACAGAGACGGCTGGAAGCGCTTCGTACCGTCCTGGAAGTTCGTCTCCGGCACGGTCCTGGGCTTCTTCGCGGTCATCATCGCCGGAGCCGGCATCGGCATCGCGATGGTGAACAAGCCCGACGAGAACAAGGCCGCCCAGGCGCAGAACAACGTCTTCTACTGGGAGGACGGCTCCCAGATGGTCGCGACGGGCGGTTCGATGAACCGGCAGATCGTGCCCATCGACAAGATCCCCCGGTCGATGAGGGACGCCGTCATCTCCGCGGAGAACGAGTCCTTCGAGACGGACAAGGGCGTCGACCCGATGGGCATCGCCCGGGCCGTCTACAACATGGCCACGGGCGGCTCCACCCAGGGCGGCTCGACCATCACCCAGCAGTACGTGAAGAACACCTACCTGGACTCCGAGCAGACGCTCAAGCGGAAGGTCACCGAGCTCTTCATCGCCATAAAGCTGGGTGTCTCCGAGGAGAAGGACAAGGTCCTCGCGGGCTACCTCAACACCGCTTACTACGGTCGCGACGCCTACGGCATCCAGGCCGCGGCCCGCGCCTACTTCGGCAAGGACTGCCAGGACCTGAACCCTTCCGAGAGCGCCTTTCTGGCCTCCGTGCTGAAGGGCCCCAACCTCTACAACCCGGACGGCGGCATCGGGTCCGCCGCCACCCCCCAACTCAACGAGGAACGGGCGAGGAAGCGCTGGGCCTGGGTCCTCGACCGCGAGGTCGAGGTGGGCCGGATGGACAAGGCCGAGCGGGCCAAGTACAAGGACTCGGACTTCCCCGCCCGGGTCGAGTCGGAGCAGGCCCGCGCCATGTCCGGCCAGATCGGCTACCTGGTCGAGACGGCCAAGCAGTACGTGATGAAGACCCAGGGCATCACGGCCGAGCAGATGGCCCTGGGCGGCTACCAGATCAAGACCACCTTCCAGAAGCCCCGGGTCGACGCCCTGGTCAAGGCCGTGGAGGACACCCGAAACGACTTCCTCGACGAGAAGAAGCGCCCCGAACTCGACACCTTCGTGCAGTTCGGCGCCGCCTCCGTCGATGTGAAGACCGGGGCGATCGTCGCCCTGTACGGCGGCCCCGGCATGGACAAGAAGTACTTCAGCAACAACGCCAACACCAGCGGTGTGCCGGTCGGCTCGACCTGGAAGCCGTACGTCCTGGCGGCGGCGATGGAGTACGGCACCCAGAACTCGAACGGCCGGGGCCTGTCGGCCGACAGCAAGTACCTGGCCGACGACCTCACGGTGATCAAGAACCGCCAGGGCAAGCCCCTGCTGGACAACTCCGGCAAGCCGTTCAAGCAGAAGAACGAGAGCTCCGCCGCCTTCGGCTACGTGACCCTCAACGAGGCGATGGAGAAGTCCATCAACGTGCCGTTCGCGCAGCTCGTCTTCGACGTGGGCCACACCAAGGTCCGCGACGTGGCCAGGTCCACCGGCATCCTCAAGGAGTCGATGGTCGTGGGCGACGACGCCTCCTTCGCACTGGGCACCTCGACCCCCAGCGCCATCCGGATGGCCGACTCGTACGCCACCTTCGCCGCGTCCGGCACGCACCACGAGCCCTTCTCCGTGACCGAGGTCGTGAAGAACGGCGAGAAGCTGTCCGGTTTCGAGGCGCCCAAGGCCGAGCGGGCGATGGACAACGCCGTCGCGGACAACGTCACCAAGGTCCTGGAGAACGTCGTCGAGAACGGCACCGCCAAGAAGGCCAAGGCGCTCGGCCGGCCCGCCGCGGGCAAGACCGGCACCACCGACCAGAACAAGTCGGCGTGGTTCGTCGGCTACACCCCGGAGCTGTCGACCGCCGTCACCCTCTTCCGCAGCGACCCGAACTCCGCCGACAAGAAGCTGATGTCCATGAACGGCGTGGGTGGCACCGACTCCATCCACGGTGGTGACATCCCGACGGTGATCTGGACGGAGTACATGCGCGAGGCGCTCAAGGGCGCCCCGATCAAGCCGTTCCCCGAAGCCGAGGAGATCGGTGTGGTCGCCGACTCCGCCGGCGCGCCCTCCCCCACCCCCCCGGCCCCCGCGGCGCCGTCCATGTCTCCCTCGCCGTCTCCCTCGAGCTCCCCGACCCCGTCCCCGACCCCGTCCAAGGGCGGCAAGCCGTCGTGCAAGCCGTGGGAGCTGTACTGCGACCCGAACACCACCGGCGGGACCTCCACCGGGGGAACGAATTCCGGGGTCATAGGAGGCGCCGACGGCGGAGCCAGCGGATCACCGTCTCCGACGAACACCGGCAAACCCGGCCGCCCGGGCGGCACCACGGGTTGGCCCACCGGCACGGCGGCCGACTGACCGGGCCGCGCATCGAGTAGGGGAAGGCCGTCGCACAGGGTGCGGCGGCCTTCCCCCATGTCCGGGCCGGTACGGCAGGATGAGCCCATGACGAAGGTGCACGAGGACCTCCCCGTACTGCCCACGCAGCAGGACGAGGTCGCCGCGGCGGGCAGTGAGTTCATCGGCGGCCCGATCGGCCGCTACGCCCGGATGGGCGGACACTGGCTGGGGCCGGTGCGCCTGGTGGCCCTCATCGCCATCGGCATGTTCGCGCTGGGCATGGTCCAAAAGCTGCCCTGCTACGACTGGGCGTGGTTCCAGGGGGCAGGCTCGCAGTACACCCACGCCTGCTACTCGGACATCCCGCACCTCTACGTGGTACGCGGCTTCGCCGACAACCTGACGCCCTACTTCGACCGGCTCCCCGGCGACATGGAGTACCTGGAGTACCCGGTCCTCACCGGGCTCTTCATGGAGATCGCCTCCTGGCTGACCCCCGGCAGCGGTTCCATGCAGCACCGCGAGCAGATGTACTGGATGGTCAACGCGGGCATGCTGATGGCCTGCGCGGCCGTCATCGCCGTCTGCGTCGCACGCACCCACCGCCGCCGGCCCTGGGACGCCCTGCTCTTCGCCCTCGCGCCGGCCTTCGCGCTCACCGCGACGATCAACTGGGACCTGCTGGCCATCGCCCTGACCGCCGCCGGAATGCTCATGTGGTCCCGGGGCCGCACGGTGCTCTGCGGCGTCTTCATCGGCCTGGCCACCGCCGCGAAGCTCTATCCCGTGCTGCTGCTCGGGGTGCTGTTCGTGCTCTGCTGGCGGGCCGGGAAGTGGCGGGCCTTCGGCGCCGCCGTCCTCGGCGCAGCCGGATCCTGGCTCGTGGTGAACCTGCCCGTCATGATCCCCGCCTGGGAGGGCTGGACGAAGTTCTACACGTTCAGCCAGGAACGGCCCATCGACTTCGGCTCCGTGTGGCTGCTGATCTCCCAGCGCTCGGGCAACCCCCTGGACGGTGCCAACGTGTACGCGACCGTCCTGACGCTCCTGATGTGCGGAGCCATCGGGCTGCTCACCCTGATCGCCCCCCGGCGGCCCCGCTTCGCGCAGCTGGCCTTCCTCGTGGTCGCCGCCTTCATCCTGGCCAACAAGGTCTACTCGCCGCAGTACGTGCTCTGGCTCATCCCGCTCGCGGCGCTGGCCCGGCCGCGCTGGCGGGATTTCCTGATCTGGCAGGCCACCGAGGTCGTCTACTTCCTCGGGATCTGGTTCTACCTGGCCTACACGACCAGCGGGGACAAGCACCAGGGCCTGCCCGTGGAGGGCTACCAGCTGGCGATCGCCGCCCACCTGCTCGGCACCCTCTACCTGTGCGCGGTCATCGTCCGCGACGTCCTGATGCCCGAACGGGACGTCGTACGCCGGGACGGCTCGGACGACCCCTCCGGCGGGGTGCTGGACGGTGCCCCGGACGTGTTCGCGCTGTCGGGCGCGACGAGGGCGCCGCAGTACGCGGCGCCCTCCGAGGGACAGCGGGTCGACTGGGGCACGGGCCCCGAGGACTGATCGCCGTGAGCCGGGAGGACCGGCACACGGCCGTCAGGCGTCGAGCACCCGGTCGAACTGCGTGGTGGTGTGGCGCAGGTGCGCCACGAGCTCGTCGCCGACCTTCGGCTCGGTCGCGTCCGACGGCACGAACAGGATCGACACCTGCATGTGCGGCGGCTCCGCGAACCAGCGCTGCTTGCCCGCCCACACGAACGGCGACAGGTTCCGGTTGACCGTGGCCAGGCCCGCCCGGGCGACGCCCTTGGCGCGCGGCATCACGCCGTGCAGGGCCTTGGGGGCCTCCAGGCCCACGCCGTGCGAGGTACCGCCGGCCACGACGACCAGCCAGCCGTCGGACGCGGCCTTCTGCTGGCGGTAGCCGAAGCGGTCACCCTTGGCCACCCGCGTGACGTCCAGGACCGCGCCGCGGTACTCGGTCGCGTCGTGGTCGCCCAGCCACAGGCGCGTGCCGATACGGGCGCGGAAGCGGGTCTGCGGGAACTGCTGCTGCAGCCGCGCCAACTCCTCGGCCCGCAGGTGGCTGACGAACATGGTGTGCAGCGGCAGCCGGGCAGCGCGCAGCCGGTCCATCCAGCCGATGACCTCCTCGACGGCGTCCGAGCCGTCCGGGCGGTCCAGCGGCAGGTGCAGGGCGAAGCCCTCCAGCCGGACGTCCTCGATCGCCGCGTGCAGCTGTCCCAGGTCCTGCTCGGAGATGCCGTGGCGGCGCATCGAGCTCATGCACTCGATGACCACGCGGGCACCGACCAGGCCGCGGACCCCGTCCAGCGAGGACACCGAGCGGATGACCCGGTCGGGCAGCGGCACCGGGTCCTCGCCCCGCCGGAACGGGGTCAGGACGAGCAGGTCACCGCCGAACCAGTCCTTGATGCTGGCGGCCTCGTACGTCGTCCCGACGGCCAGTACGTCGGCGCCCATCCGGGTCGCCTCCTCGCACAGGCGCTCGTGGCCGAAGCCGTAGCCGTTGCCCTTGCAGACCGGGATCATTCCGGGGAACTGGTCCTGGATCTGCTTCTGGTGCGCACGCCAGCGCGCGGTGTCGACGTAGAGCGTGAGCGCCATGCCCGTCCGGAACCTCTCCTGAATGGCTGCGGGATGCAGCGGTGCGTGGGTGGGGGTGGGGTCAGCGACGCGACATGTAGATGTCGAGCGCCTTGTGCAGCACCTTATTGAGCGGGAAGTCCCACTCGCCGACGTACTCGACGGCCTCGCCGCCCGTGCCGACCTTGAACTGGATCAGACCGAACAGGTGGTCGTTCTCGTCCAGCGTGTCAGAGATGCCGCGCAGGTCGTAGACGCTCGCACCGAGCGCGTAGGAGTCGCGCAGCATCCGCCACTGCATCGCGTTCGAGGGACGGACCTCGCGCTTGTGGTTGGCGGAGGCGCCGTACGAGTACCAGACGTGCTGGCCGACGGTGAGCATCGTGGCGGCGGCCAGCGGCTCCCCCTCGTGCTTGGCGATGTACAGGCGCATCCGGTTGGGGTCCTCGGAGTTGAGGGCCGTCCACTGGCGCTGGAAGTAGCTGAGCGGGCGCGGGCGGAACTTGTCGCGCTCGGCCGTGATCTCGTACAGGTGCTGCCAGGTCGGCAGGTCCTCGTAGCCGCCCTGGACGACCTCGACGCCGGCCTTCTCGGCCTTCTTGATGTTGCGGCGCCACAGCTGGTTGAAGCCCTTGAGGACATCGTCCAGCGAGCGGTTGGCCAGCGGCACCTGGAAGACGTAGCGGGGCTGGACGTCACCGAATCCGGCGCCGCCGTCCTCCGCCTGCTGCCAGCCCATGCGGCGCAGCTTGTCGGACACCTCGAAGGCGCGGGGCTCGATGTGCGAGGCCTCCACGTCGCGCAGGCGCTTGACGTCCGGGTCCTGGATACCGGCCTTGATGGCGGTGGAGTTCCAGCGGCGGATGACGACGGGCGGGCCCATCTTCACGGTGAAGGCGCCCTGGTTCTTCAGGTGCGCCAGCATCGGCTGGAGCCACTCCTCCAGGTTCGGGGCGTACCAGTTGATGACCGGGCCCTCGGGAAGGTACGCGAGGTACCGCTTCACCTTGGGCAGCTGCCGGTACAGCACCAGGGCGGCACCGACGAGTTCGCCGGACTTGTCGAACCAGCCGAGGTTCTCCGAACGCCATTCGTTCTTGACGTCGGCCCATGCCGGGACCTGGCAGTGGCTAGCCGACGGCAGGCTCTGGAGGTACGCCAGATGCTGCTCTCGGCTGATGGTCCTCAGGGACAGGCTCATGCGGGGTGTCTCCTCCGGCGGCTTCGCTGGCTATGGCGCGAAGCCTACTGCGACAGGGGCGCCACCCTTCTGGGGGACGGGCCGGGGCCCGGGCCGGTGCGCGGCCGGCGCCCTGCCGCGGAGGTGCCCCGGTCAGCCCACCCAGCCGCCGAAGAGGCCGCCGTGGAACATGCCGATGAAGAAGCCGATGGCAGACGCGCCAAGGCCGATGATCAGCGCGAAGCGCTCGCGTGTCGTGACGGAGACGAACTGTCCGTACGCGCCGGTCAGGATCCCGATCAGGCCGGCCCACGAGGTGAGCAGGTGCAGGTTGTGGAAGAACGCCGTGATGAACGCCACGGCTCCGAGGATCAAGGTGGCCGCAATCAGGGCGTCCTGCAGCGGGTGGGGCTTGCCGTCGGTCGAGAAGAGGGAGATGGGCGGGGGCGAGGACTGGGACCGCATTGCCTGTGCCATCGGAAAGGCACCTCCTGGCTGAAGCAGAGCGGTGCTGCGGGCCGTCTCCGGCGGGGGCCGAAGTCATAGCACCGAGCACACCCGATGGATACAGATTGTGGCCCCCTCCCGCCGGATTTCAACCGGAAGGAGTCGAGCAGGTAGTCTGTACGGTCTGCGCGGTGTCTGCTCTGCGGATGCCGTGCGCACGCATCACGACCCTCCTGCCACGGAACGACCGTGGCCGCTGAGTCCAAAGGAGGTGGGTTCCACATGCGTCACTACGAAGTGATGGTCATCCTCGACCCCGATCTCGAGGAGCGCGCTGTCTCCCCGCTGATCGAGAACTTCCTCTCCGTCGTCCGTGAGGGCAACGGAAAGGTCGAGAAGGTCGACACCTGGGGCCGTCGTCGTCTCGCTTACGAGATCAAGAAGAAGCCCGAGGGCATCTACTCGGTCATCGACCTTCAGGCCGAGCCTGCGGTCGTCAAGGAGCTTGACCGACAGATGAACCTGAACGAGTCGGTTCTCCGGACCAAGGTCCTTCGCCCCGAGACCCACTGAACTTCGGTTCAGCGGTAATCGGGACCGAGTAGCACAGCAGCCCAGCAGCAATCCCCGCCGAGAGGTTCATCCATGGCAGGCGAGACCGTCATCACGGTCGTCGGCAATCTCGTCGACGACCCCGAGCTGCGCTTCACCCCCTCGGGTGCGGCGGTCGCGAAGTTCCGTGTCGCGTCCACCCCCCGCACCTTCGACCGTCAGACCAATGAGTGGAAGGACGGCGAGAGCCTGTTCCTGACCTGCTCGGTGTGGCGGCAGGCGGCTGAGAACGTCGCCGAATCCCTTCAGCGGGGCATGCGCGTCATCGTGCAGGGCCGGCTGAGGCAGCGGTCGTACGAGGACCGTGAGGGTGTCAAGCGCACGGTCTACGAGCTGGACGTCGAGGAAGTCGGCCCCAGCCTGAAGAACGCCACGGCCAAGGTCGCCAAGACCACCGGTCGCGGTGGCCAGGGTGGATACGGCGGCGGTCAGCAGCAGGGTGGCGGCGGCGGTAACTGGGGCGGAGCCCCCAGCGCCGGTGCCCCGCAGGGCGGCGGAGCTCCCTCCGACGACCCGTGGGCGTCCAGCGCGCCGGCCGGTGGCCAGCAGCAGCAGGGCGGCGGCGGGGGCGGTTGGGGCGGAAGCTCCGGCGGTTCCGGCGGTGGCTACTCGGACGAGCCGCCCTTCTAGGGCAGCTCGCACCCCCACTTCTTGATCACACAGGAGAGACACAATGGCGAAGCCGCCTGTGCGCAAGCCTAAGAAGAAGGTCTGCGCGTTCTGCAAGGACAAGACCGCATACGTGGACTACAAGGACACGAACATGCTGCGGAAGTTCATTTCCGACCGCGGCAAGATCCGTGCCCGCCGCGTTACCGGCAACTGCACGCAGCACCAGCGTGACGTCGCCACGGCCGTCAAGAACAGCCGTGAGATGGCGCTGCTGCCCTACACGTCCACCGCGCGATAAGGAAAGGGTGACCGACTAATGAAGATCATCCTGACCCACGAGGTTTCTGGCCTCGGTGCCGCCGGCGATGTCGTCGACGTCAAGGACGGTTACGCTCGCAACTACCTGGTCCCGCGTGGTTTCGCGATCCGCTGGACCAAGGGTGGCGAGAAGGACGTGGCGCAGATCCGCCGCGCCCGCAAGATCCACGAGATCGCGACCATCGAGCAGGCCAACGAGGTCAAGGCCAAGCTCGAGGGTGTGAAGGTCCGTCTGGCCACCCGCGCGGGTGACGCCGGTCGTCTCTTCGGTTCCGTGACCCCGGCCGACATCGCCACGGCGATCGAGTCCTCGGGTGGCCCGAAGGTCGACAAGCGCCGCGTCGAGCTGGGCTCCCCGATCAAGACCCTCGGTTCGTACCAGGTCTCCGTGCGTCTGCACGCCGACGTGGCCGCGAACGTGGGCATCGAGGTCGTCGCCGCCTAAGGGCTGCGCATGAAGGGCCGCACCCCAGTGGGGTGCGGCCCTTCGTCGTTGCCGGGACCGGGCCATGTTTCACGTGAAACATGCCGAAGCCGGACCGATGTTTCACGTGAAACGTCAAGGTGCGTCAGCGGGTGGCTCCCGAGACCAGCCACCGGCCCGAGCGGGCGCGGAGCTGGAGGGTGGCCATCCGGACCACCATCATCAGCGTCATGGCCCACCACAGCGTCGTCAGGCCGCCTCCCAGGGTGGGCACGAGGAGCGCCGCCGGGGTGAAGACGGCCAGCGTCAGCAGCATCGCCCAGGCCAGGTAGCGGCCGTCGCCCGCACCCATCAGGACTCCGTCGAGAACGAAGACGATGCCGGAGACGGGCTGGGAGAGGGCCACGACCAGCAGTGCGGGCAGCAACGCGTCCTCGACCGCCGGGTCGCTCGTGAACAGCGGAATGAACACGGGGCGGGCCAGGACGACCAGCAGGCCGAGGACGATGCCCGCAGCGACCCCCCACTGCACCATGCGTCGGCAGACGGTCTTCGCGCCCTCGGTGTCACCCGCACCGAGATAGCGTCCGATGATTGCCTGGCCGGCGATCGCGATGGCGTCCAGCGCGAAGGCGAGCAGGCTCCACAGGGCGAGCAGGATCTGGTGGGCCGCAATGTCGGCGTCGCCGAGCCGGGCGGCCACGGCGGTCGCGATCATCAGGATGGCGCGCAAGGACAGGGTGCGGACGAGCAGGGGTGCGCCGGCCTGTGCGCAGGCCCGGATTCCCGCGATGTCGGGACGCAGGGAAGCGCTGTGCCGCCGGGCCCCGCGGATGACGACGACGAGGTAGGCGGCGGCCATGGCGAGCTGGGCGATGACCGTGCCCCAAGCGGAGCCCGCGATCCCGAGGCCTGCTCCGTAGACCAGGAGGGCGTTCAGGCCCGCGTTGAGGGCGAAGCCCCCCACGGCCACATAGAGCGGCGTACGGGTGTCCTGGAGGCCGCGGATGACGCCGGTGGCGGCCAGGACCATGAGCATGGCCGGGATGCCGAGCGCGGAGATCCGCAGGTACGTGATCGCGTACGGGGCGACGGTGTCGGAGGCCCCGAAGAGGGAGATCAGCCAGGGAGCCGTGGGGAGGACCACGGCGATGACGACGGCGCCGAGGAGGAGAGCGAGCCAGATGCCGTCCATGCCCTGCCGGATCGCCGCCTGCAGGTCACCCGCTCCGACCCTGCGGGAGACGGCCGCGGTGGTGGCGTAGGCGAGGAAGACGAAGACGCTCACCGCGGTGGTGAGCAGGGCGGCGGCGATGCCGAGGCCGGCCAGCTGGGGTGTCCCGAGGTGTCCGACGATGGCGCTGTCGGCCATCACGAACAGCGGTTCGGCGACGAGGGCGCCGAAGGCGGGGACGGCGAGCGCGAAGATCTCTCGGTCGTGCCGTCTCGGTGTGGCCTTCGGTGCGACGGGGGCCTGTGTCATGCGCTCAATCTAATCTTCCACAGGTAATAGATGCAAGGGTCTTTGGATCCTTACCGACGTCCTGACTTGCACGTTCCTTCCAACCCGTTGGAGGCGATCTCGAGACGGTGGCGAAGAATTTTCCGCCCCACCGGTGCGGGCGAAGAAAATCCCAGGTCAGGTGGGGTGCTGGGGTGGGTCAGGTGATTTTGTCCACAGCGTCGTCCCCCGGTCCGTACACAGCTTCCGGGGACTTACCCACAGCATTGGCGCCGTCGTCCACATCTCATCCACACAGCCTGTGGATAACAAGATTGGCTGACGCCGCTCGCGGCCCTACCGTGGTGCGTTGCCCGACTCGCCCACAGCCGATTCGGGTGCCCCAAATGTCAGAGCCGTGTCGTAGAAAGAGTGACACGGCGAGGTCCGCGTTGCGGACGGAGGGAGGCGGCCCGGTGAGCATGCCCGAGCCCATGGACGACCCTTGGGCCGACAGCGGTCCGGGTGACCGTCTGCCCGCCCGTACTCGCCGCAACAGCGAAGGCCGCGGTCGCGGGGACGACCAGCACGACCGGGGCCGCGAGGGCGGCTCCTGGGACGGCGGCGGTGGCGCCGGCGGCTTCGAGCGCGTCCCCCCGCAGGACCTCGACGCCGAGCAGTCCGTGCTCGGCGGCATGCTGCTGTCCAAGGACGCGATCGCCGACGTCGTGGAGGTCCTCAAGGGCCACGACTTCTACCGGCCCTCGCACGAGACGATCTACCAGGCCATCCTCGACCTGTACGCCAAGGGCGAGCCGGCCGACCCCATCACCGTCGGCGCCGAACTGACCCGGCGCGGGGAGATCAGCAAGGTCGGCGGGGCCTCGTACCTGCACACGCTGGTGCAGTCCGTGCCGACGGCGGCGAACGCCGAGTACTACGCGGAGATCGTCCACGAGAGAGCCGTCCTGCGCCGGCTGGTCGCGGCCGGTACGAAGATCACACAGATGGGATATGCGGCAGACGGCGACGTCGACGAGATCGTCAACAGCGCCCAGGCCGAGATCTACGCCGTCACCGAGCAGCGGACCTCCGAGGACTACCTGCCGCTGGGCGACATCATGGAAGGCGCCCTCGACGAGATCGAGGCGATCGGTTCGCGCAGCGGCCAGATGTCGGGCGTTCCGACCGGCTTCACGGACCTCGACTCGCTGACCAACGGTCTGCACCCGGGCCAGATGATCGTCATCGCCGCCCGTCCCGCGATGGGCAAGTCCACGCTCGCGCTGGACTTCGCACGCGCGTGCTCCATCAAGAGCAACCTGCCCAGCGTGATCTTCTCCCTCGAAATGGGGCGCAACGAGATCGCGATGCGCCTGCTCTCGGCGGAGGCCCGGGTGGCGCTGCACCACATGCGCTCGGGCACGATGACGGACGATGACTGGACCCGGCTGGCCCGCCGGATGCCGGACGTGTCCGCCGCTCCGCTGTACATCGACGATTCGCCCAACCTGTCGATGATGGAGATCCGGGCCAAGTGCCGTCGGCTCAAGCAGCGCAACGACCTTTCGCTCGTGGTCATCGACTACCTCCAGCTGATGCAGTCGGGCGGATCGCGCCGTCCCGAGAGCCGTCAGCAGGAGGTCTCGGACATGTCCCGAAACCTCAAGCTGCTGGCGAAGGAGCTGGAGGTCCCGGTGATCGCGCTCTCCCAGCTGAACCGTGGTCCCGAGCAGCGCACCGACAAGAAGCCCATGGTCTCCGACCTGCGTGAGTCGGGCTCGATCGAGCAGGACGCGGACATGGTGATCCTGCTGCACCGTGAGGACGCGTACGAGAAGGAGTCCCCCCGCGCGGGCGAGGCGGACCTGATCGTGGCGAAGCACCGTAACGGACCCACGGCGACGATCACCGTGGCCTTCCAAGGCCATTATTCGCGGTTCGTGGACATGGCCAACACGTAGCATCCGATCATGGATGCGCTCTCTGAGGACCTTGAACTTCTCCCGTCCACCCGGCGTGCATTGCGCCGTCGTATGGCCGTCGCGCAGAGCGAAGGACGGGCGCCGTCCGTCGTGGCGGCCGTCGCGCGGGGCGGGGAGGTGGTCTGGGAGGGCTCCCGGACCTCGGTGGAGGGGCATGGCCCTGACGGGGACGTCCAGTACCGGATCGGGTCGATCACCAAGACCTTCACCGCCGTGCTGGTGATGCGGCTGCGCGACGAGGGGATGCTGGCGCTCGCGGATCCGCTGGAGAAGCACCTGCCGGGTACCGGCGCGGGTGAGGTGACCATCGCCCAATTGCTGGCCCACACCGGCGGACTGGCGGCGGAGACCCCCGGCCCCTGGTGGGAGCGCACCCCCGCTGAACTGCGGCCCGAGCTCGCCGACGTGCTGGGCGAAGAGCCGTTCAAGCACACGCCGGGTACCAGGCACCACTACTCCAACCCGGGCTACACGCTGCTGGGTTCGCTCGTCGAGGCGCTGCGCGGGAAGCCGTGGGAAGAGGCGCTGCGGGCCGAGGTCCTGGAGCCGCTGGGGCTGGACCGCACGAGTGGGCGGCCGCAGGCCCCGCACGCGGGAGGCTGGGCGGTGCATCCGTGGGCGGACGTGATGATGCCGGAGCCGCTGGAGGATCTCGGGCTGATGGCGCCGGCGGGCCAGCTGTGGTCCACGACCAGGGACTTGGCGCGGTTCGCGGACTTCCTTCTCCGGGGCGACGAGCGGGTGCTGAGCGTGGAGTCCGTACGGGAGATGCGTACGCCGGCCGCGCCGCCGGAGCCCGGTTCAGCCGATCTCGGCTACGGGCTGGGGATGCAACTGGTGGCCCACGGCGAGCGCCGGCTGGCGGGTCACAGCGGATCACTGCCCGGGTTCGTCGCGGGGCTGTGGCTGAGCGAGGCGGACGACGTGGCGGCGGTGGCGCTGGCGAACTGCACCTCGGGGCTCGCGGCCGCGACGCTGGCCGCGGACCTCGTGGCGATCGTCGCGGAGGCCGAGCCTCGGGTCCCGCAGCCGTGGAGGCCGTTCACGGAGTCCGACCATGTGCCGCTGGAGCTGTGCGGCCCCTGGTACTGGGGGACGTCGGCGCAGGCGGTGCGGCTGAAGTCGGACGGGACGCTGGAGTTGGGCCCGCTGGGCGCGACCGGGCGTACGGCCCGCTTCCGGGCGGAGCCGGACGGCAGTTGGACGGGCTTGTCCGGCTACTACGCGGGGGAGACGTTGCGGGCGGTGCGCCGCGAGGACGGTTCGGTGAGCCACCTCGACCTGGCGTCCTTCGTGTTCACGCGGGAGCCGTACGAGGCCCAGGCCCCGGTGCCCGGCGGGGTGGACCCGCAGGGATGGCGGGGCATCGGCTGACGGCCGGTCCAGGGCAGGCCGGTCCAGGCCAAAACCAGGGGGCTTACGCGATGAGTTCGCGCTCCAGTGGGGTGCGGAAGCGCGGGGTGATGCGGGCGTCACCGACCCATGCGGCGAGTCGGGCGGCCTCTGCGGTGATCGCCTTCTCGGCGGCGCGGCCGGGGCTGCCCAGCATCCGCCAGACGATCTCGCCGTCGGGGCGCTGGGCCCAGCCGCCGACGATCTCGCCGTTCCACCACACGGTGGGGCCGATGTTGCCGGCGTAGTCGAAGAGGGCGGCCTTGTGGGCGGGGTCGAGGTGGAAGCCGCGGTCTGCCCAGCCCATGCCGGTGGGGTCGAGGCCGGGCAGCAGGGCGGCCCAGGGCTCCGGGGCCGGTTCGGGGGCGGTGTCGCCGGGGCTGACCAGGGCGGTGGTCCCGTCGTCGAGGCGCACGTGGTCGGGGTCCACGGCGGCGAGGGCCTTGCGGACGTCGGTGAGGGTCCAGCCGGTCCACCACTTGAGGTCGGCCTCGGTTGCCGGACCGTATGCGTGGAGCCAGCGGCGGGCGATCTCGGCGCGGGCCTCGGCTGCCGGTACGGGGGACCAGGGCTCGGTGTGGACCCAGCGGTACTGGCTGGAGGTCCACGATCCGCGCGGGCGGTCGCGGCGGATCCGGCCGTCGGCAGCCAGCAGGCGGATGACCCGGGTGGCCACACCGGTCTCCGTCTCGTACTTCTTGCCCCGGAACACGGTGATCCTCTGGCGCAGGGCGGGAACGGCCGCGGACAGCTGGCTGCCCGTGGAGGGACCACGGCTGTCGAGCGCGTCGAGCGCGGCGGCCTCCGTCTGCGCCAGCCAGGCGGCGTCGAGGCCTTGGCCGTCCTCTTCGAGGTGCTTGATGAGGGTGCGGCGCTCCTTGACCGCGATGCCGCGGGCGGTGGAGGAATCGACGTACGGGGCGAGGCCGGTGGAGACGGCGAAGAGGGTGTTGCGCATGCTCAGCAGCCGGACGAGACTCACGTCCTCGTAGAGCGCCCGCTCGATGGCCTCGGGTCCGCCTGCGGTGAGCCGGGCTCGGGCGGACAGGAAGATGGTCGCGGCGTCGGTGGCGTGCAGGGCGACCACGGCGTCCGCGGCCTCGGGGACCGTGGTCGCGCGGGTCGAGGGAGCCAGGCGGTGGCGCCTGCCGAGGCGATTGCGGCGCTCGGCGGTGCTGATGAGGGGAAGGCTGGGGCTCATCCTTCCGATCGTAGGCCGGGCCGATGACACAGCGGCCCGGCCTGCCGGTCGGTGGGTCAGAGCTGCAACTTGAATCCGACGTGCGAGGCGGTGAAGCCGAGCCGCTCGTAGAAGCGGTGGGCGTCGGTCCGGGTCACGTCCGAGGTCAGCTGGACGAGCGCGCAGTTCTCGGCGCGGGACTTCTCGATGGCCCATTCGACGAAGCGCGTGCCCAGGCCGCTGCCCCGTTCGTCGGCGTGCACACGGACGCCTTCGATGATGGAGCGGGTGGACCCCTTGCGGGAGAGGCCCGGAACGATCGTCAGTTGGAGGGTGCCGACGACACGGTCCGCGCGGACGGCGACGACCAGGTGCTGGTTCGGGTCGTCGGTGAGGCGCTTCAGGGCCGCGCGGTACGGGGTGAGGTCGTCCGGGGATTCCCGGGTGGCGCCCAGGGGGTCGTCGGCGAGCATGGCGACGATGGCGGGCAGGTCGGCCTCGGTGGCGGCTCGAATGGCCAACTCGGGGGTGTCCATCACGTCAGGGTGCTCCTCTCTCAGCCCGCGGCCACGGTGAGCGGTGCCCAGCGGCGGGTCCAGTCACCCGGCAGGGCGGGGATGTCGCGGGTCATGACGGCGTTGAAGGCCACGGAGACGAGGCCTCGGTCCTTGAGCCAGGCGAGGAGTTCCTCGTGACGTACGTCGACATCGGTCCGCAGCGGCCGGTCGGTGCCCTGGGCGAGTGCGGTGATCAGGGACTGGGCGGTGCCGGTGTCGTGGGCGATCAGCGGTCCGATGACGTGGGTGTCCATGTTGGGCCAGGCCGCGGCGTAGCCCGTGAGGGTGCCGTTGCCGCCACCGTCCTCGGCGACGACGAGCTGGTCGGCGAAGGCGGGCAGCCGGGTGATCAGGTGGGTGCGGTCGCTGCCGAAGACCTCGGCGTCCAGCCGCAGGATGCGGGGGAGGTCCCCGGCGCGGGCCGGCCGTACCCGGGCAGTGCCGTATGCGCCGGGGATGCCCGCAGGCTGGAAGGGTCCCCGGAGCATTTCGGCGCGTCCCGTGGTCTCGAAGCCCAGCTCTTCGTAGAGGGGCCGGCCGTACGGGGTGGCGTGCAGGGTCAGGGGGATGCCCTTGAGCACGTCGTCGCAGATGTATGTCATCAGGCGCCGTCCCATGCCCTGGCGGGCGTAGCGGCCGGCGACGAGGACCATCCCGATGGCGGCGAGTTCCGGTTCCGCGTGGGTGCCGCCGTACCGGGTGATGACACAGGCGGCGGCGAGTCCCTGTCCGTCAGGGGCGTTGACTCCGTAGCCGTTTCCAGCGGCGAGGAGGAGGCCCCACTTGTGGTCCTCGCGGGGCCAGCCGCGGTCTTCGGACAGGTCGGCGCAGTGGCGGAGATCGTCCACGGTCAGCGCCCGGATCGGCAGATCGGTGAGGTGTGGTGGTGTCACCGGCCCAGACTGGATCATCGGTCGGGAGCCGTCCAGGGGATTTGGTGTCGATGTTTCACGTGAAACAAGCCGATGTTTCACGTGAAACATCGGCTTGTGCATCCCTGCGCTGGCCGGGAGAGGTTAGCCTCGACGGCTATGACCACCCTGCATCTCTTCGACCTCGACGGGACGCTGATGTTCGGCTCGGCGGCGCCGGTCGAGATCTCCCGACAGCTCGGGCTGAGTGACGAGATCGCGGAGCTGGAGCGGTCCTTCGGCGCACAGGAGATCGGGCCGCAGCAGTTCTCGGTGGCGGCCCACGCGCTGTGGGCCGAGTTGACGCCCGCGCATGTCCGGGCGGCGTTCGACGGCTCCCCGTGGCTGTCGGGTATCCGGGAGGTGTGGCGGGAGATCCGCGAGCGCGGGGACTACTGCGCGGTGATCTCGTTGTCGCCGTCCTTCTTCGTGGAACTGCTCGTGGAATGGGGCGCGCACGCCGCGCACGGTTCGGTGTTCCCGGCGGTGCCGTTCACCGGGCCCATGGAGGTGTCCGGAATCCTCACGCCCGAGGGCAAGGTGACGGTGGCGGACCGGCTGTGCGAGCGGTTCGGGGTGAGCCGGGGCAACTGCGTCGCGTACGGGGACTCGATGACCGACGCGGTGCTCTTCGAGGCGGTGCCGGTCTCGGTGGCGGTCAACGCGCGGCCCTATCTGGCCGAGCGCGCGACACATGTCTACGAGGGGCGGGACCTTCGGGAGGCATACCAGCTTGTAGGGGTGGCACGCCCGGGAGTTGAGGCATCTTAAGAGGAAAGTGGGTCCGAAGCGCAGATTTTCCGCGTTTCGCCGCAGGCTTCTGAGTGGGCTGGCACGCTGTGGAACCCGGAACCACGGATTCTCAGGCCGTGGCGTGTGCAGACCGACCGAGATGTTCGAAGCGAGGCACCGCATGGACGCTCCGCCCACCAGATCGGCCAGCCGGGGGTCCCGGATACCCGCCGGGGGCGGTGTGATCGAGCCCTCGCCGGATGCCGTGCTCATCCGCCGGACCCTCGCGGAGATCGCACCCGTCGCCGACAAGGTGACCTCGTACTTCTACGCCCTGGTCTTCACCGGGCACCCCGAAATGCGCGGCATGTTCCCCGCCGCCATGGACGCCCAGCGCGACCGGCTGCTGAAGGCGCTGCTGACCGCCGCCGAGCACATCGACAATCCCGGGGTACTCAACCCCTATCTGCGCCGGCTCGGCACGGGGCACCGCAAGTACGGCACCCTGGCCGGTCACTATCCGGTGGTGGGCGAGGCCCTCATCGGTGCGCTGGCCCGGTACGCGGGGGGCATGTGGGGGCCCGAGACGGAGGCCGCATGGGTGCGGGCCTACACCGCGATCTCTCAGATCATGATCGACGCAGCGGCGGAGGACGAGGTCAGGGCTCCCGCGTGGTGGCACGCGGAGGTGGTCTCGCACGATCTGCGCACGTCCGACATCGCCGTGCTGACCGTCCGTCCCGACCAGCCGTACGCATTCCTCGCCGGGCAGTACGCCAGCCTGGAAACCCCGTGGTGGCCCCGGGTGTGGCGGCACTACTCCTTCGCCTCGGCGCCGCGTGCCGACGGGCTGCTGTCCTTCCACGTCAAGGCAGTGCCCGCGGGCTGGGTCTCCAACGCGCTGGTACGTCACGCCCGCCCCGGGGACGTGCTGCGCCTCGGTCCGCCGGGCGGGTCGATGGTGGTGGACCACACGACCGACAACGGGATGCTGTGCCTGGGCGGCGGCACCGGAATCGCCCCCATCAAGGCGCTGATCGAGGACGTGGCCGAGCACGGTGAACGGCGGCCGGTGGAGGTGTTCTTCGGGGCGCGCAGTGACCACGACCTGTACGACAAGGACACGCTGCTGGGCCTGCAGCGCTCGCATCCGTGGCTGTCGGTGCGCCCGGTGGTCGGCGACTGGCTCTCCGGGCAACTGCCGCAAGCGATCGGCGAGCACGGGCCCTGGAGTTCGTACGACGCGTTCATCTCCGGGCCGCCCGCCATGATCCGCAGCGGGGTGGACGAGCTCAAGCGGATCGGGATCCCCGGTGAGCGGATCCGGCACGACGCGGTGGAGGAGCTGGCGGGCGTGGCCGGCTGAGACCGGCGGGCGTCCCGCCGGTCTCGGTCAGGGGCCGCCTCAGCCCAGGTCGGGGGCGTGCATGGCGCGGACCCCCTCGATGTTTCCGTCGAGGTAGTGCCGCAGGGACAGCGGGACGAGGTGGACGGCGGCGATGCCGACCCGGCTGAAGGGCACGCGGACGATCTCGTACTCCCCCTCGGGCTGGTCGATCTCGGGGCCGTGCCGTTGGCTGGGGTCCATCGATTCGAGGTGACAGACGAAGAAGTGCTGCACCTTCACGCCGGTCACTCCCCCGTCGGCGATGTGCTCGACGGTGTCGACGAAGCAGGGCACCACATCGGTGATCTTCGCGCCGAGTTCTTCGTGGACCTCCCGGTGGAGGGCGTCGACGACGGTGGCGTCCGAGGACTCCACTCCGCCGCCGGGGGTGAGCCAGTACGGATCGAGGCCGGGCTTGGTGCGCTTGATGAGGATCAGGTCGTCACCGTCGAGCAGGATCGCGCGGGCGGTGCGTTTGACCACGGGACGTTCGGTCATGGGAGAAGAGTGGCCCACGACTCCGCTTCTGAAACGCGCCACGGACCGGAAACGGAGGCTTACCAGTGTGCGGCGGCTCGCAGCAGCCGGTCATGCGCCCTCGCGAGGTGGGCAAGGGCGAGGCTGCCGGTCCGCACGACCAGGAACCAGGTACGCAGCGGGGGTACGGGCGGATCCGCCAGGGCCACGATCCGGCCGCTGTCGAGGGCGTCCTGGCAGAGGTAGCGGGGCAGGACGGCGAGCCCGGCGCCCGCCTGGACGCATTCCAGTACGGCGCGCAGGTCCGGGGCGACCACGGTGGCGGCGAGGGCGCCGGCGTCGGGCCGGGTGTCGAAGACGGCGGCCCAGTAGCGGGTGACGAGCGGCAGGGTCTCGTGGACCTCGACGAGCGGGACGCCGGCGAGAGCTGCGGGCCCCTCCTCGCGCACGCGGTCCTGGCCGACGAGGGCGGCCCAGTAGGGCGCGGCGACCAGGACGTGTTCCTCGTCGCACAGCGCGGTGACGGTGAACAGCCCGCCCCGGGGATGGGCGGTCGTGACGACGAGGTCGTGGTGGCCGGCGGCGAGCCCGTCGAGGGTCTCCTCGGCGCCGGTCTGGAGGGCGGCGCGCAGAGTGTGGCCCTGGCCGACGAGGGGCGCGAGGGCGGGGAGCACCCGCAGGCACAGGAACTCCGGGGGCCCTCGCGACGTGCAGGGAGCGTAACGCGCCGGCGGCCTCCCGCCCGGCCTCGGTGATCCGCAGCAGGGCGTCGAGGTGAGGGGCGGCCTTGTGGGCGAGCTCGTCGCCCACGGCGGTGGGGGTGACACCGCGGGCGCGACGGTGGAACAGCGGGCGGCCCAGCTGGCGTTCGAGCGTGCGGATCTGCGAGGTGACGGCCGGCTGGGACAGTCCGAGGAGCGCGGCGGCCCGGGTGAAGGAGCCCGCCCGGTGGACGGCGACGAAGGTGCGCAGCAGGGCCAGGTCCATGGCGGCACCTCTCGGTGGGGGCTTCAACTATAAATATGCCGATAGCCCCCTGTCGTTACCGTGATTGGACTCTGACACAGAGTCAACTAGCCTTGTCGCGTGGTTCTTCTCGTGCGGAACCCGGGGCGGTCCGAGCCACGAGGGGGGAGGCTCGGACCGCCGTTCCACAGCCTGTTCAGCCGCCGTCACCCGCGAGGCCGCTGCCACCCGTGAGATCGAGGGCGCGCAGGACGTCCGCGACGAGGTCCTCGGTGTCCTCGGCTCCGGCGGAGAAGCGGATGAAGCCCTCCGGCACGGCGTCGCCGCCCCACCGTCCGCGCCGCTCGGCGGTCGACCGTACGCCTCCGAAGCTCGTCGCGTCCTCGACGAGGTGCAGGGCCGCCATGAAGCGTTCGGCGTGTGCGCGGTCGGGCAGCGTGAAGGAGACCACGGACCCGAAGCCCCGCATCTGCCGGGCGGCCGTCTTGTGGGACGGGTCCGACGCCAGGCCCGGATAGCGCAGCCCCGTCACCTCGGTGCGGTCGGCCAGTGCCTCGGCGACGGCCAGCGCGTTGGCCCACTGGCGCTGCGCGCGCAACTGGATGGTGGCCAGGGAGCGGTGGGCGAGCCAGGCCTCCATGGGGCCCGGGATCGCGCCCACGATCTTGCGCCACCTGCGGACGCCGGCAGCGAGCTCCGCATCGCGGCAGACGACGTACCCGAGGAGCAGGTCACCGTGGCCGGTGAGGCCCTTGGTGCCGCTGGCGACGGAAAAGTCCGCGCCGAGTTCGAGGGGCCGCTGGCCGAGCGGGGTGGCGAGGGTGTTGTCGACGGCGACCAGCGTCCCGCCGGTGTGCGCCGCGTCCACGAGGCGGCGTACGTCGCACACGTCGAGCCCGGGGTTGGAGGGCGTCTCGATCCACAGCAGCCGGGCGCCGTCTACCACCGCGAGCTGGGCGTCGTCCCCGGTCGGGGCGGTGCGTACGTGGATCCCGTACGCCTCCAGTTGCTCCCGCAGCAGGGGCAGGGCCTGGTAGCCGTCGTCGGGCAGGACCACGGTGTCGCCGGTGCGCGCCTGGGAGAGCAGGACGGCGGAGATGGCGGCCATCCCTGAGGCGAAGACGATGGTGTGCACGTCCTTGCCGGGGGCTTCCAGCTCCCCGACGGCCTGTTCCAGCAAGGTCCAGGTGGGGTTGGTGTCGCGGCCGTAGGTGTACGGGCCTTCGACGTCGCCGGGGAGGTGGAAGTGGGCGGCGAAGACCGGGCCGGGCAGGGGCGGCTCGTTCTTGACGGGCTCGGGCAGCCCGGCGCGGACGGCCAGGGTGCCGTCGCCGAGCCGGGCCGCCGCGGTGCCGTGCCCGCGGTCGTCAGCCGGGCCATGGCCGGAGCCGGAGCCGGGGCGGGGGTTGGGGCCGGAGTCGTGGGGGGAGTTCACGCGGTGTGCTCCTTCATGGCCTCGCGTACGGCGTCCAGCAGGCCGGGGCTCGCTGCCTCGACCAGCTGCAGGCATTCCTCGAACCCGTCGAGCGAGCCGTAATAGGGATCCGGTACGTCGGTCTCGGCGGCCGTGGCCGCCGGATCGTAGGACCTCAGCAGCCGGACCTTGGCGGCGTCCCGCGGGGTGGGCGCGAGCGCCGTGAGGTCCCGCAGGTGCCCGGCGTCGAGCGCGACGACCAGGTCGAGGCGGTCGAACCAGGAGGGCCGGAACTGCCGGGCCCGGTGGTCCTGCTCGTAGCCGGCGGCCTCCAGGACGGAGACGGTGCGCGGGTCCGCGCCGTCGCCCTCGTGCCAGCCGCCGGTTCCGGC
Source organism: Streptomyces sp. NPDC048269 (assembly GCF_040652395.1). NCBI lineage: Bacteria > Bacillati > Actinomycetota > Actinomycetes > Kitasatosporales > Streptomycetaceae > Streptomyces > Streptomyces sp. NPDC048269. Next base: position 255,321 of record NZ_JBEZLW010000001.1, read on the forward strand.
GCTGTCGACCTCGACCAGGGCGTCGAGCCCGGCTGCGGCGACATGGGCGCGGAAGACGGACTCGGCCATGGGTGAGCGGCATATGTTGCCCGTGCAGACGAAGCACACGCGGTACATGGGCGGCCCGTTCAGCTCTTGTCGGGCAGGACCATGTTCACGGCCCAGGAGACGATGGAGATGATCAGGCCGCCGAGGACCGCGGTCCAGAAGCCGTCGACGTGGAAGCTGAGGTTGAGCTGCCCGGCCAGCCAGGAGGTCAGCAGCAGCATCAGGGCGTTCACGACGAGGGTGAACAGGCCGAGGGTGAGGATGAAAAGCGGCAGCGAGAGCAGCTTCACCACGGGCTTGACGAGGAAATTGACCAGGCCGAAGACAAGGGCGACCAGGATGAGGGTCAGCGTCCGGCGGCCCATGCTGCTGCCGTCGTCCAGGGTGATGCCGGCGAGCAACCAGATGGCGACGGCCAGGGCCGCCGCGTTGGCGAGCGTCTTGACTACGAAATTCGTCATGTGTCTGATCGTGGCAGAGAAGATCCCGGGTGGACATCCGCAGATCAGCGGATGTGAGGGAACGATCGAGTACAAGGGGCACAACCACGATGAAAGCCTTCCGGCTTGACGAGCTCGAAGCGGAGCGGGTCGCCAACGACGGCGCCTATCTGCAGTTCGTGCGCGAGCGGAACATGTCGGTCGGGCTGTACGCGCTCGACGCCGGACAGAGTGATCCGCAGCAGCCGCACCGCCAGGACGAGGTGTACTTCGTCGTGAGCGGCCGGGCCTCGATCACGGTCGGGGAGGAGACGACGACGGTGGCGCGCGGCAGCGTGGTCTACGTCCCGGCGGGGGTCCCGCACAAGTTCCACCACATCAGCGAGGACCTGCGCGTGATGGTGGTCTTCTCCCCGCCGGAGGGCTGAGGGCCCGGACCGGACGGAGGCCGCGTGAGCCCCCGGACCGGAATGGGGCCGCGTGAGCCCCCGGACCGGATGGGGGCCGGGTGAGGCCCCGACCGGATGAGGGTTTCGCCCCCCGGTCCCCCTAGGGGGCGGATCAGGGGACTCCGGGGGCTCGCGGGCCCCCGCGGCAGTCCGCGGACTCCTAGAGTCGAGAGCAGGAAGTCACGGACGAGGACGAGGAAGAGGACGAGCCATGGACGGCATCCGAGGGATTTTCGCAGGCATGCCCTGGTGGGTTAAGTGGGTCGCCGTTCCGCTGCTGGCGCTGTTCGTCTTCGGTGGTGTGATCACGAGCATCCTGGGCGCCCTGATCGGGATCGTCTTCAAGCTGCTCCTCTTCGTCGGCCTGGTCGGCGGCCTGATCTTCGTGGTGAAGAAGGTCAGCGGCCGCAGCACGAAGTCCTCCTCCGGTGAGTGGTAGAGGACTCGGCCCGGCACTCCCGGGATTGAGCCAGGCGGGGGAACATGACGCGCGAAACCGCTCACACTCCGGGAATCGGCGGATAGAGTGGCAATCTGTGCCGTTCCCTGGGCACCGAAAGCCGGTACCACCGCTCTGACCTGCGGTTGCGTTGATACGCCGCCGAGCACGACCCCCAGGAGTCACGGCATGTGCGGGGGCGGCCCCCGCAGAGCGGGCCACCCCAAGGCCCGCCGCCACGCCTGGGGGTGAGCTTTGTCTTCGGTTCCCAACGCCGGTGTGCCGACTCTGATCGGTTCGGTGCAGCGGGCGTTGAGACTGCTCGAAGCGGCGGGCTCGCACAGCGAGGGAGCCCCGGCGAAACAGCTGGCCCGCGAGGCCGGGCTCCCTCTGCCCACCGCGTACCACCTGCTGCGCACCCTCACGCACGAGGGCTATCTGCGCCGGGAGAGCGGAGTCTTCGTCCTCGGCGAGGCGGCCGGGCGGCTGGCCGGTGGGGGACTCCAGCAGAAACGTCGCAGCATGATCCTCGACTCGCTAGCGCACTTCCGCGACTCGGTCGGGGCCCCCGTCTACTTCGCGGTCTTCCGCGAGGGTGAGATCGAGCTCGTGGGCGTCTCGGACACCCCGGCCAGCCCGGCCTGCGAGGAGTGGGCCGACTTCCGCGAGACCGGCCACGCGCACGCCATCGGTCAGTGCCTGCTCGGCCAGCTCGACGAGAAGACGCGCAAGGACTACTACGACCGGCACCCGGTCGAGGCCATCACCCCGTACACCGTGGCCGATCAACGCTCCCTGGAACACCGGATCGGGTCCCTGGCGCGGCTGCAGCTGGTTACGGAGCGTCAGGAGTACGCCCTCGGCACCGTGTGTGCAGCCATCCCCATCACTGCCGGCGACACGGCCGCAACCATGGCGATTTCCCTGCCTCTGCACCAAGAAGGTCGGTTGCTGTATGCAGTCGATCGACTACGGAGTGAAGTAGGCGCGCTGTTGAGCACCCTCTCGTTCTCTATCAGTATCTGAAAACTCACTCCTTGTGATCTGCTAGCGCTTCCACCACCCTTGTCAAGAGGGCCCTGGGGGATCATTCCTGGCCACTTCCACTACAGCGGGGTAGGCAATGCGCGAGTCGGTACAGGCAGAGGTCATGATGAGCTTCCTCGTTTCCGAGGAGCTCTCGTTCCGGATCCCGGTGGAACTCGGGTACGACGCTCGGGACCCCTACGCAGTCCGCCTGACCTTCCACCTTCCCGGAGACGCGCCCGTGACCTGGGCGTTCGGCCGGGAACTCCTCCTCGACGGCATCAACAAACCGTGCGGCGACGGCGATGTGCACATCGCCCCGACCGATCCCGAGGACCTGTCCGATGTCCACATCCGCCTCCAGGTCGGCGGCGACCGGGCCCTGTTCCGCGCCAGCGCGGCGCCGCTCGTCGCGTTCCTCGACCGCACCGACCGGCTCGTCCCGCTCGGCCAGGAGCGCAACCTGGGTGACTTCGAGGAGAACCTTGACGAGGAGCTCGGCAAGATCCTGTCCGAATCCCGGCAGAACGAGCAGAACGCGGGCTGACACGCCCCCGCGCGCGCACTGACCAGCCGCGCCGGCCACGCTGCTCTTCCCGCAACAACCTTTCAGCGCTTGCGACGGCGGCCCCGGCCGCCACGGACCGGCCCCGAAGCCGGCCCGGCGACCGGGGTCCCCGGCCGGTCGGCGGAAACGACCAGAGCGGCCAGCGCCGTCGTCAGGGGAACCGAGGCCACGAGGCCGATCGAGCCCACGAGGGTCCGTACGATCTCCACCGCGACCAGCTCGCTGTTGGCCACCGACCCCATGCTGCTGTTCGCGATCGAGAACAGCAGGAGCAGGGGGAGTGCGGCACCCGCGTAGGCCAGTACGAGTGTGTTGACCACCGACGCGATGTGGTCACGGCCGATCCGGATGGCCGCCCGGTAGAGGGCGCGCGACCCCATCGACGGGTCGGCCTGGTGGAGTTCCCAGACCGCGGAGGTCTGGGTGACCGTCACGTCGTCGAGCACGCCCAGCGATCCGATGATCACGCCCGCGAGCAGCAAACCGCTCATGTCGATTTCCGGGTAGAGCCCGTGGATCAGGCCCGTGTTGTCGTCGGTGTTGCCGCTGAGGAACGCCCAGTCGATGAACACCGAGCCCAGCAGCCCGATGAGCAGCAGCGAGACGAGCGTGCCGAGGACGGCGACCGAGGTGCGGGCGGTCAGACCGTGGCACATGTACAGGGCGATGAGCATGATGGCGCTCGCGCCGATGACCGCGACGACCAGCGGATTCGAGCCCTGCAGGATGGCCGGGAGGATGAAGAGGGTCAGCACGCCGAAGCTGATGACCAGCGCGATCAGAGCGAACAGCCCGCGCATCCGGCCGACCAGGACGACCGCGACCGCGAAGATCCCGGCCAGCAGCGCCATGGGGAGCTTGCGGTTCACGTCGATCACCGAGTACTGGAGGTCCCGGGGCGCATCCGGCGCGTACGCGACCACCACCTCCTGGCCGTCCGCCAACTGCCGTGGCGCGCCCGGCTGGACGATCTCCACGAAGGTACGGCCCTTGTCCGGGCCGGTGCCGACCTCGACGGTGGCCTTCTTGCACTCGCCGGTCTGCGCCGCCTTGGCTTCGCGGCCCTCGGGAGTGGATGTGTCACCGGTGGGCGGCACCTGTGAGGCGTTCACCGATTTGCAGTCGACCTGTTCGAGCGAGACGACCGTGCCCTGCTGCGTCTGCCGGTCGAAGCCCACCCCCGTGCGCTCGTGGGCAGGGGCTCCGCCCGGCCAGAGCACCGCCATGCCGATGAAGACGGCGGCGGCGAAGGGGATCAGAACGGCCGCGATGACCTTGCGCAGGTGCTTCGAGACGGGGGCCGCCGGGCCATGCCCGTGGCCGTGCCCGTGGGAATGGCCGGCAGGGTGCCCGGAACCCGCGTGTGCGTGGCCCGAGTGGCCGGTGGGATCCGTGGGCTCGGTGGGGGGCTGCGGCGAGATCGTCACCAGCAGATCATCGCAAGAGATGAGGGGGCCCACTGTTCAGCACGCCATAGATGACGCTAGCGTGGGGGCACCTTTGCACAACGCGGGAGCTCGGAGCACCGGGCTGAGAGGACGCTGATCACCGTACGCGCATCACGGATGCGTGCGGGAGGAGGCTGCGTCGACCGCCGAACCTGTTACCGGGTAATGCCGGCGTAGGGAGATAGGTCTCATGACCATTCAGGACGCACGCACGCCTGCCGTCAGCCAGGACGGCGACGGCTCGACCGAGCGCAAGCCGGGCTGGCACAAGGGCTACGTGGCGGGCTCCCGCCCCGACATCCGGGTGCCGGTCCGCCAGGTCCACCTCACCAACGGCAAGGACGTAACGCTCTACGACACGTCCGGTCCGTACACCGACCCCCAGATCGAGACCGACGTGCGCAGGGGTCTCGCGCCGCTGCGCGAGAACTGGATCATCGGCCGCGGCGACACCGAGGAGTACGCGGGACGTCCCGTGCGCCCCGAGGACGACGGGATCAAGCACACCTCGCCGCGCGGCGGGCTCAAGAACCTCGACGCGGTCTTCCCGGGCCGCCCCCGCCAGCCCCGCCGGGGCCGCGGCGGCGCCGCCGTCACGCAGCTCGCGTACGCCCGCCGGGGCGAGATCACCCCGGAGATGGAGTATGTCGCGATCCGCGAGAACGTCTCCCCCGAGGTCGTGCGCGAGGAGATCGCCGCAGGTCGCGCGGTGCTTCCGGCCAACGTGAACCACCCCGAGATCGAGCCGATGATCATCGGCAAGCGGTTCCTGGTGAAGGTCAACGCCAACATCGGCAACTCCGCGGTCACCTCCTCCATCGAGGAGGAGGTCGACAAGATGACCTGGGCGACCAAGTGGGGCGCCGACACGGTCATGGACCTCTCGACCGGCCGCAACATCCACACCACGCGCGAGTGGGTGCTGCGCAACTCCCCCGTCCCGATCGGCACCGTCCCGCTCTACCAGGCGCTGGAGAAGGTCGACGGCCGTGCCGAGGACCTGACCTGGGAGATCTACAAGGACACGGTCATCGAGCAGGCCGAGCAGGGCGTCGACTACATGACGGTCCACGCCGGCGTGCTGCTGCCGTACGTGCCGCTGACCGCCCGCCGCAAGACCGGCATCGTCTCGCGCGGCGGTTCGATCATGGCCGCGTGGTGCCTGGCGCACCACAAGGAGAACTTCCTCTACACGAACTTCGAGGAGCTCTGCGAGATCCTCGCGACGTACGACGTCACGTACTCGCTGGGCGACGGTCTGCGCCCCGGCTCCATCGCGGACGCCAACGACGCGGCGCAGTTCGCCGAGCTGAAGACGCTGGGCGAGCTGAACACGATCGCTAAGCGGCACAACGTGCAGACGATGATCGAGGGCCCGGGCCACGTCCCGATGCACAAGATCAAGGAGAACATCGACCTCCAGCAGGAGATCTGCGAGGAGGCGCCCTTCTACACGCTCGGCCCGCTGACCACGGACGTCGCGCCCGCGTACGACCACATCACGTCGGGCATCGGCGCCGCGATGATCGCCTGGTGGGGCACCGCGATGCTCTGTTACGTCACACCCAAGGAGCACCTGGGCCTGCCCAACCGGGACGACGTCAAGACCGGCGTCATCACGTACAAGATCGCGGCGCACGCCGCGGACCTGGCCAAGGGGCACCCCGGCGCCCAGGAGTGGGACGACGCGCTGTCGGACGCGCGGTTCGAGTTCCGCTGGGAGGACCAGTTCAACCTGGCCCTCGACCCGGACACGGCTCGTGAGTTCCACGACGAGACGCTGCCCGCCGAGCCGGCCAAGACCGCGCACTTCTGCTCCATGTGCGGTCCGAAGTTCTGTTCGATGAAGATCTCCCAGGACATCCGCCGTGAGCACGGCGGCGACCTGAAGGCCGAGGAGATCCAGGCGGGCATGGCGGAGAAGGCCGCCGAGTTCGCGGCCTCGGGCAACCGCGTCTACCTGCCGCTGGCCGACTGAGGCACCACCGCTCACACGCGAAGGCGCCGCTCCCCGGTCCGTCGGGCCGGGGAGCGGCGCCTTTCGGTGCCCGGGCCGGAGCCCGTCAGGCGACCACCTGGTACCCCGGGTCCACCTTGCTGCGCGCGAACGCGAGGTTCTCGGTGACCCGGTCACGCTGGGACGCAGGGAGTGGCCCGCCGTCCTGGAGGAGGCGCTCGCAGCAGTCCAGCGACTCCTGGTACTCACCGACCCAGTAGGCGGCCACGGCGAGTTCGTCGAGGGCGCGCCAGTCGTGCCAGTCGAACTCGACGAACAGGATGTCGGCAGGGCGGGGGATCCGCAGCGCCTCCCGGGCGAACATGTACGCCAGCGGCCATCGGCCTTCGAGGCGGCAGTAGCGGGCGAGGCTGCCGATCGCTTCGGCGCGCGAGGGACGGCTCTCGTGCGCGCGGAGGAAACGGTCCATCACCTCGGCCGAGGGCTTCTTGAGGTTCGCCGCGATCCGCGCCGCGTACAGCTGGGAGCAGAAGGCCTCCTCGACGAATCCGCCCATCGCCGCCCGGCGGTCGTATGCGGCGAGGGATTTCTCCGGTTCTCCCGCGTCGCGCCAGCTCTGGGCCAGGTAGAACGCGTAGCGGGCATTCTCGGGTTCTTTGATCAGCCCTTGTTCGAGTACCTCCGCGTCGCGCAGGTACTTCTCCCGCTCGCCCGATTGCCTGAGGCGTGCCCCGCCGCCGATGATGAGGATGTTGATGCCTTCGAGCACTCCGCTGCTGTGCCGGACTTCGCAGTCGATGTACTCGTGGAGCACTCCGACGTATTTCCACGGCAATCGGGTGGAGACCAGAGCGGGCCGCCAGTGGATGACGGGCTCGTGGTGCACCGCGAGGCTGTACGCGTCGAGAGTGAGGTCCGGCATGTGAAAGCCGGGCGGTACCTGCATCACGTCATCGGCATCGATGAACAGCAGGTAGTCCGCGCTGGAACGCGCGAGGTCGATCGCCTCGCTGCGGCTTTCGCCGAATCCTTTCCACGGCCGCTCGTGCAGAACTCCGGGCAGGTCACTGAAGAATTCCCGGATGATGTCCTGGGTGCCGTCCGTAGATCCGGTGTCCACGATCACCCATGTGTCGATCAAGGGGCGAACCGATTCGAGACAGCGCCGGATCACCGGAGCCTCATTCTTGACGATCATGTTCAGGCAGACTGTTGCTCTCAAGGATTCCATCCCCTGTGGTGATGAAAAACGACCGTGAGCCGACCGTAGGCCACGGTCCTTCCGTGCCGGGCGCGCGTCGCGCCCGCCACTTCGTAAAAGCCCCCATTGGGGGCGTACCGCTGGTCCGATAAGTGGACTTTCTCGCGGGGCGTCTCACCACTTGCAACCGCGATCCTCACGATGACCGAGGTGGCCCGATATGGCCCATCGCACATCGTTCGATCCGGTTTCGAGAAGGAGCGGCGTATATGAGCCCCGAGAACAGGACCAAGTCAACCCTTGGTCCGCTGCCCAGGCGGAGCAGTTGGCTGACTGGCGGCACCCTCGCTTCGCTGGCCCTGGTCGTGGCGGGCATCTCCAGCCCCGCGGTCGCCACGGCTCAGGCCATCCAGGCGAGCGAGACAGTCCGCGCGGCTGCCCCCACGGGCGACCGCTGCGAGTCGGACAAGCACGACTACGACCCGCGAGCGGCCGTCCAGGCCGGCCCGCGCGGTGGTGGTGGCGGCGACGACGACGAGTGCCGGCAGGGTCCGACGGGCCCCAGGGGTCCGAAGGGTGCCGACGGAGCCACGGGTGCCACCGGCGCGACGGGCGCCACCGGCGCGACGGGTGCGACCGGAGCCACCGGTGGGTCCACGTGTGTCGACATCGACTCCGTCCGGGACAACAACAGCCGCGAGTTCAAGGCGGTACTCCCCGGCGACGGCACTGCGTACGCGGGTATCCGCGGGCTCCAGGCGACCCCGGGACCCTGGACCTGGTACGACCTCACCACCAACGAGGAGGGCAACTACCCCGACGACGCCTGCGCGATCGCCATCAGCCATCAGGCCAACCAGCTGCTGGTCGAGGTGGTGACGACGGAAGGCGTGATCTGGGAGACCACCTGCGCCGTCAATCCGGGTCCCCTCACCCTCACCTGCGGCGGGGTGTGGACCGAGGCGGTTCCCCAGCCCGACCCGGATGACCCGGACGCCCGCCGGGCAGCCAACTCACCGCCGATCCGGCCGATGAACCCCAACTACCTGCCGAAGGCACTGAAGTAGGGGAAGCAGGGGGCGCGGCCGGGGGGAACTACTCCGGACCGTGTTCCGTGCCGCCGAAGTCCGGACTCGTGAAGTCCGGGGGCGTGTAGCCGGGCCGGGGCCCCTGTGACGGGGATCCCGGACTGGTGAAGTCGGGCCGGGTGTATCCCAGGTTGGGGATGCGCCCGGCCCCTGGCGTGCGGGGCGCCGGATGTCCCGGCCCCGCCGCCGGATCGGTCAGCGCATCGCGCAGGAACGGCATGATCCCCCGCTCCAGCAGCGCGTTCCGCCAGGCCTCCCGGGCCTGCGCGACCTCGTCGGGTATCGCCTCGGCCTCGTCCGCCGCCACCTCGGTCGCGCCGTTGTGGACGGCGGTCACCAGCAGGCCGATGACGGCGAAGATCAGGGCGGCGGCGGTGAGCACGCCGAAGAACGAACCCGCCGTCAGCATGGTCTCCGCGAAGGCCGGTTCGGGCTCGATCATCTTCAGGATGTAGCCCACGAGCAGGAAGATCAGCATGGCGGTGCCCGCCAGCACGGGTGCGAGGACCGCGATCACGGCGCCGAGGCCCGCGCCGCCCTGTCCGTCGTCGTCCTCGCCCGCGGTCCCGGGAGTGGAGAGGACCTCGTCGCGCCGTTCCTCGCGGAGCTTCACGTAGTGGTCGTACTCGGCCGCGGCCGCGGCCGTCAGCAGCGCGCTGGCCCCCAGGGCCATGGTGCGCAGTTGTTCGGCGTTCAGACGTTCGCCCAGGGTGGCGAGCTCGGGCCGGTCGTGTGCGGTGCGCAGCGCCTCGTCGAGGAGCCGATCGAACTCCGGCCGGTCTTCGGTCAGCAGGTGCGGAGCGCTGGTCATGTGCATCCCCCGATGCTCCGTGGAGGCCGGTTTGCCCGCGTAGACCCGGGCGCCGGCACAAACGGAGGAGAGCCTGCTACGGATAGAGCGATGGTAGAGGGATCACACCGCAGGTTGACAGGGGCTTTGCGGAAATACCCCCCTGGTGACAATCCTCAGTCGCGCAGCGGAAGTTGGACGACCAGCAGTTTGCCGGCCATCGTGACCCCGCCGTCCATCGCGATGGCGAGCCCGTCCGCGTACACGTGGGGCCCGTCCACCGCCTCCGGGCCGCGCGCCTCGTCGCCGTCCTCGGTGCCCACTTCGCCGAGGAGGTACGGGATGGGGCTGTGCCCGTGCACGACGCGGCTGCCGCCGTACGTGCCGAGCAGTTCGCGTACGGCCCCCGGGCCGGTCTCCTCGTCGCGGAAGGCGAACCGCTTGGTGAACTTGCGGAAGAGGTCCCAGGTGATGTCGGCGTCGTTGCGGTTGAGGAGCTCGTGGATGGTGTCGTTGACGTCCTCGATGGAGTCGCCGTAGTCCAGGTAGGCCGTGGTGTCGGAGTGCAGCAGCAGGTGGTCCTCCTCCAGGACGGCCGCGTCCAGGCGGGACATCCACTGCAGGTGTACGTCCTGCAGGCGCTCCATGTCGGTGCGCTGGCCGCCGTTGAGCAGCCAGGCGGCCTGGAAGGTGGCCGTGCCGGCGCCGGAGGAGACGGGGGTGTCGCCGAACCGCTTGGCGCCGATGAGCAGCAGCTCGTGGTTGCCCATGAGGGCCTTGCAGTAGCCGCCGGCGGCCGCGGCCTCGGCGGACAGCCGCATGACGAGGTCGATGACGCCGATGCCGTCGGGGCCGCGGTCGGTGAAGTCGCCGAGGAACCAGAGCCGGGCGTTGCCGGCGGACCAGCGGCGCTCGGTGTCGATCAGGCCCTGGGCGTGGAGTTCGGTGACGAGCTCGTCGAGGTAGCCGTGGACGTCGCCGACCACGTAGAGCGGGCCGGGACCGGCGGTCGACGCCTCTTGGGGGACGTACTGGACCTGGACGGTGTCGCCGGGGCCGCCGAGCGCGCCGCGGCCGATGACGGGCAGGTCGCGGTGGGTCGGGGTGTAGCCGTCGAAGCCGTCGTCCTCGGGGTCCACGGGGGCCTCGGGCTCGGCGGGTGCGTGCGCCTCGTGCGGCTCATGGGCCTTGCGAGGCTCGTACGCTTCGTGCGCCAGGCGAGGCTCGTACGCGTCGTGGGCCTCGCGCGGTTCGTACGCCTCGCGCGCATCGTGGACGGCGCGCGCCTCGTTCACGTCGTGATGCGGGACGGGCGGTGCCACGGGCTGTGCGTTCGCCGGAGGCGCGTAGCCGGGCTGCGCGGGCACGCTCAGCGCGCCGTCCTCGTAGTACGCCGGGTACTCGCCGTACACGGGGGCCTCACCGGGAAGCCCGTTGGATACGGCGTACGGAGCGGGTTCGGTGACCGGAACCCGGAAGTCCCGCAGCGTCTCCGTCCGCATCGCGGGTCCCTGACCGGCCCCCTGAGTCATCGACCCCTCCACCACCGTCGCGCTGCCGTACACCTGCGGACCCTCCTGACCTCCGGGGAGGAGGGTCCGTGATGTCGTGCGCCCATCATAGGAATGCGGCTCGCGCTGTGTGACGCACCAGGGGTGGTGAATCCTGTCCGGAGCCGATGGTTCCTACCATTTTCTCCCGATATCGGTGTTCTGAAATCCTCGGCGGAGCCAACGACCCCGCCCGTGGGGTGGTGCGGCGACTCAGTCCTGGGCCGGAGACCGGGGCGGGCTGACGGTCGTACGGGGCTGCCTGCGCTGTGACGACGTACGGATGATGAGCTCGGTCGGGACGACCTGTTCGACGGGGCGTCCGGTGTCCACTCCCTCGATCGCGTCGATGAGCAGCTGCACCACGGCGGTGCCGATGCGGCGCGGTTTGAGGGAGAGGGTGGTGATGGGCGGTTCGGTGTTGGCGTACACGGTGGACTCGCTGCAGCACACGAGCAGCAGGTCCTCGGGGACGCGCAGGCCGTAGCGCCGGGCGGCGGCGAGCAGGTCCGTGCCGTTGGGGTCGAAGAGCCCGTACACGGCGTCGGGCCGGTCGGGGCGGGCGAGGAGCCGGTCGGCGGCCACGGCGCCCGCGCAGGGGTCGTGGGCGGGGTAGGACTCGTAGACGGGGTCCTGGCCGACGCGTTCGCACCAGTTGAGGTAGGCGGTCGTGGAGAGCCGGGTGTAGGTGTCGGTGGTGGTGCCGGTCAGCAGCCCGATCCGACGGGCGCCGGCGGCGGCGAGGTGGTCGAGCAGGCCCAGTACGGCGGCCTCGTGGTCGTTGTCGACCCAGGCGGTGACGGGGAGGGAGCCTGCCGGGCGGCCGTCGGAGACCACGGGCAGGCCCTGGCGGACCAGTTCGGTGACGACGGGATCGTGGTCGGAGGGGTCGATGACGACGGTGCCGTCGAGGGCGACGTTGGACCACACGTCGTGTCGGGAGGTGGCGGGGAGGATGACGAGGGCGTAGCCGCGGGCGAGCGCGGCGGAGGTGGCGGCTCTGGCCATCTCGGCGAAGTAGGCGAATTCGGTGAAGGTGAAAGGTTCATCCCCGTACGTCGTCACGGTCAGGCCGATGAGGCCCGACTTGCCGGTACGGAGGGTGCGGGCGGCGGCGGACGGGCGGTAGCCCAGCCGGTCGGCGACCTCGCGGACATGGCGGCGGGTGGCGTCCGGCAGCCGCCCCTTGCCATTGAGCGCGTCGGAGACGGTTGTGATGGAGACGCCCGCCGCGGCGGCCACGTCCCTGATGCCTGCCCGGCCCTGTCGGCCGGCGGCCCGCCGGGTGGTCTCGGTCCGGCTCACCTGATGCTTCCCTGCTGGTGTCATGGCGAGCCGATAGTAGGGCTCGGTGGGGCGGGTGGTCTGGGTGCATATGCACGCGTTGACAGGCACGATTCTGCATGGTTCGCCACCCCCAATGACCTTGGAAATGAAGGCATTTGCTGGGCGAGGGCTGTCGTGAAGCTTGTCGGCGGGTACGAGCATGCCAAAGCGGTACGGTCTCGGGCCGGTCTCAACTCACCTGCACGAGGGATGCGCGCCACGGCGCAGGCCACCGGCGCGCGCATATATGCGCGCGCTCCCCCGCATTCCAGGCGCCCCCATTCTCGGCAGAGCGGAATCCTCATAAGGTGAGCAGTATTGAGTCGACGGCGACGTCGTACGGGACGGTCGAGGAGGACCTGCGGTGAGCGAGAAGAGCCCGAAGCTGCGCGCCGAGCTGGATGGCATTCCCACATACAAGCCCGGCAAGCCGGCGGCCGCGGGCGGGCCCGTCGCGTACAAGCTGTCCTCGAACGAGAACCCGTACCCGCCGCTCAACGGGGTGCTGGAGAGCGCGGTCGCGGCGGCCGGGAACTTCAACCGTTACCCGGACATGGCCTGCACCGGCCTGGTGAACGAGCTCGCGGAGCGGTTCGGGGTGCCGGTCGAGCACATCGCCACCGGCACCGGCTCGGTGGGTGTGGCCCAGTCGCTGATCCAGTCGACGGCCGGCCCGGGCGACGAGGTCATCTATGCCTGGCGCTCTTTTGAGGCTTACCCGATCATCACGCAAATCTCGGGTGCGACCTCCGTGCAGGTCCCGCTGACCGAGGGCGATGTGCACGACCTGGACGCGATGGCCGAGGCGATCACCGAGCGGACCCGGCTGATCTTCGTCTGCAACCCCAACAACCCCACGGGTACCGCCGTGCGCCGCGCCGAGCTGGAGCGGTTCCTGGACCGGGTGCCGTCGGACGTCCTGGTGGTGCTGGACGAGGCCTACCGCGAGTTCGTGCGCGACGCGGACGTGCCGGACGGCATCGAGCTGTACCGCGACCGCCCGAACGTCTGTGTGCTGCGTACGTTCTCCAAGGCGTACGGGCTCGCCGGCCTGCGCGTCGGCTTCGCGGTGGCGCACGAGCCGGTGGCCGCGGCGCTGCGCAAGACGGCGGTGCCCTTCGGCGTCAGCCAGCTGGCGCAGGACGCGGCGGTCGCCTCGCTGCGCGCCGAGGACGAGTTGATGGGCCGCGTCGGCGCGCTGGTCTGCGAGCGGAACCGGGTGCACGAGACGCTGCTGGCGCAGGGCTGGACGGTCCCGGACACGCAGGCGAACTTCGTGTGGATGCGGCTGGGGGAGCGGACGGCCGACTTCGCGGCGGCCTGCGAGAAGGCCGGTGTGGTGGTCCGGCCCTTCGCGGGCGAGGGCCTGCGGGTCACGATCGGTGAGACCGAGGCGAACGACCTCTTCCTGCACGCGGCGGAGGCGTTCTTCAAGGAGCTGTAGCTCCCCCGGCGGACTGCGGACTGCGGACTGCGGACTGCGGACTGCGCACCAGGTACTTACCCGAGTTCCGGGCGCCGTGTTCCGTCGCGTCATGTGAGTTCCGCGGGTTACGCGAGTTCCGCGCTTTACGCGAGTTCCACTCGCACGGGGTCGCCGTCGCGGACGGTGGCCAGCAGGCGGGGGTCGCCGTCGAAGGAGCCGAGCACGTTGCACGGGCTCGCCAGGCGGCTCTCGCCTCCGCGCGATATCGGTGTGGGGCCGTAGGGCAGCGCGAGCGCGTCGCCCTCGGTCCAGAACGCGACCGTGCCGGGCTCGACCACCTGCCGGGCGTCGTGCTCCAGGGCCACGGAGACGCCGGTGTCGAAGTAGACCTCTTCGCCCCAGGTGTTCGCGGAGGCGGAGATCGGAAGGGCCTCGGCCAGCGCCTTGCTGGTCGGGGTCTCGTCGAGGGTTGCGGTGAGCTGTCCGGCGGGCCAGGAGATTCGAATCTTCATGAGCACATTCAACAATCTGTTGAATTTCTTGGCTAGAGGGGATCCGGAGGGGGCCTGGAGGGGACCCCCCTGTGAAGGGTCGAAAACAGGTGCGCAATAATGCTTGTGAATGTGAACGCGTTCACAAGCGTGTCCTGCTTCCTCCCGTTACGGGAGGGAACCCGCCAGGCAGACTGCGGCTGTGACCCACGGCGACGACAAGGAGAAGACGACGTGGACCTAGCTTTGGCGCCGGAGACATTGGCGCGCTGGCAGTTCGGCATCACCACCGTCTACCACTTCCTCTTCGTTCCCCTGACGATCTCGCTCGCGGCCCTCACGGCCGGCCTGCAGACCGCCTGGGTGCGCACCGAGAAGGAGAAGTACCTCAGGGCCACGAAGTTCTGGGGCAAGCTTTTCTTGATCAATATCGCGATGGGGGTCGTCACCGGCATCGTCCAGGAGTTCCAGTTCGGCATGAACTGGTCCGACTACTCGCGATTCGTCGGTGACATCTTCGGCGCCCCGCTGGCCTTCGAGGCGCTGATCGCCTTCTTCTTCGAGTCGACCTTCATCGGTCTGTGGATCTTCGGCTGGGACAAGCTGCCCCAGAAGATCCACCTGGCCTGCATCTGGATGGTGTCCCTCGGCACGATCCTGTCCGCCTACTTCATCCTGGCGGCCAATTCCTGGATGCAGCACCCGGTCGGGTACCGGATCAACGAGGAGCGCGGCCGGGCCGAGCTCACCGACTTCTGGCACGTGCTCACGCAGAACACCGCGCTCACCCAGTTCTTCCACACCATCACGGCCGCCTTCCTGGTCGGCGGTGCGTTCATGGCCGGCATCGCCGCCTTCCACCTGGCGCGCAAGAAGCACATCCCCGTGATGCGGAGTTCGCTGCGGCTCGGCCTGATCGTCATGATCATCGCCGGTATGGGCACGGCGGTGAGCGGTGACCTGCTCGGCAAGGTGATGTTCAAGCAGCAGCCCATGAAGATGGCCGCCGCCGAGGCGCTCTGGAACGGCGAGGCGCCGGCTCCCTTCTCCGTCTTCGCCTACGGCGACGTCGAGAAGGGCCACAACAAGGTCGCGATAGAGATCCCGGGCCTGCTGTCCTTCCTGGCCAACGACGACTTCACCTCCTTCGTCCCGGGCATCAACGACGTCAACAAGGCCGAGCAGGAGAGGTTCGGCCCCGGCGACTACCGGCCCAACATCCCGGTCGCCTACTGGGGCTTCCGCTGGATGATCGGCTTCGGCATGGCCTCCCTCGGCGTCGGAGTGCTGGGCCTGTGGCTGACCCGCAAGAAGTTCATGCTGCCGCCGGGTCTGCGCACCGGGGAGGAGGAGGTTCCGAACCTGGTCCTCTTCAAGAGCGCGCTGAGCCCGAAGTTCGCCAACCTGTTCTGGATCGTCGCGCTCTGGACGATGGGCTTCCCGCTCATCGCCAACTCCTGGGGCTGGATCTTCACCGAGATGGGCCGCCAGCCCTGGGTGGTCTACGGAGTCCTGCGCACCCGGGACGCGGTTTCGCCGAACGTCTCCCAGGGCGAGGTGCTCACCTCGATGATCGGCTTCACGCTCCTGTACGCCGTGCTCGCCGTCATCGAAGTCAGGCTCCTGGTCAAGTACGTCAAGGCAGGTCCGCCCGAACTCACCGAGGCCGACCTCAACCCGCCCACCAGGATCGGCGGGGACGACAAGAACCCCGACCGGCCGATGGCCTTCTCGTACTGAGGCTGAGGAGACCACACCATGCAACTTCACGACGTCTGGTTCGTACTCATCGCCGTCCTGTGGACCGGCTACTTCTTCCTGGAGGGCTTCGACTTCGGAGTCGGCGTACTGACCAAGCTGCTCGCCCGCGACCGCACGGAGAAGCGGGTACTGATCAACACGATCGGACCCGTGTGGGACGGCAACGAGGTCTGGCTGCTCACCGCGGGCGGCGCGACCTTCGCCGCCTTCCCCGACTGGTACGCCACCCTCTTCTCGGGCTTCTACCTGCCGCTGCTCCTCATCCTGGTCTGCCTGATCATCCGCGGTGTCGCCTTCGAATACCGGCACAAGCGGGACGAGGACCGCTGGCAGACCAACTGGGAACACGCGATCTTCTGGACCTCGCTGATCCCCGCGTTCCTCTGGGGCGTGGCCTTCGGCAACATCGTGCACGGCGTGAAGATCGACCAGAACAAGGAGTACGTCGGCACCTTTCTCGACCTGCTCAACACCTACTCGATCCTCGGTGGCCTGGTCACGCTCACCCTGTTCACCTTCCACGGCGCGGTCTTCACCTCGCTCAAGACGGTCGGTGACCTCCGGGACCGCTCGCGCACGCTGGCGACCCGGCTGGGCGCGGCCACGGCCGCACTGGCCCTGGTCTTCCTGGGCTGGACCCAGGTCTCCAGCGGCGACGCCAAGAGCCTCGTCGCGATGGCCATCGCGGTGATCGCACTGGTCGGGGCCCTCGCCTGCAACCGGGCGGGCCGCGAGGGCTGGTCGTTCGCACTGTCCGGGATCACCATCGCGGCGGCCGTCGCGATGCTCTTCCTGACGCTGTTCCCGAACGTCATGCCGTCCTCGCTGGACGACGCCTGGAGCCTCACGGTCACCAACGCCTCGTCCAGCCCCTACACCCTGAAGATCATGACGTGGTGCGCGGGCGTGGCCACGCCGCTCGTCCTGCTCTACCAGGGATGGACGTACTGGGTGTTCCGCAAGCGGATCGGGACGCAGCACATCGTCGACGTGCACTGAGGCCCGACCCCGCCCCTCCCGCCTGACCTCCCCTGGGGGATGTTTCACGTGAAACCGATCGACCCGCGCCTGCTCCGGTACGCCCGTTCCACCCGCCTCTTCCTGGCGGCGGTGGTGACACTGGGCCTCGCCGGGGCGGGGCTGGTCGTCGGTCAGGCGATGCTCATCGCCGAGATCGTGGTCGGCGCCTTCGAGGAGGGGCTCGGCGGGGCGGAACTGCGGACGCCCTTGCTGCTGCTCGCGGCCGTGGCGCTGGGCCGCGGCCTGATCGCCTGGCTGACGGAGCTGGCCGCGCACCGGGCCGGTGCGGCGGTCAAGTCGGAACTGCGCGGCAGGCTGCTGGACCGGGCCGCCGAGCTGGGCCCCGGCTGGCTGACCGGCCGGCGAACCGGTTCGCTGGTGGCACTGGCCACCCGCGGGGTGGACGCGCTCGACGACTACTTCTCCCGCTACCTGCCCCAGCTCGGGCTCGCGGTGGTCGTGCCGGCCGCGGTGCTCGCCCGTATCGTCACCGAGGACTGGGTGTCGGCGGCCATCATCGTGGTCACCCTCCCGCTGATCCCCCTGTTCATGATCCTCATCGGGATGGCCACCCAGTCCCGCATGGACCGCCAGTGGCGGCTGCTGTCACGCCTGTCGGGGCATTTCCTCGATGTGGTGGCCGGCCTTCCCACGCTGAAGGTCTTCGGACGGGCCAAGGCGCAGGCCGAGTCCATCCGCAAGATCACCGCCGACTACCGGCGCGCGACGATGCGGACCCTGCGCATCGCCTTCCTCTCCTCCTTCGCCCTGGAGCTGCTGGCGACCCTGTCGGTGGCTCTGGTGGCGGTGACCATCGGCATGCGGCTGGTCCACGGGGAACTCGACCTCTACACCGGACTGGTCATCCTGATCCTGGCGCCCGAGGCGTACCTGCCGTTGCGGCAGGTCGGCGCGCAGTTCCACGCGGCCGCCGAGGGACTCGCCGCCGCGGAGGAGATCTTCGAGGTGCTGGAGACCCCCGTCGCGCGTCCGGCCGCCGGTGGGGCCCGGCTGCCGAGCGCCGCTCCCCTGCGCATCGAGTTCGACGGCGTCCGCGTCCGGTACGAAGGCCGGGGCCAGGATTCGCCCGGCCCGGTCTCGCTGACCGTCGAGCCGGGGGAGTGCGTGGCCCTCACCGGACCGAGCGGAGCCGGGAAATCCACACTGCTCCAGGTGCTGCTGGGGTTCGTGACGCCGACCACGGGGCGCGTACGGGTGGCCGGCGTGGACCTGACAGAACTGTCCCGGGAACAGTGGAGGGGGCAGATCGCCTGGGTACCGCAACGCCCGCACTTGTTCGCCGGAACGATCGGGGAGAACGTACGGCTGGCCCGGGCAGGGGCCTCCGACACGGAGGTGGCCCGGGCATTGAAGGACGCCGGAGCCTGGGAGTTCGTGACGGCGCTGCCGCGCGGGGTGGAGACCCCCCTGGGCGAGGGCGGTGTGGGACTGTCCGCCGGACAGCGCCAGCGGCTGGCCCTGGCGCGGGCGTTCCTGGCGGACCGGCCCGTGCTGCTGCTGGACGAGCCGACCGCCGCGCTGGACGGCGAGACCGAGGCGGGGGTGGTGGACGCGGTCCGGAGGCTCGCCGTGGGCCGGACCGTGCTGCTGGTCGTGCACCGGCCGGCGCTGCTCGCCGTCGCCGACCGGGTGGTCCCGATCGCGGAGACCGGCTTCGCAGCGGCGGGCGGCGCCACGGCGAAGCCGCTCCCCCGTCCCGCCGGCACCCGGGCCGAGGCCCCGGCCCGGGCCACCTCCGACGGCGGGGAGTGGATCCTCGGAGCCGCGCCAGAGCGGGCGCGGGCCGGGGGCGGGAAGGACTCGGGCGGAGCCGATCCGTTGCGCCGGGTACGCGCGGTGGCCAAGGCCTGGCAAGGGCGCTTCAGGCTCGGACTGCTCCTGGGCGCGCTGGCGGTCGGGTGCGGCGTCGGGCTGATGGCGGTGTCCGGCTGGCTGATCTCACGGGCCTCCGAACAGCCGCCCGTGCTCCATCTGATGGTGGCGGTCACCGCCACCCGGGCCTTCGGGATGGGGCGGGCCGTCTTCCGGTACGCCGAGCGGCTCGTCTCGCACGACGCCGTCCTGCGGATGCTCGCCGACCTGAGGGTCTCCGTGTACCGGCGGCTTGAGCGCATCGCCCCTGCGGGGCTGCGCGAGCACCGGCGCGGAGACCTGCTGGCCCGGCTGGTGGCCGACGCCGATGCACTCCAGGACTACTGGCTGCGCTGGCTGCTGCCCGTCGGTACCGCGGTGCTCGTCGGCACCGGCTCGGTCGCCTTCACCGTCTGGCTGCTGCCGGAGGCCGGAGCCGCTCTCGCTGCCGGGCTGCTCGCCGCCGGCGTCGGCGTTCCGCTGGTGAGCGGAGCATGCTCCCGGCGCGCCGAGCGCCGACTCGCTCCTGCCCGGGGTGAACTCGCCACCCGGGTGGCCGATCTGCTCACCGGCACAGCTGAGCTGACCGTCGCCGGGGCGCTGGAAGACCGCAAGGGCAGGGCCCGGGAGAGCGACGGCGTACTGACGCGCATCGCCGCGCGCGGCGCCGCCGCGGGTGGCCTGGGTAGTGGGCTGTCCGCCCTGGTGTGCGGGCTGACCGTCGTGGCGGCTGCGGCCACGGCGGCGGACGCGGTGCACGACGGGCGGCTGTCCGGGGTGGCCATGGCCGGCGCCGTGCTGACGCCGCTCGCCGCGTTCGAGGCGGTCAACGGCCTTCCGCTGGCCGTCCAGTACCGCCAGCGGGTGCGCCGCAGCGCCGAGCGGGTTTACGAGGTGATCGACTCCCCGGTTCCCGTCGCCGAGCCGGAGCGGCCTGCTGCGGCACCCGGCTCGCCCTTCCCGTTGCGGCTGACGGGGCTCGCGGCTCGCCATCCGGGCCAGGAACGTGACGCGCTGCGGGGCCTGGACCTGACCTTGGAAGCCGGCCGTCGCGTCGCCGTCGTCGGCCCCTCGGGCTCCGGCAAGACCACACTGGCCCAGGTCCTGCTGCGTTTTCTGGACCTGCGCGAGGGCGCGTACACCCTGGGCGGGTCCGACGCCCGCACGCTCGACGGTGACGACGTGCGCGCGCTCGTCGGGCTCTGCGCCCAGGACGCGCATCTCTTCGACAGTTCGGTACGGGAGAACCTGCGGCTGGCCCGGACCGGTGCGAGCGAGGAGGAGCTTCGGGAGGCGCTGGCCGCGGCGCGGCTGCTGGAGTGGGCCGACGGACTGCCGGACGGGCTGGACACGCTGGTCGGCGAGCACGGTGCGCGGATCTCCGGAGGCCAGCGCCAGCGCCTGGCCCTGGCCAGGGCGCTCCTCGCGGACTTTCCCGTACTGGTGCTGGACGAGCCGGCCGAGCACCTGGACCTGGCCACGGCGGATGCGCTTACGGCGGACCTGCTGGAAGCGACCGAGGGCCGGACCACCGTCCTGATCACCCACCGGCTGGCCGGACTGGAGGCGGTCGACGAGGTGCTCGTGCTCGACGGCGGGGAGGTCGTCCAGCGCGGGTCGTACGCGGAGCTGGCCGCCATCGAGGGGCCGCTGCGGCGGCTGCTGGAGCGGGAACGGGAAGCGGACGGGACCGTGGCCGACTTCCTCCAGGCCGACTTTCCCCGCTAATGGGGACTAACTAGTCTCAAGGGCATGTCACTGCAGGAGCCGCAGCAACCGCAGGAACCGCGGGAACCGTCACCTGGAACCCCGGACCCGCTGGGGGCCGCCACCCAGGCCGCCAGGAGCCTGCAAGGACTGTCCACCGAGCTCACGGCCCGCGTACCGCAACTGCTGGAGGCCATGAGGTCGGTCGGGACCGGGCTCGAGCTGCATTCCACGCTGGACCGCATCTGCGAGACCGCGGCCGAGCTCGCGCATGCCCGCTACGCGGCGATCGGCGTCGTCGACACCGAGGGCCGTGGGCTTTCGGACTTCGTCACGTACGGGATCAGTCCCGAGCTGGCCCGGAAGATCGGTCATCGGCCGGACGGGAAGCGGGGTCTTCTGGGGGCGTTGATCTCGCACTCCGACACCGTGCAGCTCGACGATCTGACGAAGGATCCGCGTTCGGCGGGCTTCCCTGCGCACCATCCGCCGATGAAGACCTTCCTCGGTGTCCCGATCCGGGTGCAGGGGGAGATCTTCGGCAACCTGTACCTCGCCGAGAAGAACGGCGGCGGCGCGTTCACCGACTACGACGTCCACATGGTCCGGGTGCTGGCGACCGAGGCGGGTATCGCCATCGGCAACGCCCGGCTGTACGAGGCCGCCACTCAGCGCGAGCGCTGGATCGACGGTTCGGTGGCCGTCACCACCGCCTTGCTGTCCGGCGGGGACGCCGACGACGCCCTCGCGGTGGTGGCCGAGCAGGCCCGTCATCTGGCCGACTCATCCGCCGGCATCGTGATGCTGCCGACCGAGGACGGCGGGATGGAGATCGTCGCCGTCTCCGCAGAGAACCCGGCCACCTCGCTCGGCGTGGTGATCCCTGCCGAGAGCCCGGTGGTGGACAGGCTGCTGCAGGGCGAGCCCGTCTTCGTGGACGACGCCGCGTCCGACTCCCGCATGGCCAGCAAGCTCACCAGCCCGTACGGGCCCTGCATGATGCTTCCGCTGCAGAGCGGCGGCCGGGTTCTGGGCGCCCTGGTCACTCCCCGGACCCGCGGCAAGCGCCCGTTCACCGAGGCCGAGCGGACCCTGGCCACACAGTTCGCCTCCCAGGCCGCGCTCGCCCTGATGATGGCCGAGGCGCAGCGCGACCGGGAGCGCCTCGCCGTGTTCGAGGACCGCGACCGGATCGCCCGAGACCTGCACGACCTGGTAATCCAGCGGCTGTTCGCCACCGGGATGATGCTGGAGGGGGCCCAGCGCCGGTCCATCGTCCCCGAGGTCCGTGACGGGGTCGGCAAGGCCGTGGACGAGCTGGACGTGACGATCCAGGAGATCCGCACCGCGATCTTCGCGCTCCAGCAGGGCCCCGCGGAGGCACCCTCGGGGCTGCGCACCCGGGTGCTGCGGGAGATCAACATGGCCGCCGTGCCGCTCGGCTTCAAGCCCGCGCACCGCTTCCTCGGCCCCATCGACGCGGTCGTCGGCGAACTGGTGGGCAAGAACCTGATCGCCGCGCTGCGCGAGGCGCTGTCCAACGCGTTCCGCCATGCTGACGCGTCCCGGATCGAGGTGGTCGTGGATTCCACGGTCAAACTGGCGGACGGGCGCCCCGGGGTCCGGCTGGAGGTCGCCGACGACGGGGTGGGCATCCCCGACGGCGGACGGCGCAGCGGGCTGCGGAATCTGCGTCGGCGGGCCGAAGCGCTGGGCGGCGCGAGCTCGTACGGCCCCGGCATCGGCGAGGGCGGCGGCGGGACCACCCTGGTCTGGGAGGCCCCGCTCTAGGGCGCCCCAGGAAGGCTTTGGTTCCAGAGCGGTCGCTGCCCTAGAGCAGTTGCTGTGCGATCCGGTCGGCCACGAGGTGCTCGATGACGACGGCGACGCCGTCCTCGTTGTTGGCGGTCGTACGGCCGGACGCGGCCGCGATCACGTCCGGATGGGCGTTGCCCATTGCGTACGAGGTGCCCGCCCAGCTGAGCATCTCCACGTCGTTCGGCATGTCTCCGAAGGCGACCACCTCGGCGGGGGAGATGCCGCGCTCGGCGCAGCACATCGCCAGCGTGCTCGCCTTGGAGACGCCCTGTCCGCTGATCTCCAGCAAGGAGGTCGGGCTGGAGCGGGTGATCGAGGCGAGCTCGCCGGCGGTGGAGCGGGCCAGGGCGAGGAACTCGTCCGGGGCCAGCTCGGCGTGGTGCGCGAGCAGCTTGAGCACCGGTGCGGCGCTTTCGTCCGTGTCCTCGTGCAGCAGTTTCTCGGCGGTGGCGACGTTGGCGCCCGGGTCCTGGAAGAACGGCGGGTACGTCGGCTCGTAATTGATGCCGGTGGTCAGCTCGACCGCGAAGGAGGTGCCCGGCGCCGCGGTCCGCAGAGCGTCCACGACGGCCAGGGCGGCAGCTCTCGGGAGGGCTCTGACCTGCACGAATTCCTGTCCGGCATGGAGGTCGACGACCGCCGCGCCATTTGCACAGATCGCGAGGCCGTGGCCGTGGACGTGGTCGCTGACCACGCCCATCCAGCGGGCCGGGCGTCCGGTGACGAAGAAGACCTCGATGCCGGCCTCCTCGGCGGCCGCGAGAGCGGCGACCGTGCGGGGCGAGACGGACTTGTCGTCGCGCAGCAGGGTGCCGTCGAGGTCGGTGGCGATGAGCCGGGGCATGGGGGTGGGCCCGTCCGGGCACTGGGGAGCCGAGGTCACCGCTCCATCTTCGCCCATCGCCCGCGGAGGGCCGGACCATCTGCGGCCCCACCCGGGCCGGCGGCCCGATGTTTCACGTGAAACATCGGTGGGAGGCGATGTTTCACGTGAAACACGAAGGCCGCCGTAGGCTCGAACGCATGAGTCTGAGTCTGAGCACGGTGATCCTCCCGGTACGTCGATGGCATGAAGGGGGTCGTGACCAGTGGGTACGGGCGGAGACGCTCGGGTTCCACACCGCCTACACCTATGACCACCTGTCCTGGCGGAGCTTCCGCGACGGGCCGTGGTTCGGCGCGGTGCCCACCCTGACGGCGGCGGCCGGGGCCACGGAGCGGATGCGCCTGGGCACGCTGGTCACCTCGCCGAACTTCCGTCACCCAGTGACCCTGGCCAAGGACCTCATCTCCCTGGACGACGTCTCCGGCGGGCGCATCACCCTCGGCATCGGCGCGGGCGGCAATGGCTTCGACGCGACCGCGCTGGGCCAGGAGCCCTGGTCCCCGCGTGAGCGGGCCGACCGCTTCGCCGAGTTCGTACCGCTACTGGACCAGCTGCTGACCGAGGGCGCGGTGAGCTCGCAGGGCACCTTCTACTCCGCCGAGGAGGCCCGCAACATCCCCGGCTGCGTGCAGCGGCCACGACTGCCGTTCGCGGTCGCCGCCACCGGACCGCGCGGCCTGCGGCTCGCCGCCCGCCACGGCCAGGCCTGGGTGACCGCGGGTGACCCGAAGATATTCGAGGACGGCACGCCCGAGCAGTCACTGGAGGCGCTGCGCCGGCAGATCGGAGGGCTGGAGACGGCTTTCGCAGAGATCGGGCGGGACTTCGAGCCGATGGAAAAGGTCCTGCTGACCGGCTTCACGCCCGAACGCAGCACCATGCTGGAATCCGTGGACGCGTTCGTCGACTTCGCGGGCCGCCACCGCGATCTGGGGTTCACCGAGCTGGTGATCCACGCGCCGATCGCGGACTCCGACTTCGCCGCGGACGAGGCGATCTTCGAGAAGATCGCCGTGGAGGCCCTGGCCCAGCTGGACGGCTGATCCCCATGGTCGTCGCCGCTGCCCCGGGCGGGGAGCGGCGACGACCGACGGCAGCGGCGGGCTCAGGCCGTCAGCTGGGAGCGCAGACGCTCGGCGGACGGCAGGAGCCAGTCGGGCGCGGCGCCCTCCGGCAGCGCTTCGACCTCGTTGATCAGGGCGGAGACACTGGCCGCGCCCGCTTCCGCGTGGCCCCGCTCCTGCTCCGTCCAGGCGGCGTTGTTGAGGCACTGGAACCGGTCCCGCAGATGGTCCGGGCCGAGTTCCGCGTAGACCGCGGCAGCCCGGTCCCAGAGCTCGATCTCCTCCTGGCGCAGCGCCTCGATCTCCGCCTCGCTCAGCGACTGGGCCGATGCGGCCGAGCCGCTGTCCGCACCGGCCACACCGTCCTCGTCGTCCTCCTCATCGTCGAACGATTCCGCCTGCACGCTCACGCGCCGGTCGAGGACCTGCGCCAGCTGGTGCCAGGTCTGGGCGAGTTCGGCCCGGAGCCCGGGAGCCCCGGGATCCGTCGCCAGGGCCGTCTCCAGCCCCCCCCGGCGGCCGCGTCCATCAACGCGCCGGGCGGCGGGCGTGGGGAAGGGCCGGTCCCATACCGCGGGCCGGTCGGTGACGGGGCGCGGATCGCCGCCCGTGCCGTCGTCGAAGGTGATGTCGTAGGGCAGCAGGGAGCCGTAGTCGCGGGCGAGCTGCTCGACCTTGGCCGGGGCGGTCCATTCGGCGGAGCCGGGGCGGGCCTCCAGGACGACGGTGGTACCGGGTTCCGGGCGTGCCTCGTGGGGCAGTTCGCGCACGGTGTACGAACCGTCGTCCGTGGCCAGCCATTCGACGGGTGCGGCCTGCGGATCGCGGGCGGAGCGGGTGACGACGCGGATCTGGCGAGCCACGACGAAGCACGCGAGCAACCCGATGCCGAACTGGCCGAGGAACTCCCGGCGGGTGGTCTCCAGGGCTCGGATGTCTTCAGTGCCGTCGTTGCCGCGCTTGGAGCTGCGGCCGATGGTGGCGAGGAAGGAGTGGGCCTCTGCTGCGGTCAGGCCGATGCCGCTGTCCTCGATGGTGACCCGGCCGTCCGCCGCGGACAGCCGGATGCGGATCTGGGCCTCGGGGTCGAGGGCCTGGCGGGCGGTGACGGCGTCCACCGCGTTCTGCAGGAGCTCACGGACGTAGACGCGCGGGCTGGAGTAGAGGTGGTGGGAGAGCAGGTCGACCAGGCCGCGCAGATCGACCTGGAAGCTGTGGGGTGTGGACGTCATGGGGCGTCACCTCGCGTGCATATGGGGATGCTTCGGCGATCGTGAGGTCCCCCCCTCACAGATCCCGGAGTGGGGAACAAATTAGGTTGACGGTCCGACAATCTCTGTCGAATTCCCGCACCCGGAGCTGTCTGGGAAGCACCCGGACACGCCGCATACGCCGGGATTCGCGGGGGCACGCCGAGGTACGCCGACGTGCACCGGGGTGCGCCGAGGCGAGCTGCGGAGTCGCTACTGGAAGCGCAGGAACTGCGGCGGTACAGCGTCCACCAGCCACACCCCGTTGGCGCTGATCCGGAACACGTGCCCGGCGGCGCGCATCGCTCCCGCGTCGACGCTGAGCACGACGGGCCGGCCGCGGCGCGCGCCGACCCGGGTCGCGGTCTCCCGGTCGGGGGACAGGTGCACGTGGTGGCGGGCCATCGGGCGCAGGCCCTCGGCGCGGATCGCGTCCAGGGCGGCGGCGACGGTGCCGTGGTAGAGGTACGAGGGCGGTTCGGCCTCCGGGAGATCCAGGTCCACGGTGACCGTGTGGCCCTGGCTGGCGCGGATCCGGGTCCCGTCGACGGCGAACCGCTGCTTGTCGTTGGCGGCCACGACGTGGTCGAGCTCGGCGCGGCTGAAGGCGAAGCCGTGGGCGGCGGCCGCCCGCAGCAGATCGTTGATCTCCACCCAGCCGTGAGGGTCGAGCACCAGTCCGATCCGTTCCGGCTGATGTCGCAGGTGTTTCGAGACGTATTTGGACACCTTCACGGTGCGCCTGTCATCCATGACCCCAGCGTGCCCGGTCGGAGGGCCTTCCGGCAGGGATTTTTCACGGGCCCGCGGACGCCTGGACACCCTCTATCGCTCTTCCAAGATACGGAATACATTTTCCGCTGCCACTTCTGCCCAGGGGGAGAACCATGACAGCCCAGACCTCATTGCCACGCCGCGCGGCTGCCGAACTGATCGGCACCGCCGGTCTGCTCGTGGTCGTGATCGGCTCCGGAATCCAGGCCGCCGAGCTCAGCCGCGACACCGGTGTCGCCCTCATCGCGAACTCGGTCGCCTCCGCCATCGGCCTCGGGCTGATCATCACCCTCTTCGGGCCGCTGTCCGGCGCGCATCTCAACCCGGTGGTCACCCTCACCTCCTGGTGGTCCCGGCGTACCGGCGGGGAGGGGCTCGGCGGTCGGGAGGCCCTGGTCTACACCGCGGCTCAGACGGCCGGAGCCATCGGCGGCGCCGTCCTCGCGGAAGCCATGTTCGGCCGGACCCCCGGCACCTTCGCCACCCAGGTCCGCGACGGCGGCCACCTGCTCGTCGGCGAGGTCGTGGCCACCGCCGGACTCGTCCTCGTCATCCAGGGCCTCGCGCGCACAGGGCGCCCCAGGCTCATCCCGGCCGCGGTCGCCGCGTACATCGCCGCCGCGATCTGGTTCACCTCCTCCGGGTCCTTCGCCAACCCGGCCGGCACCATCGGGCGCAGCTTCAGCGACTCCTTCACCGGGATCGCCCCCCAGTCTCTCCCCGGGTTCGTCGCGGCCCAGCTGATCGGGGGGATCCTCGGCCTGGTCCTCGCCGGCCTGCTGTACGGATCCTCCCGGTCCCCGAAGTCCCTGACGGTGGAGACCCTGACCGAGACCGGGCCGGTGGACGGCGCCGTCCCCGCCAAGGCGGCGTACGAGACCATCGGCTGAGACGGGACCGTTGTTGCCCACAGGCAAACGGGACTTGTCCACAGCTGTTTGGGTGGGTTTTGACGGCAAACGCGCGATCCGCCCTGTGGACTACCGGCGGCCACAGCCCGCGGCCCCCCGGCGCGCTACCCGTCCGCGCGGCGCGCCAGATCGTTCATCGTCCGGGCCTGGAGCTCCCGCTCCGTCGCGGCCCGGACGAACTCCGCCACATGGTCGGCGCCGACCAGTTCCTGCACGGCCCGCACCGTCCCGGCCGGCAGGTCCACCGGAGACGGGCCCGACTGCTGCGGTGACCCTGCCGCCCCCAGGTGCCGTTGCAGATGCCGGGTCGCGAAGAGCCGCATCGCCCGAGCCAGCTCCGCGTCCACGGTCTGCTGGGCCAGCGGCCGCAGCCGCCGCACCATCGTCGCCGCCTCCGCCGCGTCCGCGTCCGTCGGCGGAACCTGCCCGAGGTAGCGCGCGAAGACGTGCTCGGTGGTGAACTCCAGGAACCGCGAGGCGATGTGCTCCACCTGGCCGCGCAGTTCCCGCAGGTGACCGGTGATCGCCGACAGCGGCACCCCGGCTGCGTACAGCTCGGCGGCCACCGCCAGCTCCTGCGGCGAGGGCACGAGGAACTGGTCCGGCCGACCCGGGATCCGCTCCAGCACCCCCAGCGCGCACGCCTCGTGCACGGCGTCGTCGTCGGGCTTGCCGCCGAAGCGCTCGTTCAGCTCCTCCCGGCTGATCCGGGCCGCCTCCTCATCGGTCCACGGCCCGTGCACCTCCGCGACCAGCCCCAGTACGCCGCCGAGCCCCCGCCCCGCGTCCCAGGCCTCCAGCAGCTCCTTGATGGAGGCCAGGGTGTAGCCGCGGTCCAGCAGGTCCGCGATCTGGCGCAACCGCGCCAGGTGCGTGTCCCGGTAGACGTTGGAGCGGCCCCGCCGTTCCGGCTTCGGCAGCAGACCCCGGTCCTGGTACGCCCGGATCGTGCGCACCGTCGCCCCGCTGTGGTGCGCCAGATCCTCGATCCGGTACTCGGCCACCGCCTGATCGGACAATCCCGGCTCCCTACGACATCGCGGCTCTGCCGACCGCGCCCGCTGCGGCCCGGGCGGCAGGTGAAGCCGCAAGGTACTCGACCGCCCTGCGCAGCGAGCCCTCCTGCGAGGGATGGTACGACCGCCGGAAGTAGCGGGGTATGGCCGTGCCGAGCTCTCTCCACGTGGGGAGCAGGCCTTTGGCCACCGCCCGGTTGTGCGCGCGGAGCGAATAGCGCAGTCGGCCGCCCAGTTCGGGGTCGTTGCGTATGAGGTACGAGGCACCCCACACCCACAGCCAGGCCAGGACGGGGGCGACCACGACCATCCCCTCGATGCGCCGCGCGTACCGGGGCAGGCCCCCTCCCCCGCAGTGCTGGTACATGCCGAAGGCGACGGAGCGGTGCTCCACCTCCTCCGCGCCGTGCCAGCGCAGCAGGTCCAGCGCCACCCGGCGAGGGCTGATGGCGTACGGGGTCCCGGTCACAACCGGGGCTCCAGCTTCGCGAGGCGCCGCAGGGTGCGCGGGGCGAACCGGGACATCCACAGGGCGCCCTTGGACTCGGGAGTCACCGGGACCACGGCCTCGTTGCGCACGACGGCCCGCAGGATCGCGTCGGCAACCTTCTCCGGCGGGAAGTTGCGCAGCCCGTACAGCCGCGAGGAGCGTTCCTGGCGGCGCTTCTCCTCGGCCTCGTCCACCCCGGCGAACCGCGAGGTGGCGGTGATGTTGGTGTTCACGATGCCCGGACAGATCGCGGAGACGCCGATCGACTTCGATGCCAGTTCCGCGCGCAGGCACTCCGACAGCATCAGCACCGCGGCCTTCGAGGTGCTGTAGGCGGGCAGGGTCCTGGAGGGCAGGTAGGCGGCGGCGGAGGCGGTGTTGACGATGTGGCCGCCCTGGCCGCGCTCGGCCATCTGCTTTCCGAAGATCCGGCAGCCGTGGATGACGCCCCACAGGTTGACGTCGAGGACCTTCTTCCAGTCCTCGGTGGTGGTGTCGAGGAAGGCGCCGGACAGGCCGATCCCGGCGTTGTTGACCAGGACGTCCACGATTCCGTACTCCGCTGCGACCTTCGCCGCGAGCTTCTCCATCGCCTGCTCGTCGCTGACGTCCACGCACTCGCCCCATGCCTCGGGGGCGCCGACCAGACGAGCCATGTCCGCCGTGCGCGCCGCGCCTTCGGCGTCCCTGTCCACAGCCACCACCCGGGCGCCGGCTTCGGCGAACGCGAAGGCGGTGGCCCGGCCGATGCCGCTGGCCGCGCCGGTGACCAGGACCAGCTGACCGCCGAAGCGGTCGGCGTACCTGCCCGGGGCCTTCTGTTCCGGTGCCCGCGTGGCGGGCTCTTCCCGGGTGGTGACGAACTCGGTGATCCAGGCGGCCAGCTGGTCGGGCCGGGTCCGGGGCACCCAGTGCTTGGCGGGCAGCGTGCGGCGCACCAGATCCGGGGCCCACTGCTCCAGGTCGTCGTAGAGCCGCTCCGACAGGAACGCGTCCCCGGTCGGGGTGATCAGCTGCACCGGTACGTGCGCGTACGCGTCGGGGCGCGGCCGGCGCAGGCGCGGCCGCACGTTGTCGCGGTAGAGCCAGGCACCGCGGGCCGCGTCCGAAGGCAGCGAGGCCGTCGGGTAGGAGCCGGCCGGTACCTTCTCGACGCGCTGGAGGATCGCCGGCCACCGCTTGCCGAGCGGCCCGCGCCAGGCGAGTTCCGGCAGCACGGGCGTGTGCAGCATGTACACGTACCAGGACTTGGCCCCCTGACCGAGCAGCTGCGCCGCCCTGCGCGGGGTGGGCCGCGATATGCGCTTGTTGATCCAGTGCCCGAAGTGGTCCAGGGACGGGCCGGACATCGAGGTGAAGGAGGCGATCCGGCCCTCGGTGCGTGCGACGGTGGCGAACTCCCAGCCCTGTACGGAGCCCCAGTCGTGGCCGACCAGGTGGACCGGGCGGTCCGGGCTGACCGCGTCCGCCACCGCCAGGAAGTCGTCGGTCAGCTTCTCCAGGGTGAAGCCGCCGCGCAGGGGCTGCGGCGCGGTCGAGCGCCCGTGGCCGCGTACGTCGTAGAGGACCACGTGGAAGCGGGACGCCAGCCGCTCGGCGACCTCCGACCAGACCTCTTTGCTGTCCGGATAGCCGTGCACCAGGACCACGGTGGGCCGGTCGGCCTCGCCGAGCTCGACGACGCACAGCTCGACCCCGCCGGTGCTCACCCAGCGCTCGCGCGCGCCCGCCAGTCCCGTCGTGCCTGCCTCGCTCATGCCGCTCATGCCGCCTCCTCCTCAGCCCAGCGCCGCACGTGCGGCAGGTCGTCGTCCAGCCAGAAAGCGTTCTCCTCGGGATCCCGGGAGTCGGTGACGACCAGGATCTCCTCGAACTTCGCGCCGGTGCCCCGGAAGCCCAGATGCGGCTCCACCGCCCACAGGCCCGGCTGCGGCGGGTGGTCGGAGAAGTGGTACGGGCTCCACAGCGGGGACCAGCCCTCACGGTGCCCGTGCAGGGCGTCGGAGGCCAGCCCCTTGAGGGACTGGGTGCCGAATCCGAAGGCCGTCGGCGACCAGCGCCGCTCCCTGACCCGGTCGATCTTGTGCGCGATCACGCCGAAGGGGTAGGCGCGGTGCCGGTTGGCGTACCCCTGCCGGTTCATGAGCCGCTCGACGTTCTCGTAGATCTCGCGCAGCGAGCGGCGCTCGCGCACCTGCTCCAGGATCAGCGTGCGGTGGGCCTGCAGGTCCGACATGAGCCGGTCCTGCACGGGGTTGAGCCCCAGACTGCCCGAGTAGCCGATGTCCGCCGCGTAGCCCTTGTAGACCGGAGCCATGTCGAGGATGAAGGGCATCCCCGGCTCCAGCTTCCGATTGGTGGGGAAGAACTGCAGCGGGATCCTGAAGTTCACGAAGGCGGTGCGGTCCCCGAACCAGGCGAAGGGCAGGTGGAACCAGTCGCGCACCCCGCGCTCGCGCAGCCACTCCCGCTGCATCCGCGCGGCCTCGCGCTCGGTCATCCCGGGCCGCAGCTGCGCGGCGACGGTCTCCGCGCACTCGTAGGCGAGGCGCTGCACTTCCCTGAACCCGCGAAAATCGTCCCCTGCCATGGTCAGCACCCGTCTCGGTCGCCGTACGTGCCCGTAAGTTGACACTGATGAATGTGACAATGACCGGAGATCACGTCAAGGGCCGTGCACACACCTGTGGACAAAGTTGTCCGGGCCACATCAGCCTCCAGTACGGGCATGTACGCCTGAAGGCGGAGACGGGATCCAGCTCAAGGTCTGACGTTTCGCGGGAGCGCCGCCACTAACGTCAAACCCGTGACTGTCATCGCGACCGAAAGCCTGAGCAAGCGGTACCCCCGAGTGACCGCCCTCGACCGGCTCTCCCTGGACATCGGGCCTGGTGTGACCGGCCTCGTGGGTGCCAACGGAGCCGGCAAGTCCACGCTGATCAAAATTCTGCTGGGACTGTCCCCCGCCACCGAGGGCAGCGCCGCCGTGCTCGGCCTCGACGTCACCACGCATGGCAGCGCCATCCGTGAACGCGTCGGCTACATGCCCGAGCACGACTGCCTGCCACCTGACGTCTCGGCCACCGAGTTCGTCGTCCACATGGCCCGCATGTCCGGGCTCCCGCCGACCGCGGCCCGGGAGCGCACCGCCGACACCCTGCGCCACGTAGGCCTCTACGAGGAGCGCTACCGCCCCATCGGCGGCTACTCCACGGGCATGAAGCAGCGCGTCAAGCTGGCCCAGGCGCTCGTCCACGACCCCCAGCTGGTCCTCCTCGACGAACCGACCAACGGGCTCGACCCGGTCGGCCGCGACGAGATGCTCGGACTGATCCGCCGCGTCTACACCGACTTCGGCATCTCCGTCCTGGTCACCTCCCACCTGCTCGGCGAGCTGGAGCGGACCTGCGACCACGTCGTGGTCGTCGACGGCGGCAAGCTGCTGCGCTCCAGCTCCACCAGCGACTTCACCCAGATCACCACGACCCTCGCGGTCGAGGTCACCGACTCCGACGCGCACCCGGACGGCACCGCCGCCCTGCGCAAGGCGCTCAGCGCGGCGGGGCTCACCCTCCACGCGGCCGAGGAGCAGGGACTGCCCGGCGCCGGCCACATCCTCCTGGTGGAGGCCACGGGCGAGGACACGTACGACACCGTCCGCGACACCGTCGCCGACCTCGGTATCGGCCTGGTCCGCATGGAGCAGCGCCGCCACCACATCGCGGAGGTCTTCCGTGACAACGACCAGCCCGCGCAGCCCATCCAGCAGAAGGGAGCCGGTTCCGATGGCGCCTGACACCTCCACCCAGATCCACAACATCGGCTACCGGTCCTACGACGGTCCCCGGCTCGGCCGCGCCTACGCCCGCAAGTCGCTGTTCTCGCAGTCCCTGCGCGGCGCCTACGGACTCGGCCGCTCCGCCAAGTCCAAGGTGCTGCCGATGATCCTCTTCGCGGTGATGTGCGTCCCCGCGCTGATCCTCGTCGCGGTGGCCATCGCCGTTCCCGGCTCCACGGAACTGCCGATCAAGTACACGACGTACGCCCTGACCACCCAGGTGGTCATCGGCCTCTACCTCGCCTCCCAGGCACCCCAGTCGGTCTCCCGGGACCTGCGCTTCAAGACCGTGCCGCTCTACTTCTCACGGCCCATCGAGCGGGTCGACTACGTCGTGGCCAAGTACGCGGCCATGGCATCGGCCCTGTTCATCCTCACCGCCACCCCGCTGCTGATCATGTGGATCGGCTCGCTGCTGGCGAAGTTCGACTTCGGTGACCAGACCAAGGGATTCGGGCAAGGACTCGTGTCGGTACTGCTGCTGTCGCTGCTCTTCGCGGGCCTCGGCCTGGTCATGGCCGCGCTCACCCCGCGCCGCGGGTTCGGTGTCGCAGCGATCATCGCCGTGCTGCTCATCCCGTACGGTGCGGTGACCGCGGTCCAGGGCATCTCCTACAACACCGGGAACGCCGGAGCCATCGACTGGCTGGGCCTGTTCTCCCCGATCACCCTGATCGACGGTGTCCAGACGGCCTTCCTCGGCGCGACCTCCGCCTTCCCCGGCGGCGAGGGCCCCTCGGCCGCTACCGGCTTCGTCTACCTGCTCGTCGTCCTCGGCCTCATCGCCGGCTCCTACGCCGCCCTGATGGCCCGCTACCGGAAGGCCGGGCTGTGACCATCATCGACATCGACCACACCTCCCGCTGGTTCGGCAACGTCGTCGCCGTCAACGACGTGACCATGCGCATCGCGCCCGGTGTCACCGGCCTCCTTGGCCCCAACGGCGCGGGCAAGTCCACGCTCATCAACATGATGGGCGGCTTCCTCGCCCCCTCCACGGGCACCGTCACCCTCGACGGCACGCCGATCTGGCGCAACGAGCAGGTCTACAAGCAGATCGGCGTCGTGCCCGAGCGTGAGGCCATGTACGACTTCCTCACCGGCCGTGAGTTCGTCGTCGCCAACGCCGAACTCCACGGGCTCGACGACGCGGCCGCCCAGCGGGCGCTGGCCACGGTCGAGATGGAGTACGCCCAGGACCGCAAGATCTCCACGTACTCCAAGGGCATGCGCCAGCGCGTGAAGATGGCGTCCGCCCTCGTCCACGACCCGTCCGTACTGCTCCTCGACGAGCCGTTCAACGGGATGGACCCGCGCCAGCGCATGCAGCTGATGGACCTGCTGCGGCGCATGGGTGACGACGGGCGCACCGTCCTGTTCTCCTCCCACATCCTGGAGGAGGTCGAGCAACTGGCCTCCCACATCGAGGTGGTCGTCGCCGGCCGGCACGCCGCTTCGGGCGACTTCCGCAAGATCCGACGCCTGATGACGGACCGCCCGCACCGCTACCTCGTCCGCTCCTCCGACGACCGGGCCCTCGCCGCGGCCCTGATCGCCGACCCGTCCACGGCCGGTATCGAGGTCGACCTGAAGGAAGGCGCCCTGCGCATCCAGGCCGTCGACTTCGGCCGCTTCACAGAGCTGCTGCCACGGGTCGCCCGCGCGCACGGCATCCGGCTGCTGACGGTCTCGCCTTCCGACGAGTCCCTCGAGTCGGTCTTCTCCTACCTCGTCGCGGCCTGAAGGAGCTGGCACCCATGTACAACCCCACCGTTGCCCGGCTCACCTACCGGGCCCTGCTCGGCCGCCGCCGGGCGCTGATCCTCTTTCTGCTGCCCGCCCTGCTGATCCTCATCTCCATCGCCGTCCGCGCGCTCACGGGTGTCGACGACAAGGTCGCCGCCGACCTGCTCGGCGGTTTCGCCCTCGCCACGATGGTCCCGCTGATCGGTGTCATCGCAGGTACGGGCGCCATCGGGCCCGAGATCGACGACGGATCGATCGTCTACCTGCTCTCCAAGCCGGTGAAGCGTCCGACGATCATCATGACCAAGCTGATCGTCGCGATCGCCGTCACCATGGCCTTCTCCGCGATCCCCACCCTGATCGCGGGCTTCATCCTCAACGGCAACGGACAGCAGATCGCCGTCGCCTACACCGTCGCCGCCCTCGTGGCCTCGATCGCCTACAGCGCGCTGTTCCTGCTCCTGGGCACCGTCAGCCGGCACGCGGTCGTCTTCGGTCTGGTCTACGCCCTGATCTGGGAGTCGCTCTTCGGCAGCCTGGTCTCCGGAGCCAAGACCCTCAGCGTCCAGCAGTGGGCACTGTCCCTCGCCGAGAAGGTAGCGGGCGACGGATACGTCGACGCCACCGTCGGCCTGCCCACCGCCGTGGTCCTGCTCTCCGTGGTCACCGTCGGCGCCACCCTCTACGCGGGCCAGAAGCTGCGCCGTCTCACCCTGGCCGGCGAGGAGTAGACCCTGCCGCCGCCCTCGCGGCCTCCCCGCCCGAAGCTGTGCCCCGCCCGGCCCACCGGCCAGGCGAGGCACAGCTTCGCGCGTCATCATCGGTGCATGATCGAGCACGCCGAGCCCGAGCCGTCCAGGCCCATACGGTCCTGGATACGCTCCTCGCCCGGCACGCACATCTGGCTGCTGATCATCGCCATCACCAGCGTCGTCGTCGTGATCGCCCCCGACCGGGTCGATCACGTCCTGCTCCACCGCAACAGCAGCAACATCCACCAGCTCGTCAAACACCCCGTACGGGCGCTCCTCAGCAGCGCCTTCTGGATCGCGAGCCCCGCCTCGCTCGCCCTCTACGCCCTGCTCTTCGAGCTGTTCCACGCCCCCGTCGAACGCTGGCTCGGCACCCTTCGCTGGCTCCTGATCGTCGCGACGGCCCACATCGTCGCCACACTGGTCAGCCAGAAGGTCCTCATGATGGCCATCCAGGACCACCGTGCCCCGCGCAGCATGACCCATGTCGTCGACATCGGCGTCAGCTACGGGCTCGCGGCCGCCGTCGGAGTCCTCACCTACCGGCTCCCCGGTCCCTGGAAATGGCTCTACCTCGCGGGGGCCGTCGCCTTCTTCGGGATCCCCCTCGTCACCGGAGGCACCTTCACCGACCTCGGCCACGCCATCGCGCTCTGCGTCGGCCTGCTCGCCTGGCCGCTCACCCGCCACGTTGTTTCACGTGAAACACGGCCTCTGTTTCACGTGAAACATCGCTAGCCGGCTTCGGCTTTCGCCAGACCGTGCTCCCACGCCCACGCGGCGATCCCGACCCGGTTGCCTGCTCCGAGCTTCGCGTGGACGTTCGCGATGTGGGTCTTTGCCGCCACTGGCGCCGCCGCCGGATCCACGGCTGATGCGGTTGGCGCACGGAAAATCGCTGGTAAGGGGGTTCTGTCCGGGGCAGAGTGAGTCGTGCGGGGAGCAACAAAAGGTCCGGGACAGCCACTTCGAGCGCGCCATCCGGCGCGGGCTGTCCCGGACCTCTCGTACGTCGTACGCGCGTAGGTCGTGCATGCGTAGGTCGTGCGCCTACGCGGCGCCGAGCAGGCGTTCCAGCACCACCGCGATGCCGTCCTCCTCGTTGGAGGCCGTCACCTCGTCGGCCACCGCCGTGAGCTCCGCGTGGGCGTTGGCCATGGCCACCCCGTGTGCTGCCCAGCCGAACATCGGTATGTCGTTGGGCATGTCGCCGAAGGCGATCGTGTCCGCCGCCTTCACCCCCAGCCGGCGCGCCGCCAGTGAGAGGCCGGTGGCCTTGGTCAGCCCCAGCGGGAGTATCTCCACGATGCCGGGACCGGCCATCACGACGTCGACCAGGCTGCCCACGGTCGCCCGGGCCACCTTGACGAGCGCGTCGTCGTCGAGCCCCGGGTGCTGGATGTACAGCTTGTTCAGCGGGGCCGTCCACACCGCCGCCGTGTCCTCCAGGTAGACGGCCGGGAGGCCCTCCTGCACCTGGTAACCGGGGCCGAACAGCACCTCGCCGTCCACCCCGTCCCGACTGGCCGCCAGGGCCAGCGGACCGATCTCGGCCTCGAGCTTCGACAGCGCCAGACCGGCCAGCTGCCGGTCCAGCGTCACCGACGTCAACAGCCGGTGCCCGCCGGCGTCGTAGACCTGAGCACCCTGCCCGCACACGGCGATCCCCTTGTAGCCGAGATCGTCCAGCACGTGCCGCGTCCAGGGCACGGCACGGCCGGTGACGATGATGTGCGCCGCGCCCGCCGCGGTGGCCGCGACGAGCGCTTCACGGGTGCGTTCCGAGACGGTGTCGTCGCCACGCAGCAGCGTGCCGTCGAGATCGGTCGCGACGAGCTTGTACGGGAACGGGGCCGGACTCACTTGGTGACCGGCTCCAGGAACTCACGACCGCCCAGGTACGGACGGAGCACCGCGGGAACGCGAACGGTGCCGTCGGCCTGCTGGTGGTTCTCCAGGATCGCGACGATCGTGCGCGGTACGGCGCACAGCGTGCCGTTCAGCGTGGACAGCGGCTGGG
This sequence comes from Streptomyces sp. NPDC048269, assembly GCF_040652395.1. Taxonomy (NCBI): domain Bacteria; kingdom Bacillati; phylum Actinomycetota; class Actinomycetes; order Kitasatosporales; family Streptomycetaceae; genus Streptomyces; species Streptomyces sp. NPDC048269. The sequence goes on from NZ_JBEZLW010000001.1 coordinate 292,493, forward strand.
TCTTCTTGCCGTCGCGGTAGCGGATCGACAGACGGCGGGCCTGGAAGCCGTCGCAGTTCGAGGCGGAGGTCAGCTCGCGGTACTTGCCCTGGGTCGGGATCCAGGCCTCGCAGTCGAACTTGCGCGAGGCGGAGGAGCCCAGGTCGCCGGTGGCGACGTCGATCACCTGGAACGGCAGCTCCAGGCTGGTGAGCCACTGCTTCTCCCACTCGAGGAGCCGCTGGTGCTCGGCCTCGGCCTCCTCCGGCGCGACGTACGAGAACATCTCGACCTTGTCGAACTGGTGGACGCGGAAGATGCCGCGGGTGTCCTTGCCGTACGTGCCGGCCTCGCGGCGGAAACACGGCGAGAAGCCGGCGTACCGAAGCGGCAGCTTGTCGGCGTCGATGATCTCGTCCATGTGGTACGCGGCGAGGGGGACCTCGGACGTGCCGACCAGGTAGTAGTCGTCCTTCTCCAGGTGGTACACGTTCTCCGCGGCCTGGCCGAGGAAGCCGGTGCCCTCCATGGCGCGCGGGCGGACCAGGGCCGGGGTCAGCATGGGGATGAAACCGGCTTCGGTGGCCTGCGCGATGGCCGCGTTGACCAGTGCGAGTTCGAGCAGCGCGCCCACACCGGTGAGGTAGTAGAAGCGCGAGCCCGACACCTTGGCGCCGCGCTCGACGTCGATGGCGCCCAGCGACTCGCCGAGCTCCAGGTGGTCCTTGGGCTCGAAGCCCTCGGCGGCGAAGTCGCGGATGGTGCCGTGCGTCTCCAGGACGGTGAAGTCCTCCTCGCCGCCGACCGGGACGTCCTCGTGGACGATGTTGCCCAGCTGGAGGAGGAGCTGCTTGGCGGCTTCGTCGGCCTCGTTCTGCTCGGCCTCGGCCGCCTTGACGTCCTGCTTGAGCTGCTCGGCCTTCTTCAGCAGCTCGGCCCGCTCTTCCGGAGAGGCCTTGGGGATGAGCTTGCCGAGCGACTTCTGCTCATTGCGCAGTTCGTCGAAGCGCGCGCCGGAGGACCTGCGGCGCTCGTCGGCGGAGAGCAGTGCGTCGACGAGCCCGACGTCCTCTCCACGGGCGCGCTGCGAGGCGCGGACACGGTCAGGGTCTTCACGGAGCAGCCGGAGGTCAATCACCCCACCAGGCTACCGGGCTGGGGTTCCTGGGATCACACCGATATCACGCTGCGTGTCGCTATGTCTCAATTGCCGCAAATGGATAAGTCTTGATGGCTGGCCGGAAGTGATGCCTCCCGGGCGGTCGAGAAATGCGGGCCCATTCCCTGAAAAGGGGCACATCGCCGAGGGCGGGTAACGGCCTGAGCAGGGCCGGAAGGGCTTCCTTGTCCACAGGAATTCCCGTCGCCCCCATCTTATCCACAGGCTGTGTGCCGGATCTGTGGACACGGGAACAGACCATTCACGGCCCGTGGTCGGCCGGGGCGAATCACGGTTCAAACCACCCTGACACGCTCATTCGGGTGGGAATGGCTCGCCCCAAAGAGTTGATCCGCGATGCGGGGGTGACGCCGTTCACCTCCCGCTCCTCAGCGCGAAACCTGGGCCCCACGACCGATTTGTCGACCTTGTCGTGCCGTTCTGTCGACTTGTCCCCAGGCCCCCATCTCCGCCTGTGGATAACTCTGTGGACAGTGGACGAAGTCTCAGGCCCGGCCGTCGAGGCAACGCGTCAGCCAGTCGGAGGCTGCCGTGAAATCACCGTCGGAGGTTCCGGGCCGCGGAGCGCGGACGTCACCCTGAGCGACACCCGCACGCGGATAGGAACCGAGGAAGCGGACCTGGGGGCAGGTCCGCTTGAGGCCCATGAGGGCCTCGCTGACGCGCCGGTCGGAGATGTGGCCCTCGGCGTCGACCGCGAAGCAGTAGTTGCCGATCCCCTGGCCGGTCGGCCGGGACTGGATCAGCATCAGGTTGACCCCGCGGACGGCGAACTCCTGGAGGAGTTCCAGCAGCGCACCGGGGTGGTCGTCGCCGAGCCACAGCACGACGGAGGTCTTGTCGGCGCCGGTCGGGGCGGCTGGCCGGGCGGGGCGCCCGACGAGCACGAAGCGGGTCTCGGCGTTCTCCGCGTCGTGGATCTCGGTCACCAGCGGGACGAGCCCGTAGGTGGCGGCGGCGAACTCGCCCGCGAACGCCGCGTCGAAGCGGCCCTCCTGGACCAGCCGGGCGCCGTCGGCGTTCGAGGCGGCCGACTCCCACACCGCGTCCGGCAGGTTCGCCCGCAGCCAGTTGCGGACCTGGGGCTGGGCGACCGGGTGCCCGGTGACCGTCTTGACGTCCGACAGGGACGTGCCCGGCCGTACGAGTAGCGCGAAGGCGATGGGCAGCAGCACCTCGCGGTAGATCATCAGCGGCTCGCCGGAGGCCAGCTCGTCGAGGGTGGCGGTGACGCCGCCCTCCACCGAGTTCTCGATCGGGACCAGAGCGGCAGCCGCCTCGCCGTTGCGGACGGCGTCCAGGGCGGCCGGGACCGACACCATCGGGACGAGCTCCCGGGTCGCGGCTTCCGGCAGCGTGCGGAGGGCGGCTTCGGTGAAAGTGCCCTCGGGACCGAGATATGTGAATCGGGTGGCCGACATGCGATCAGCCTAATGCCGGGGTGTTGCCCGCAGGGGCGGCGTTCACGCTTCGAGCAGCCGCTGCCCCACGTACTCCCCAGTGCGGGGGCCGGGCGGAACCGCGTACAGGCCGCTGGACTCGTGCCGGATGAACGCGGACAGCGCGTCGCCCCGGTCGAGCTTGCGCTGGACGGGTACGAAGCCGCGTAGTGGGTCGGCCTGCCAGCACACGAAGAGGAGCCCCGCGTCGGGGGCGCCGTCGGCCCCGATCCCGTCGTGGAAGGAGAACGGGCGCCGCAGCATGGCGGCCCCGCCGTTCTGCTCAGGAGCGGAGATCCGGGCGTGGGCATTGGAGGGGATGACCGGCTTGCCGTCGGAGCCGATCTCGTCGAGCGCCATCGCGGTGGTCTCGCCGCCGCCGGTCAGCGGGGCACCGGTGGCCTTGGTGCGGCCGATGACCTGCTCCTGCTGGGCGAGGGACTGCTTGTCCCAGTCGTCGAGCAGCATCCTGATGCGCCGGACGACGGCGTACGAGCCCCCGGCCATCCAGGAGTGTTCGGCGGGTCCGGGTCCCGCCGCGGGGACGAAGATCCGCTTGTCGAAGTCGGGCTCCGAGGGCTTCGGGTTGCCGGTGCCGTCGATCTGGCCCATGAGGTTGCGGGCGGTCATCGGGGAGGCGGTGGCGCCGGGGGAGCGGTTGAAGCCGTTCATCTGCCAGCGGACGCGGGCGGCCTCCCCTGCGTCCTTCTGGAGGGCGCGCAGGGCGTGGAAAGCGACGAGCCCGTCGTTGGCACCGATCTGGATCCACAGGTCGCCGTTGCTCCGACGGTCGTCCAGCCGGTCGGAGGAGAAGTCCGGCAGCGGGTCGAGGGCGGCGGGGCGGCGGGCGGTCAGGCCCGTGCGCTCGAAGAAGGAGTGGCCGAAGCCGAACGTGACGGTGAGGGATGACGGACCGGCGTCGAGGGCGATGCCGGTGTCCTCGGTCGCGGTGGTCTCGCCCGCCATGAGCCGACGGGCGGTTTCGGACCAGCGGCGCAGCAGCGCCGCGGCCTCGGGGCGGCCTGCGCCGGCGGCGAGGTCGAAGGCGACCAGGTGCCCCTTGGCCTGCAGGGGCGTGGTGATGCCGGCCTGGTGGTCGCCGTGGAAGGGGGCCTGGGTGGCACCGAGGGAGGACAGGCGCGCGGCGCCCCCGGTGGCGGAGGCGTTCCCGGAGTCGCCGAGCGCGGAGTGCGCGAGGGCGCCGCCTGCGGCGCCGAGCGCGAGCCCGGCGGCGCCTGCGGCGCCGACGGTGCCCAGCAGGCGGCGGCGGGAGATCTCGATGTCGGGGTGGCTCTCGGTCACGCTGGTCAGCCGATCTTCACGGTCTTCTGGACGGTCGTCTGGTCGATGTCGGAGGTACGGATGGTCACGTCGATGCGCCATTCGCCGGCGAGCGGAAGCTGTACGCCCGACGCGGTCCAGTGTCCTGGGGCGGCGCGGTCGGGCAGCAGCGGCAGGGGGCCGATGTCCTTCGCGGGGAGGGTGAAGGCCACCTTGATCTCGGGGAGGTCGAGGGGCCTGCCGTCGTCGGAGTCGGCCCAGAGGTGCAGGGTGTTGGCGCCGACCCGGCCCGGGTCGAGTTCGAGCCGGACGTTCCCCTTGCCGTTCGGGCCGCCGGTGTCGAAGGGCAGGGTGATCTTGACGGCGCGGTCGGGAACGGCGGTGGTGGCGGAGCCTCGGGCCGCCTCCCGCTCCACGGTGCGCCCGGGTTCGGTGCTCGTGAGGACCGTGGTGACCGCGAGCAGGACGACGGCGACACCGGCCTCGGCGAGGACGGAGCGGCGCAGGCCCGCGCGTTCCGGGTCGGCGTCACGCACCCGCTTTTCGCGCGCGCTCTCGCGGGCGGCGCGCTGCCGGGCGAGCTGGGCGGCCCGCTGGGGGTCGGCGGGCACGGTGACGGGTTCTGTTTCACGTGAAACATCGGCGGTGGCGGTGACTGTTTCACGTGAAACATCGGCGGAGTCCTCGGGGGCCTCGGCGAGCCGTGCGGTCCACTTGCGGGACATGTAGGCGATGCCGACGAGGACGGTGACCAGCCCGACCTTCAGGAGCAACAGCCGTCCGTACGAGGTGCCGGTGAGGGCGGACCAACTGCCGAGCTGGCGCCAGGACTGGTAGACGCCGGTGACGACGAGTACCAGGACGCTGACGAAGGCGACCTTGGAGAAGCGCCGGACCGCCGCCCGCTCGATCCCGGGGATCTTGTACAGGGAGACGAGCAGTGCGGCGAGGCCGCCGAGCCAGGTGGCGACGGCCAGCAGGTGCAGGATGTCGGCGGGCATGGCGATACCGGGCTGGATGCCCGTGGAGGCGTGCTCGGACAGGGACCAGGTGGCGGCGATGCCGCCGGACACGACGGCGCCGCCGATTCCCAGGCCGAAGGTGAGGTCGCTGGTGTCCTTGGCTTCCTCCGCCGTCGCGGCACGCTGCGTGCGGCGGGCGTAGACCCCGAAGAGGACGGCGATGAACAGGGCGGCCGCACCCAGCAGGAGCAGCCGGGAGACGAGTGAGGCGCCGGACTTGGTCTCCAGGACTGCCTTCAGCGCGTCGAGGTCGAAGACGTCGGCGAACCTCCCCGCCCCGGTGTACGGGGCGCGCAGGACCAGCATCGCGAGGGTGGCGGCGGTGAGGGTCACCCAGGCGCGTACGACGAGCTTCTGGAGCGGGCGTTCGGCGGCTCCCCGGCGCAGGCACAGCAGGATGAAGGCGGCGCCGCCGACGAGGACGGTGAAGCCGGCGTAGGCGGCGTAGCGGGCGATCCCGTACGCGATGCCGACCAGACCGCCGCCCGCCTGCTGGGCGGGGAGGGTGACGGCGGTGGCCGAGGGCGCTCCGACGGAGAAGGTGAAGGCTCCTGAGATCGGGTGGCTGTCGGCGGAGACGGCCTGCCAGGCGACGGTGTAGGTGCCGTTGGGCAGCCCGGAGTGGAGGGCGGTGCCGTAGCGGACGGTGTTCCCGCTGCACATGTCGCGCAGTTCGCCGGTGTCCACCCGCTTGCCCTGGGGGTCCAGTACGCGGATGGAGTCGTCGCCCATGGCGACCTGCTCCGAGAAGGAGAGCGTGACCTGGGCGGGGGCCGTGGCGACCACCGCCCCGTCCTTGGGGTCGCTCGCGGTGAGTGCGGCGTGTGCCGTGGCCGGGGAGGCCGCGGTGAACAGGGTTGCCAGCAGGGCTGCGAGGACCAGCGCGAGCCGCGGCAGAACTGCCGTGGCCCGGGCGTGGACCGTGGAGGGGGCGGGGGCGGTGGCCGTCATGGCGTGTGGCTTCCTCGGTCCGTCAGTGGGCGTTGGAGTTGTGCGCGGTGTACGTCCGTTCCTTCACGTCGAGTTCGACCTTGACGGGGTCGGCCTTCTCGAAGCGCAGCTCGACGGTGACCTTGTCGCCGACCTTCGGGGTGGTCTTGAGGCCCATGAACATGATGTGGCTGCCGCCGCGCTCCAGCTTGAGCTCGCCGTTGGCAGGTACGTCCAGGGAGGGGACCTGCTGCATCTTCTGGTCCTTGGTCTCGTGGATCTGCAGATCGTCGGAGAGCGTGGACGTCACGCCGGTGAGCTTGTCGGCGGTCTTGGAGCCGTTCTTGATGACCATGAACGCGCCGGCCATCTTGTCGTTGACAGGCTCGGGCATGAAGGCGTCGCTGACGGCCGGCGCGGGCTTGGCCGCGTCGTCCTGGGAGCCGGAACAGCCGGATATGGCGAACGCTGCCGTCAGGGAGAGGGCGGCGGCGAGGGTGCGGGTGGTGCGGGCGTTCACGGGTTCTCTCCCTTGATGATCTTCGGCAGGTCCTTGGTGTAGTCGTCGACGGTGGCGCCCTCGCCGTAGAGGACGTAGCCCTCGTCGGTCTTGGGCGAGAACGCGATGACCTGGGCGCCGTGCATGGAGACGACGCTGCCGTCGGCCTCCTTCGTGGCCGCCTCGATACCGATGCCGAGCGAGCGCGCGGCCGCTTGGATGGCGGCGAAGTCTCCGGTGAGCCCGGTGAAGGCCGGATCCTGGGACCTGAGCCACGCGCCGAGGGAGTCGGGAGTGTCCCGCTCGGGGTCCGTGGTGACGAAGACGACCTGGAGCTTGTCCTGGTCCGCCTGGGGGAGCGCCTTCTTGGCGACGGCGATGTTGCTCATCGTCAGCGGGCATACGTCGGGGCAGTTGGTGTAGCCGAAGTAGATCAGCGTCGGCTTGCCCTTGGTCTGCTCCCGCAGGTTCCACTGCTTGCCGGTGGTGTCCGTGAGGACCAGCTCCGGCTTGGTGAAGGGGCGGTCCAGAACGGTCGCGGCCTTGGCTTTGTTCTGGCCGCCGGAGATCTGGGTGACCTTGCCGGGGTCGACGGGCTGGCCGCCGCAGGCGGTCAGGGTGAGCGCGGCCGCCGCGAGGAGAGCGGCGACCGTCACACGTGTGGTGCGCATGAAGAGTTGTCCCTGGGATTCGGGGATTTACGGATGTCTGAGAACGACAGGGCCTACGGGCGCGACCGGTCAGGCGGAGCGGCGGCGCGAGGCGACGCCGAAGGCGACACCGCCGAGTCCGATGACGATGCCGGCGATGCCGAGGACTCGAGCGGTCGTGTCGGAGCCGTTCTTGCCGGCGGCCTCGTCGTGGCCGTGGCCGGCGCCCTTGTCGGCGTTCTTGGCCTGGTCGGTCTTGGCGTCACCGTGGTGGTCGTCGCCCTTGGCGGCGGTCAGCTTCAGGACGGGCGCCGGGTTCTGCGGTTCCGCAGCGCCTTCCTTGGCCTCTTCGATCCACCGGACGACCTCACCGTTGTCGTACGTCTGGATCGCCTTGAAGACCATCTGGTCGGCGTTCTCGGGGAGCTTGCCCAAGGAGAGCGGAAACTGCTGGAACTTACCCGACTCGATCTTGCCGCCTGACCAGGTGACCTTGGTGACGGCCTCGTTGATCTGCTTGCCGTGCACGGTCAGCGGCTTGTCGAGCTTGGTCTTCTCGACGTTCACGGTCCAGCCGGGAACGTCCTGCGGCATCACGGACGTGAGCGGCTGGTCGACCGGGAAGTTGACCTCCAGCTGGGTGGTCGCCGCGTTGTCGCGCTCGTTGGGGACCTTGAAGTTGATGGTCGCGTAGCCGCCCTTGGTGGCTTCGCCGGGCTGCACGCCGACGTGGGCGAAGGCAGTGCCGGAGAGGACCAGGACGGTACCGGCGGCGAGGGCGGCGGGGAAGGAGACGCGAGAGGCCTTCATGGCAGGAACACTCCACGGAATCGGTGGTGACGACGGCTCCGGGCGCGGGCGCGCGCGGAGTTCGCGGCACCGGTGCTCCCGCCGTGTAGTTCCGGGGAGGAGGGTGCCGCGTCAGGCTGCGAGGGCGAGCGCCCTGGGCGGCCCGCGCCTGATCACCGAGTGGTGGAGTGCCTCCCGGCCGGAAGCGGTCGCGGGATCGGCCTCGGTCCGCGGGACCCGCGCGGTACGGGCGGGCGCGCCCGGGAGTCCGGCGCCCAGGGCGCGTACGAAGGCCAGGGCGGCACGCAGCGGGCGTACCGGGGCGGCTTCGGCGGAGATCCGGGAGAGTTCCACGAGCCGGAACAGTGCGGCGTCGCCACGGCCGAGGAGCCAGCCGACGGCCAGAGCCGCCAGCAGGTGGCCGAGCAGCATGGCCGGGCTGAACAGCCCGGTCGCGGGTGCCGCCGTGGCGGCCTGGGTCACGTGGGTGTGAGCGTTGTGGCCTTGAGCCACGACCTGCCCCGCCTGGGTCAGCTGTCCGGCCTGTGCGGTCAGAGCAGCCGGGTCCAGACCGGCGGACTCCAGGATCTGGCGGGCGTCGGCCGGGCTGAGCGGTACGGAATTGCCCCCGCACACCAGCCTGGCGGCGAGTTCCGCCAGCGAGCCGTCGGAGGTCCCAGCCGGTGCCTGCACGGCCGCGACGCGGTGCTGGCCCAGGCCGAACAGCGCGTGCAGAGCGAGTTGCCCCACGGCCAGCCCGGCGGCGATGCCGGGCAGCGCGCGACGGCGGCCCGCGAGCGGAGCTGCGACGGCGAAGACGGCGAGGAAGCCCGTGCACAGGGACCACCAGGGCACGGTGGCGCAGGACGCCAGGGCGTGCCCGGCCGCGGACAGCACGACACAGACCGCGGTGAACACCGCGGCCCGGATCAGCCGGAGGCCGGTTCCGGCGTGCGGCGCGTGGGGGTCGGTCATGGCCGGGCCATCATCGCACTGCCCTCAAGGCCTCCATACGGCAGGTCCGGAAGGTCCCATGCGTCCGCGATGGGCTTCTTCGGCTGCTACGGCCAGGCGGCGCCGCATACACCGGGGTCCGGGAGAGCCGCATCGGCCGAACGAGGGCAATGGAGCGCTCGGACGGCCGACGGGCGCTTACGGCTCCCCATAGGCGGCAATAGGTAACCGTATGAGCATCTGGTGGTCTCTCCACTTGAGGCGCGAAGCCGCGAGCGTGCCGCTCGCCAGGCGACTGCTGCTGGGGACGATGGAGACCGCGGGGGTGGACCCGGACATCTCTTTCGACCTCTCGGTGGCGCTGAGCGAGGCGTGTGCGAACGCGGTGGAGCACGGCGGGAGCGGCGGCATCGCGGACGAGACCGAGGCGTACCACGTCACGGCCTATCTGGACGGGGACCGCTGCCGTATCGAGGTGACCGATTCGGGGCCGGGGTTCCCGCCCCCCGCGGAGACCCGGCACAGACCCTCGCTGGCCGAGCACGGCCGGGGCATGCACCTGATCGAGGAACTCGCCGATCACGTCCGTTTCCGCAACAGGCCGGGCCGCGGCGCGGTGGTGACCTTCGACAAGATGCTGAAGTGGCGCGACGACGCGCTGCTGAAGGTGTCGTAGGCGCGCCGGGTCGCAGGTACGCCAAGCGGTAGGTACGCCGATGGGCGGGATCCCGCCCATCGGATCCCGCCCATCGTCACGCAGAGGGCTCAGCCCCTGATCGTCAGCCCTTGAGGCGCGCCATCCAGGCCTCGACCTCGTCCGAGGTGCGGGGCAGCCCGGCCGACAGGTTCCGGTTGCCGTCCTCGGTGACGAGGATGTCGTCCTCGATCCGGACGCCGATGCCGCGGTACTCCTCGGGCACGGTCAGGTCGTCGGCCTGGAAGTACAGACCTGGCTCGACCGTGAGACACATGCCCGGCTCCAGAGTGCCGTCGACGTACGCCTCGGTGCGCGCGGCGGCGCAGTCGTGGACATCCATGCCGAGCATGTGGCCGGTGCCGTGCAGGGTCCAGCGGCGCTGCAGGCCGAGTTCCAGGACGCGCTCGACCGGGCCCTCCAGCAGGCCCCACTCGACGAGCTTCTCGGCCAGCACGTGCTGGGAGGCGTCGTGGAAGTCGCGGAACTTCGCACCCGGCTTGACCGCGGCGATGCCGGCTTCCTGGGACTCGTAGACCGCGTCGTAGATCTTGCGCTGGATGTCGGTGTACGAGCCGTTGATCGGCAGCGTGCGCGTGACGTCGGCGGTGTACAGGGAGTGCGTCTCCACCCCGGCGTCGAGGAGCAGCAGGTCGCCGGAGCGGACGTCGCCGTCGTTGCGGACCCAGTGCAGGGTGCAGGCGTGCGGGCCGGCGGCGCAGATGGAGCCGTAGCCGACGTCGTTGCCCTCGACGCGGGCGCGCAGGAAGAAAGTGCCCTCGATGTAGCGCTCGGAGGTGGCCTCGGCCTTGTCCAGGACCTTCACGACGTCCTCGAAGCCGCGGACGGTGGAGTCGACGGCCTTCTGCAGCTCGCCGATCTCGAAGTCGTCCTTCACGGCGCGGGCCTCGGAGAGGTAGACGCGCAGTTCCTCGTCGAGCTCCTTGGTCACCTTGTCGGTGAGGGCGGACTCGATGAGCGAGTCGTGGCCGCGCACGTTGCGGACCGGGCCCTCCGCCTCGGTGAGGGCCTCGGCGAGCTCGCGCACGTCCTTGGCGGGGATGCCCAGGAGCTGCTCGGCCTCGGTGAGGGAGTGGCGGCGGCCGACCCACAGCTCGCCCTGGCCGGAGAGCCAGAACTCGCCGTTCTCGCGGTTGGAGCGCGGCAGCAGGTAGACGGTGGCCGTGTGGCCGGTCTCACCGGTGGGCTCCAGGACCAGGACGCCGTTCTCGGTCTGGTCGCCGGTGAGGTACGCGTACTCGGTCGAGGCGCGGAACGGGTACTCGGTGTCGTTCGAGCGGGTCTTCAGACGGCCCGCCGGGACGACGAGCCGCTCACCGGGGAAGCGCGCGGACAGTGCGGCGCGGCGGGCGGCGGTGTGCGCGGCCTGGGCGATGGGCTCCAGCCCGTGCAGTTCGGTGTCGGCCCAGCCGGTGCGCATGTTCTCGGCGAGTTCGTCGCTGACGCCCGGGTACAGCCCGTTCTTGCGCTGCTTGTGCGTCTTCTTGGGCTGCTCTTCTTCCGGGGTCTCCGGGGTGAGCTCGTCAGCCACGTCTTCTCCTCAGCTGCGATGGGTGTGGACCTGGGTGTGGGCCCTGTCCATCGTAGGTGGGAGGGGAAACGCCCGGAGGGGGCATGTGCTGTTTGGCACAAAACAGCCGCAACCGATTAAATCGCCCCAGCTCACTCGAACCGGGCGGCGAGCAGCACGATGTCCTCGGGGAGGTCAGCCGGCTCCCCTTCGGGCAGCACGGTCCGCAGGATGTGGTCGCAGAGCGCGGCCGGGTCGTCCCGGGCGGTACGGGGAACCCCCGCGGCCGCCGCGTGCAGCCGGGCGTAGGCCCGGTCCATCGAGTCTCCGGTGCGCCGTAGCAGCCCGTCCGTGTAGAGCAGCACCGTTTCTCCGGGTGCGGGTTCGATCTCCACGCTCGGCGCTTCCCAGCAGGACAGCATGCCCAGCGGCGCGGAGAGCGACGTCTCCACGTACTCGGTGCGGCGCTCGCCGATCAGCAGCGGCGGGGTGTGCCCGGCCCCGGCCAGGATGATTTTGCTCCCCTGGCTGCCCGCACCGGGGCCTGCGAGGGGCTCGCAGTAGGCGAAGAGCGCGGTGGCCGAGCGCGCGGGCTCGGTGAGGCGCAGCAGCAGCTCCAGGTCGGACAGGACGGCGACGGGGTCCTCGCCCTCCATGACGGCATAGGCGCGCAGCGAGGCCCGGAGCCGGCCCATCGCGGCGACCGCGCTGGGCCCGGATCCGGTGACGGAGCCGACGGCCAGCCCGAGGGCGCCCTCGGGCAGCGGCAGGGCGTCGTACCAGTCGCCGCCGCCGCGTGGACCGGTGTGGTGGCGGGCGGCGAGCTGGACTCCGGGGATCCGGGGGAGCCGGCTGGGCAGCAGTTCCTCGCTGATGGAGGCCAGGCGGGAGCGGGAGCGTTCCACCTCGAGCATCCGGGCCAGGTGCTCGGCGGCGTGCCGCACGTACAGCCCGGCGAGGTCGCGCTGGCGGTCGTTGGGCTCGGCCTGCTCGTCGTAGAGCCAGACGGCCGCGCCGAGCCTGCCGGTGACCTCGGCGGTCAGCGGCAGGGCGTAACTGGCGGCGTAGCCGAGCCGGGCGGCGACCTCGCGGTGGCGGGGGTCGACGGGGGCCGCGAAACCCCCGGTGCCGGCGGGCCCGCCCGGTTCGGGGAGCATCTCGGAGCCGCCGTGGGCGTCGGAGAGGCCGTCGAGGATGCGGCCGTACGAGGTGGCGCTGCGCGGCACCGTCTCGATGTGGCCGAGGTCGGCGTGGCCGAGTCCGAGGCCGATCGTGTGCGTGGGGCCGAGCCCGTCGGAGGGCTCTAGGACGATCAGGCCGCGGCGGGCGCCGACGAGTGCGGCACCGGCACGCAGGAACTCGTGGAGGGAGGAGTCGAGATCACTGGTGCGGGCCAGGCGCTCGGTGAGTTCGTGGAGGGTGGTGAGGTCCGAGACCATGCCCGCCAGCCGGTCCTGGATGAGGCTGCCCGGTCCGGGTGCCGGGGCCGGGGCGGGGGTGGTGCGTGCGGTCGTGGGCGCCACAGTGTGCGGTGACGTCGTCACTGCAGGATCGATTCCAGCCACTTTCGGCAGATGCGGGGCGCTCATGGCGTCCGCCTTTCCACCTGGTGCGATTCGCTATATAGCATCGCAAACCCCCAGATCGTGCTGCGCCGCCATCAAGGAATCCACATCTACACGCACACATGGATGCATGTCCAGCATTGCCCAGGTGGGAATCCTGGTGTCCGTGGGGCGGCAACTCACTGTCCAGCCAAGGCTAGAACTTGGCCGGAAAAAGCCGGAAGCGGACGGTTTTTGCGGTCGACTGGACGGGCGCCGTAGGGGGTCCGGGTACGTAATCGGTAGTGCTCGGAGCCAGTTGGCGCCGCCTGGTGCCGCTTCGGTACTGCTCGGGCAAGCGCGGGGAACCGCCCGGCGCGGGCCGCCGTCCTTAGCGGCGGCAGCCGGTCTCGGTATCCGGTGTGGTTCGCGTTCCGCCCCGCCGGACGTTTGATGGACCCGTAAGAAAACTGCACGAACCGTGTGAACCTGCTTATTGCGGACAGTGACGCGAAACGTGTACGTGTGGTGAGAAACCGCTTACATGGTGTGATGTGGCCCTCGACGTTCAACGGAAAGGAACGAGCGCTCATGCGCGAGATCCTCGGAAGGCGTCTCCAGCGGCTCCGCGATCGTCTTCAATCCCTGCGCCGCGCCCCGGAAGAGGCCGGCGGCACGTCGGCTCTCCTCGACGCGGCGCTCACCTGCGCCACCGCATGGCAGTGGCCCGTGCTGCCCGGCGTCGGCCGGTCCGCCACGGACGGATCGCGCTGCGCCTGTCCCGACCCCGACTGCGTCGTCCCCGGCGCGCACCCCTTCGACCCGGGGCTGCTCGCCGCCACCACCGACCCCCGGATGGTGGCCTGGTGGTGGACCAACCGGCCCACCGCCCCTGTCCTGATGGCCACCGGCGGAACCGCTCCGTGCGCGGTGAGCCTCCCGGCCGCCGCGGCCGCGCGGGCCCTCGTACGGCTGGACGCTCAAGGCATGCGGCTCGGGCCGGTCGTGGCCACGCCGACGCGCTGGTCACTGCTGGTGGCGCCGTACTCACTGGAGCGACTCGGCGAACTCCTGTACACCAAGGACCACGTGCCGTCCTCGCTGCGCTTCCACGGTGAGGGCGGCTACCTCCTGCTGCCACCCTCCGCCGCGTCGAGCGGGGGCCAGGTGCGGTGGGAACGGGAACCTCTTCCGGGACCGCCGCGTCCGGCGGGTCCGGTACGACCGGCTGGACCGGCGGGGCCGGCCCGGCCTGTGCGCGCGCCTGAGCTCTGGCTGCCCGAGGTCGAGGCGGTCGTGCACGCGCTGGTCGAGGCGAGCAGCGGTGCACCGGGCGGCGGCAGCCGGCTCGCGTACTGACCTGCCCCGGATCGGCTGATCACTCGTACGGGTGTCAGCGGAACGAGTTTCCAAGGGAATTGGGCGCGGGGATCTCCGTGCGCCATTCCCGCATCGCTATCTTCGGCGAATGAATCTCCGCCTGATCGGTATCGGCGCCGGTGTGCTGATCCTCTTGTCGCTCCCGCTCGCAGGAGCGATCGCCGGGCCGGATTTCGCCGGTCAGGCTGACGGAAAAGGCGGCGGCTTGTTCTCGACGCTCGGGCTTTCGGACTCTTCGAGCCCATCGAGTACGTCGCGCACCTCTCCTCAGCCGCCCGCGCCTTCGGCGTCGCCGGCTGGTCCTCCCGCTCGGCAGGGCCCGGCCGAGCAGCCGCGTACGGATTCCCGGTGCGGCCCCGAACTGTCCTCGCCGCACGGGGTGGAGGCGCAGACCTGCATCCTGGAGGGTGAAGGTCAGACGTGGGGCCGGAGTTACTACCGGAACACCAGTGGTCGCGCTCTGGACGCGGTGCTGACAGTGATGGGGCCGGCCGGGCGTACGGTGCAGATCCGGTGCGCGGTCGGCGCGGGCGACGAGCCGGGGCTGTGCGAGACGCCCAAAGAGGATTCGGCCGGGGCGCCGGACAGCTACTCGGCTGTAGCGGAATTTGCAGTTCCGGATGATGAAGGGCAGCTGCTGCTTCGGTCCGGGAGCAACTCACCAGCACCGAGTGACGGGTGAGTACCGCAGGAAATGGAAGGGCCCGGTCGCTGGCGACGGGGGATGCACCAGCGACCGGGCTACAAGAACGGTAACAAGAGATCGCCTGTACGCAAATTCGATCTCTGATATTCAGACACCGATTTGCAGACGATTAGCGGGAGTTGTGACTCCGGTCACCGGGCCTGCGCGGGAGTGCGGGTCAGCTGAGGGTGACCTGGCGGTTGGTGAGTCCGCCGCGCGCCCGGCGCTCCTCCGTGGTGAGCGGTGCGTCCGAGGCCAGAGCCGTGGCCAGCCGCTCCGCGAACTCCGCCGCGGGCTTCTCGACGTCGTCGGCCGTGACCCCGGTGGGGAGGTCCCAGACCGGAACCATCAGGCCGTGCGCACGGAAGGAACCGACCAGTCGGGTGCCCTCGCCGAGAGAGGACGTGCCGGCCGCGTGCAGCCGCGCGAGGGCGTCGAGCAGCTTCTCCTCGGGGTGCGGCATGACCCAGCGCAGGTGGTTCTTCTCCGGGGTCTCGCACCAGTAGGACGCGTCGACGTCGGCCAGCTTGACGGTGGGAATGGCGGCCGCGTTGGCGCGCTCCAGCGAGGCGGCGATCTCCGGGGAGGCGCTCTGGGCGCTCTCCGATTCCGGAATCCAGAATTCGAAGCCGCTGTGCACAACCGGCTCGAAAACGCCGTCGGCGTCCAGGAGATCCTGAAGTCGCGGTCCCTCGGCCGGAACCCGGCGAGCCGCAACCGGAGTACCGGGCTCCGCTGCGAGCGCCCGCTCCAGGGTGTCTGCCATGTCGCGGCTGAGGTCCCCGCTGGAGGAGTCGTTCTGCAGGCCGAGCAGGACGGATCCGTCCTCGCGGCGCAGCGCCGGCCAGGCCATGGGCAGCACGGTGACCAGTGTGACGGAGGGGACGCCCTCGGGCAGCCCGCCCTTGAGGGACAGCGGAACGGTGGCCGCGGGCACGAGTTCGCGCAGCGCGACCCAGTCGCACTCGCCCGGCAGTCCCTCGAACGGGCGCTGCACGTGCTCGGTTACGGCGTGCGCGGCGGCTGCGCCGTGACAGGCCTTGTAGCGGCGCCCCGATCCGCAGGGGCAGGGTTCGCGGGCGCCCACCACCGGGATCTCACCGTTGTTGAGCTGCGGCTTTGCAGTCTTGGCTGCGGGGCGCTTCTTGGCCATCGTGGGTGTCTCCCGGTTGCGGCGGTACGACGTCGTGTCTGGGCGCGAGCCTAGCCGTTCGTACCGCCGGAACCGGTGGGGTGCGGCCGGGAGCACGGTCGGCGTGCGCTCCCGGAGGGCCGCCTGCGCGGATGACCGGTACTACTACGATTACTCCTGATCACCGGATTACTGCGGTGATCGGGATCGGGATCCCGCGTTCACGGCTCCAGATCGTCGAAGGCCGTGCTGAAGTCGATCGCCGGGGGCGCAACGCGCGTAGCGAAATCGTCGTGCCGGGGCCCACAGGCAACGATCACCCAGACGGTGACCTCGCCCTCCGCTCCATCCCGGACACCCCAGTCCTGGGCCAGGGCGCTGATGATGTTCAGCCCCCGTCCACCGCGCGCGGTGACCGAGGGCGTCGAAGGAACAGGGCGAGTGGGCCCGCCCCCGTCCGTGACCTCGACCGTCAGTCGTCCCGCTGTGTCGACGCGCCATGCGGCGCGTATCTCCCCGTCCCCGACTTCCCGCGCGCCCAGTGGCCTGCCGTGTCGACAAGCGTTGCTGAGCAGTTCGGAAAGGATCAGTACGGCATCGTCCACGACCGATTCGGACACCCCGCTGATACGCAACTGCTCGCGCATCCGCTGTCTGGCCTCGCCCACGCCCGCAGGACCATGGCGTACATCCATGTACGACGACGTGGGCACTTCCTGTGCCACCACCAACGCCACCCCCGGAACCTCCTTAGCCCCACGCATGGTCTGGATGCCCCTTTGGCCTGGACCGGAAACCGCCGCAGCGGAGCCCTCTGACGCATTCATGTCGCATGAATGCGGAACGGATGCGCCGGGGCACACCCTGTGACCGGAGGGGCGAGAGGGGGCCGTGGGTAAATAGGGACGTCAGCGTCCAAGTTGGGACAGAACCTGCCGAGGTCTGTTCGTGATGATCGCTTCTACACCGAGATCAGCGCACAGCTGAACGTCTTCCGGTTCGTTCACCGTCCACACGTGGACGGAATGCCCCGCGGCCTGGAGCTTGCGGATGAATCCGGGCTGGTTGCGCACGATCCGCATGCCCGGGCCGGCGATCTTCACCCCGGCGGGCAGCCGGCCGTCGCGCATCCGGGGCGAGACGAACTGCATCAGGTACACGGTTGGGATCGTCGGGGCAGCCGCCCGCACCCGGTGCAGGGAGCGTGCCGAGAAGCTCATCACGCGCACCGGGTGCGGGCCGTCGGCGGGCGGGGCGTCCAGGCCGAACCGCTTGAGGAGGAACAGGAGGCGTTCCTCCACCTGTCCGGCCCAGCGGGTCGGGTGCTTCGTCTCGATCGCGAGCTGCACCGGCCGTCCGGCGTCGGAGACCAGCTCCAGCAGGCGCTCCAGGGTGAGGACGGAAGTGCGCTCGGGGTCCGCGTCCCAGTCGGGGGACTCTTCGCGGTCCTTCCAGGAGCCGAAGTCGAGGGCGGCGAGATCGGCCAGCTCCAGGGCGGAGACGGCGCCGCGGCCGTTGGAGGTGCGGTTCACCCGGCGGTCGTGGACCAGCACCAGATGGCCGTCGGCAGTGAGCCGGATGTCGCATTCGAGGGCGTCGGCGCCGTCCTCGATGGCCTTGCGGTAGGCGGCCAGGGTGTGTTCGGGGGCATCCTCCGAGGCGCCGCGGTGGGCGACGACCTGGATGGGGCGCGGCGTTGCGTGGGTCACTGGGTCATGGTGCCACCGACAGCCCGGCGGGCGTCGGGACCGGGGACTGGGGATGCATGTGAAATGTCGGATATAAAGAATGGAGGCAGATGCACAGGTCCGGCTTACAGTGCTCTGACGGGTCATGGGAAAGGCTTTGCCCAGGAACTTGTGCGGCACGTCGAACGTTCAGTCGGACCGCTATCGCCAGAGATTTCTGAAGCCGTGTGTGACGAGGAGAGAGCGCTGTGAGCACCGAGAACGAGGGCACCGCGGCCCCGACACCCCCCGCGGCCCCGTCCGCACCCCCTGCTCCGGCCTCCGCGACGCAGGCGGCGGGACCGGCGCCCGCGTCCGCTCCACAGCCGGCCGACGTGCCCCCCGCCGACACATCCGCGGCCGCTGCTCCGGCCGCGCCCCAGGTTCCTCCGGCACCGGGTGCCGCCGAGCCGGTGACCCAGCAGTTGCCGCCGACTCCCGCGCCCGGCACCGAGCCGACCCAGCAGATCCCGCCCGCTCCGGGGCCCTCGCCCGAGCCTGCGGCCCCTGCCCCGGCCTACGGCCATGCCCCCGTGCAGCCGCACGCCCCGGCCGCCCACGGAGCCGAGGGCTGGCCGCCCCCGCCGCCCACGGTGCCCGCGTACGGTGCGGGCGGCGGGCACGGCGGCGGCGCCTGGGGCGTTCCCCTGGGCGCGGACGGCACCCCGCCGGCCAAGCCGAAGGGCAAGGGCGGCATGATCGCGGGCGTACTCGTGGCGGCCCTCCTGGCAGGCGGCATCGGCGGTGGCGTCGGCTACTGGGCCGCGGACCGCAGCGAGAACGGCACCGGCTCGACCACGATCAGCGCGGGCAACACGCCGAAGGAGCTGAAGCGGGAGGCCGGATCCATCGCGGGTCTGGCCGCGGGCGCGCTGCCCAGCGTCGTCACCATCGAGGCCTCGACCGGCGACGGCGAGGGCGGCACCGGCACCGGGTTCGTCTACGACCAGCAGGGCCACCTCCTCACCAACAACCACGTCGTGGCCTCCGCCGCGAACGGCGGCAAGCTCACCGCCACCTTCTCCGACGGCAAGAAGTACGACGCCGAGGTGGTGGGCCGGGCCCAGGGCTACGACGTTGCCGTCCTCAAGCTGAAGAACCCGCCGCCCGGGCTCAAGCCGCTGCCGCTCGGCGACTCCGAGAAGGTCGCGGTCGGAGACGCCACGATTGCGATCGGCGCCCCCTTCGGCCTGTCCAACACGGTCACCACGGGCATCGTCAGCGCCAAGAACCGCCCGGTCGCCTCCGGTGACGGCTCCGGCGGCAAGAACTCGTACATGAGCGCGCTCCAGACGGACGCCTCGATCAACCCGGGCAACTCCGGTGGCCCGCTCCTCGACGGGCGCGGCGCGGTCATCGGCATCAACTCCGCGATCCAGTCGGCCGGCAACGGCGGCTTCGGCGGCGGCCAGGCCGGTTCGATCGGCCTCGGCTTCGCCATCCCGATCAACCAGGCGAAGAACGTCGCCGAGTCGCTGATCAAGACGGGCAAGCCGGTCTACCCGGTGATCTCGGTCTCCGTGGACCTCCAGGCCAAGGCCGAGGGCGCCAAGATCTCCGAGCAGGGCGCTCCCGCCAACGACCTGGTCGACCCGGACGGACCGGCCGGCAAGGCGGGCCTCAAGCCCGGCGACGTCATCACCGAGTTCGGCGGCAAGCCGGTCGACAGCGGCCCGAGCCTCATCAGCATGATCTGGACCTACAAGCCGGGCGACACGGTCAAGCTGACCTACCTGCGCGGCGGCAAGCCGACCACGGTCGACATCACCCTCGGCTCGCGCGTGGGGGACAAGTAACGGCCACGCGGCCGGGATCACTGGCTTGATGCGGAGGGGCCGTGGGCGGAATACCGCCTACGGCCCCTCCCAACGTCCGCTTATGCTTCAAGGGTGTTCGATTCCCGGCACATCCGGACGTTCCACGTTGTTGTCGCCGCCGGGTCCTACTCGGCGGCCGCCCGAGTGCTGGGGTACACCCAGCCCGCCATCACCCAGCAGATGAAGGCGCTCGAACGCGCCGTGGGTACCCCGCTGTTCACCCGCGTGGGCCGCAAGATGCAGCTCACGGAGGCAGGGGAATCCCTCTCCCGGCACGCCGAGACGATCCTCGGCAGCCTCTCCGCCGCCGAGGCGCAGTTGAAGGCGTACGCGCGCCTGCGCACGGGCCGGGTCCGGCTGTGCGGCTTTCCCAGCGGCAACGTCACCCTCGTCCCGGAAGCCCTGAGCGGTCTGGCCAAGGAACACCCCGGCGTGCAGGTGGAACTGCTGGAGGGGGAGCCTCCCGAGTCGCTGCGCCGACTGGAGCGCGGGGAGTGCGACATCACCCTGGCCTTCACCTATCCCGGGCTGCACGAGGAGGTCCCGGAGGAGGTCGCAGAGGTCAGGCTGCTGGAGGACCAGCTGACGGTGCTGCTCCCGACCGGGCACCCGCTGGCCCGGCGCCGCGCCGTGCAACTCGCCGACCTGGCCGAGGAGCGCTGGATCGCGGGCTGCCCGCGCTGCCGGGCCAACCTGCTGCACGAGTGCGCGGAGCTGGGCTTCGTGCCCGACATCCGCTTCTCCAGCGATGACAACCTCGTGGTCCAGAGCCTGGTCGCACAGGGGCTGGGCGTAGCGATGATGCCCGCGCTGGTGCTGCCCTCCCTCTCGCTGAACCGGGTCTGCGGGCGGGCGCTCCAGCCCGCCGCGCGGCGGCACATCGCCGCCTACGTCTACCGGGACCATCTGCGCATCCCGGCGACGGCCGTCATGCTCGACGCGCTGAAGCGGGTAGCGGCGAACCGCGTCGGCTGCTGACCGATCCATAACCCGTGCTTGGGAATTCGGCTCACAACTGTCGTTGGACGTGATGGAACGGCGGCAGCACGCTGCCGGTATGACCACCACCACGCCGGCCCGTACGACCGCGAGGATGGCCGCCCTCGTCAGTGAGATCCGCAGGGTCGTGGGCCGGGGTCTGGCTCCGGACCTGACCGCGTACCTGGTGGGCGAACTCCTCGCCCCGCACCTGGGCGCGCCCGGCCTGCTGACCCCGGCGCAGCAGGAAGGCGACCCGGAGCGGTACCGGCAGCACATCCTGCACGCCGAGTCCGACGGCAGCTTCTCGGTGGTGGCGCTGGTCTGGCTGCCCGGCCAGGAGACCTGCATCCACGACCACGTGTCGTGGTGCGTGACCGGGGTGCACCAGGGCGAGGAGAGCGAACGCCGCTACCGGCTCTCACCGGGAGCCGATGCCGCCCGGCTGGTCGTCACCGAGGACGTCGTCAACGGCCAGGGGGAAGTCTGCGGGTTCGCCCCGCCCGGTGACATTCACAAGGTGTACAACTCCTGTCGCACGAAGGCGATATCCCTGCACGTCTACGGAGCCGACGTCTCCCGGCTGGGCACCAGCATCCGTCGCGTCTACACGCTCCCCGTCGACTGATGGCCCTCCTCCACCGCCCCCAGGGTGTGGCGGTACCGCGTGTTTCACGTGAAACATCCACTCCCTGGCCGGGGTTGGCAACCGCCGCGGCCGGCGCGCTGGTGGCCTGGTGCATCCATCGGCTGGTGCCCGCCGTGCCCATGCTGACCGCGTCGGTGGTGCTCGGCATCGCGGCGGCGCACCTTCCCGGCCTACGGACCTTCGTACGCGGTAGCGCCCGCCCGGGCCTCTCCCTGGCGGGTCGGCGGCTGATGCGGATCGGCATCGTCCTGCTGGGCCTCGGCCTGGGTCTGGACCAGGTCCTCCGGCTCGGCTGGGCGACGGTGGCCATGGTGGCCGGAGTGGTCGCGGCCACCTTCTTCGGGACTCTCTGGCTGGGCCGCCGCCTCGGACTCCCGGGTGACCAGCCGTTGTTGATAGCCACCGGGTACTCGATCTGCGGGGCCTCGGCGATAGGCGCCGTGAGCGAGGTGTCCGGCAGCGACGAGGAGGACGTGGCCGCCTCGGTGGCCCTGGTGACCCTCTGCGGGACGCTCGCCATCGCCGTACTTCCCCTGCTGCAAGCGCCGTTGGGGCTGTCCGATCCCGCCTTCGGACGATGGGTCGGCGCGAGCGTCCACGACGTTGGCCAGGTGGTGGCCACCGCGCAGACCGCCGGACCTGCCGCGCTCGGCGAGGCGGTGCTGGTCAAACTGATGCGGGTGGCCCTGCTCGCCCCGCTGGTGGCAGCCGTGGCCTTCGCCGTACGGGCCCGGCGGCGCGGGGTCCGTACGGCCTCCGGACGCCGCCCGGCCCCGGTGCCGCTGTTCGTGGCCGGATTCCTGGCAGCGGCGGCCCTGCGCGCCACGGGGACGCTGCCGGACGTGGCGCTGGAGTGGGCGCACACCGCGCAGGAGGCGCTGCTCGCGGCGGCCCTGTTCGGCCTGGGGAGCGCGGTGCACCTGCCGACGCTGGCCCGGACCGGCGGTCGGGCCGCTGCGCTCGGGCTCGGGGCCTGGGTGGTGGTCGCGGGGGTCTCGTACGCGGGCGTGCTGCTCACCGCATGACGCCGGGACGGAAGGGAGTTGGCCAATTCGTGGCCGGAACCGACCGAACGTTCTGACTGCCCGCTGACAATGACGCGCGGCCGTGCCACTCTGCCCGGCAAGCCGCACGGCGCGCACTGCACGGCACAGCGCACGGCACTGCACGGCACAGCGCACGGCACTGCACTGCACAGCGCACAGCACGGCACAGCGCACACGGCACACACAGCACAGCCGATCCGCACCGACCGTTCTTCACCCCCACCCTGCCCTGGTCCGACCGACAGGACCGGACCGGGCACGGCAGAAGGAGTCATGCGTGATTCGTCATCGCACCGCCGCATCCATCCTCTTGGCGGCAGGCGCCCTGATCGCGGGCACCCTGACGG
This sequence comes from Streptomyces sp. NPDC048269, assembly GCF_040652395.1. NCBI lineage: Bacteria > Bacillati > Actinomycetota > Actinomycetes > Kitasatosporales > Streptomycetaceae > Streptomyces > Streptomyces sp. NPDC048269. The sequence goes on from NZ_JBEZLW010000001.1 coordinate 314,746, forward strand.
CGGCCACCCCCTCGATCGCGGCGGACGCCCCCGCGTCCTTCCGGCAGCAGCACACCCAGGGCTTCTGGACCGCCGAGCGCATGAGGAGCGCCACCCCCCTCGACGTCACGGCAGTTCCCGGCACGGCCCGGACGCAGGTCGCCACCGCGGCCGCGCCCACCAGCATTCCCCCGACGGCGTCCTCGTCGGCCCTGGCGGCCTCCCCCGCGGCCTTCCCGCAGGCGGGCGGCGCCTGGACGGGCGCCGGCGCGGTCGTGAAGACCTCGGGCCGGGTCTTCTTCAGCATGGGAGACCGGACCGCCTCCTGCTCCGGAGACTCGATCACCAGTGCCAACGGCAGCACCGTCATCACGGCAGGCCACTGCGTGAAGTACCAGGGCGCCTGGCACACCAACTGGGTCTTCGTCCCGGCCTACAACAACGGCAGCGCGCCCTACGGCCAGTGGTCGGCCACCAAGACCTTCGCCACCGACCAGTGGGCGGCCAGCGAGGACATGAACATGGACGTCGGCCTCGCCGTCGTCGCCCCGCTGAACGGACTGACCCTCAGCCAGGCCGTCGGAGCCCAGGGCATCCTCTTCAACGGCGGATACAACAAGAAGATGTACTCCTTCGGCTTCCCCGCGGCGGCCCCGTACGACGGCACCAAGCTCGTCTACTGCAGCGGCAACAGCGGCAAGGACTTCCTGCTGACCAAGGACCACGGACTGGCCTGCAACATGACCGGCGGCTCCAGCGGCGGCCCCTGGTTCCAGGACTTCAACGAGGCCACCGGCCTCGGCACCCAAGTCTCGGTGAACAGCTTCGGCTACACCTTCCTGCCGAACCGGATGTACGGGCCGTACTTCGGCAACGAGGCGAAGGCGGCCTACGACAAGGCGCAGACCGCCTGACCCCCAGCCGCACCCGCCATCCCCGCCTGGCCGGTACTCTGTACCGGCCAGGTGGGTTGCCCGAGCGGCCTAAGGGAACGGTCTTGAAAACCGTCGTGGCGCGAGTCACCGTGGGTTCAAATCCCACACCCACCGCCAGAGGCCGGCGTATGCGCAGGCCACAAGGGGTGCCCCGATCTCGGGGCGCCCCTTTTCCGTTGGTGGTCCTTGCGCCTTCCGGGTGGTGTTTGTCGGACGATCGGCGCGGGTGGTGGGGGCGGTGCGGTTGCGGCCACATCATGACGAATGTATTCAGATCCGCCCGTCGGAACATCTCGAAACGAGGCACCCGTCATGGCTCACCGCAGCATCGTCACGTCGATCTGGACCTCCGTCCTCGCCGTCCTCGTGGCCCTCCTCTCCTCTCTCGGTCTCGCGGTGAAGGCCGCTCCGGCCGCCGCCACCGCCCCGGCTCCCGCCGGCCCGGCCGCTGCGGCACTGCGCCCGGCCTTCACCGCCCGGCGCACCTGGCGGGCGATGATGCGGGGCGGTTCGCTCCCGCCGACCATCAAGCAGCGGATCCGCGCCGAGGCGCACGGCAAGACCCCTTCGGTCCGCCGGTCCACCACCGCCGCGGCCATGGGTGCCGGGCAGGGAAGCGCTGTCCGAGCCCTGAGCCCCCTCGGATCCCCGGTCGGAGCCCAGGTCGCAGCCGTGAATGCGGCCACGAACGCAGCCACGAACGCAGCTACGAACGTGGCCGCGACCGGAGTTGTCGCCGCAGCCGCCGTCGGCGCCGCCCGGGAAACGCTCGCGCTCGCCGCGTAGGGCCCGTACCGCAGCAACCGCAGGACCCGGTTTCGCCGGCGTGCGCGCCGTCGCCGGACAGCACGACGTACGCGCGCAGGAGCAGGAGCAGGAGCAGGAGCAGGAGCAGTACCAGGAGCAGTACCAGGAGTGGGAACAGGCGCTTGAGCCCGGTCGTGTGTGACCGCGGATCGCGCCGCGCAGCGCCCCCGGAACGGGGCGCGGTTGGATTGCCCCGGCGGACGCCGGGGCGCACAGGGGGCGCCAAGCTTTTTATTGCAGGGCCGCATACCCGGGAGACGGTGGGGTTCCCGGACGACGCGGCCCCTTTTCGGCATGTCCGGGACACGCGGATCTGGTGAAACGGTTCATCGCTTCTGCGGCGGTGGTCTCCGCGGCTTCCCAGGGGTCTGACCCGGGGGTCAGTGGTGCGAATGAGGTTTATCCGCCGCGCATGCTTGCGGGGGAATCGCTGGGTCCGGGGTGGTTCGCCGGGGATTCGGTGGGCAACTCTGGTCTCGCGACGTCGTCACCACACGGAACGACCGAGGCGGTCGGCCAACTGTCTTGGAGCAATCCCCACTTCGGTTTTCCGGAGGATTCAGACATGGCATGCATCCGTACCGCCCGCGTCGTCGCCGCGGTCGCCGCTCTCCCCCGCGCCTGCGCGACCGGACCGGCTGGGGGCCGGTAGCGCGGGCGCCCTCGCGCGCGTGCGGGCTCGCGCCGAGGTGGCCGCCGCATCGCCGTGCGGCTTCCCGACCTTGACACCACCGGTAAATCTGACGGAGAGTCAGGTTCACTCGATGATGTGATGCCGGGAGGCCAGCGCCGTGCACCTCGCCCCGACCGAAGGCCAGTTGCGGCTCCGCGCCGAACTGCGGGAGTACTTCCAGGAACTGTTGCCGGACGGTGTCCCCGAGGACCCGGTCCGCCAGCGCGAATTGCTGCGCCGTATCGGCGCCGACGACCTGCTCGGCCTGGGGTGGCCCGTCGAGTACGGCGGCCAGGGCCGCGGCCCCGACCTGCAGTTCGTCTTCTTCGACGAGGCGTACCGGGCCGGAGCCCCCGTCTCGATGGTCACGCTCAACACCGTCGGTCCGACCCTGATGAAGTACGGGACCCAGGAGCAGAAGGACTACTTCCTGCCCCGGATCCTCAAGGGCGACATCGTCTTCGCCATCGGCTACTCCGAGCCCGAGGCGGGTACCGACCTCGCCTCGCTTCGAACCCGAGCCGTCCGAGAGGGCGCGGGGGACGGCGAGGGGGGAGAAGGTGGCGGCTGGTTGATCGACGGGCAGAAGATCTTCACCTCCAACGCCCAGAACGCGGACTGGATCTGGCTCGCCTGCCGCACCGACCCGCAGGCCCCCAAACACAAGGGCATCTCGATCATCCTGGTGCCCACCGACGCCGCCGGTTTCTCCTGGACCCCGATCGACACCGTGGGCGGGCTGACCACCACGGCGACGTACTACGACTCCGTCCGCGTCCCCGCCGGCAACCTCGTCGGCCCCGAGCACGGCGGCTGGGGCCTGATCACCAACCAGCTCAACCACGAACGCGTGGCCCTCGCCGCCATCGGCATGCAGGCCGAGGACTTCTACGAAGCCGCCCTCGCCCACGCCCGCACCCCCGACCCGGTCACCGGCGAGCGCCCCGCCGACGTGCCCTGGGTGCGGTCCCGGCTGGCGGAAGCGCACGCCCGGCTGGCCGCCGTACGCCTCCTCAACTGGCGCCTCGTCCAAGACGTGGGCGGCGGCACGCTGGCCCCCGGCGACGCCAGCGGCGTGAAGTTCCTCGGCACCGAATCCACCGTCGAGGTCTACCGGATGTGCCAGGAGGTGGTGGGCGAGGAGGCCCTGATCCGGGGAGACGCTGCCTTTGCGGGCGGCGAGTTGGAGCGGATGAACCGGGCCGCGCAGATCAACACCTTCGGAGGCGGAGTCAGCGAGGTCCAGCGGGAGATCGTCGCCATGATGCGGCTCGGCATGAAGGGGAGAAAGCGATGACGGCGTACGCAACCGGCACGGCAGAGGAAGCAGCCCGCTTCCACGAGCTGCTCAAGGCCTTCGAAGGGCGGCCCGCCGCGACCGCCGGCCGGGGCAAGGACGCGGTCAACGAGCCGATGATCCGCCACTGGTGCGAGGCGATGGGCGATGCGAACCCCGCCTATGCCGGCCCGGACGCCGTCGCGCCGCCCACCATGCTCCAGGCCTGGACCATGGGCGGCCTCTCCGGCCACAGCGATCGGTCGTCCGCCTACGACGAGCTCCTGGCGCTCCTCGACGGCGCGGGCTGTACCTCCGTGGTCGCCACCGATTGCGAGCAGGAGTACCTGCGCCCGCTGCGGCCCGGCGACGCGGTCACCTTCGACGCCGTCATCGAGTCCGTGTCCCCGCGCAAGACGACCAAGCTGGGCACCGGCCACTTCGTGACCACCCGCACGGACGTCCGCGTGGACGGCGAGCTCGCCGGCACCCACCGCTTCCGGATCCTCAAGTACGTGCCCGCGGCCCGGCGGGAGAAGCCCACTGTCCGGCGCCCCCGCCCGGTGATCAACCGCGACAACCAGGGCTTCTGGGACGGGGTCCGGGACCACAAACTGCTGATCCAGCGCTGCACCGCCTGCGCCACCTTCCGCTTCCCGTGGCTGCCCGGCTGCAATGCCTGCGCCTCCCCCGGCTGGGACACCGTCGAGGCGTCGGGCGTCGGCACGGTGTTCAGCTACGTCGTCATGCACCACCCGCCCTTTCCGGCCTTCACGGCGCACGATCATCCCGCTGACGCGGGGGGTCCCTACGCCGTCGCGCTCGTCGAGCTCGCCGAGGGCGTCCGGATGATCAGCAACATCACCGGCGTCCCCTGCGACAAGGTGCGCATAGGCATGCCCGTACAAGTGGAGTTCCTGCGCGTCGACGACGACCTCGAACTCCCCGTCTTCCGCGGGAGCGAGGGCTGATGGACTTCCACCCCACCGAGGAGCAGGCCGCCGCGGCCGGTCTCGCCGCCCGGATATTCCGCGACCTCGCCACCCACGAACGCCTGGCCGACGTGGGCACCGGCAGCGACGCCGAGCTGTGGAAGGCCCTCGCCACCTCCGGGTTGATCGCCGCCGTCCAGGACATCGGCCTGCTCGGCCTGGTCCTGCTGCTGGAGGAACAGGGCCGCACCACTGCCCAGGTCCCCTACGCCGCCACCTGCGCGTACGGCATGCTCCCCCTGGCGGCGCACGGCAGTGCCGAGCAGCGAGCCCGCCTCCTGCCCGCCCTCGGCACGGGCGAGGCGGTGGCCACCGGCGTCTTCCCGGCCCGCGGCCGGATCGCAGCCGAGGACGGCCGGCTCACCGGGACCGCCCCGGCGGTGCCATGGCTGCGCGAGGCCACCCACGTACTGGTCCCGGACGCGGACCGCGCGCTGTGGCTCGTACGGACGGACGCGCCGGGCGTACGGACCTCCCCGGTGGAGACCACCGCCCCCTGGTCGGCAGGCCGGCTGACCCTGACCGGAGCCGTGGCCGAACGCGTCGGGAGCGACAGCGCCCAGCAGGACGCCTACGAGGACACGCTCGCCGCCGCCCGCACCGCCTTCGCCGGGCTCCAGGCGGGCGTATGCGCGGGCTCGCTCGCCCGGGCGGTGGAGTACACCTGCACGCGCGAGCAGTTCGGCCGGCCGCTCTCCACCAACCAGGGGGTCATGCTCCGCGCGGCCGACGCGTACATGGACACCGAAGCGATCCGGGTGACCGCGTACGAGGCGGCCTGGCGCATCGACCAGGGTCTCGCGGCGCGCGAACACGCGCTGACGGCGGCCTGGTGGGCCTCGGAGGCGGGCAAGCGGGTCGTGCACGCGGGCCAGCACCTGCACGGCGGCACGGGCGCCGATCTGGACCACCCCGTGCACCGGCACTTCCTGTGGGGGCGCCAGCTGGACGCATATCTGGGCTGCGGCAGCGAGCTGCTGGCCGAACTGGGCGCCGTACTGGCGCAGGAGGGCTGAATCATGGTCGGCGCGCTGAGAGTCGGCGAGGAGCTCCCGCCGCTGGAGATACCGGTCACCCGCACCCTGATCGTCGCGGGCGCGATCGCCTCCCGCGACTACCAGGACGTGCACCACGACGCGTCGCTCGCGCGGGAGAAGGGCTCCCCGGACATCTTCATGAACATCCTGACCACCAACGGCCTGGTCGGCCGGTACATCACCGACCGCCTCGGACCGCGGGCGGTCCTGCGCACCGTGGCCATCCGCCTCGGCGCCCCCAACTACCCGGGCGACACGATGACCCTGACCGGCACCGTCACCGCGGTGGCCGGGACCACCGTCGAGATCCGTGTCGTCGGCGCCAACGGGATCGGTCACCACGTCACGGGGACGGTCACCGCGGAGGTGCCGGCATGAGCGTCCGTACCCGCGACGAGCTCGGCGGCCGCGCCGCCATCGCCGGCATCGGCGCGACCGAGTTCTCCAAGGACTCGGGCCGCAGCGAGCTCAAGCTCGCCGTCGAGGCCGTGCACGCCGCTCTCGACGACGCCGGGCTCACCCCCGCCGACGTCGACGGCATGGTCACCTTCACGATGGACAGCAACCCGGAGATCACCGTCGCCCAGGCGGCCGGCATGGGAGACCTGTCCTTCTTCTCCCGCATCCACTACGGCGGTGGCGCGGCCTGCGCCACCGTCCAGCAGGCCGCGCTCGCCGTCGCCACCGGGGTGGCGGAGGTCGTGGTCTGCTACCGCGCCTTCAACGAACGCTCCGGGCGCCGTTTCGGCTCCGGCGTCCAGCAGCGCGAGCCCTCGGCGGAGGGCGCGGCGCTCGGCTGGTCGCTGCCCTGGGGGCTGCTGACCCCGGCCTCCTGGGTGGCCATGACCGCCCAGCGCTACCTGCACACGTACGGCCTCACCCCCGAGGCCTTCGGGCACGTCGCGGTCACCGACCGCCGGCACGCCGCGAACAACCCCGCCGCGTACTTCCACGGCAAGCCCATCACCCTCGCCGACCATGCCGCCTCGCGCTGGATCGTGGAACCGCTGCGTCTGCTGGACTGCTGTCAGGAGACCGACGGCGGCCAGGCCCTCGTCGTCACCACGACCGAGCGGGCGCGCGACCTCAGGCACGCGCCCGCCGTGATCACCGCTGCCGCGCAGGGTGCCGGCCGGCGCCAAGAGGCCATGACCTCCTTCTACCGGGACGACCTCACAGGGCTGCCGGAGATGGGCGTGGTCGCGCGCCAGCTCTGGCGGACCAGCGGCCTGCGCCCCTCGGACATCGACGTCGGCATCCTCTACGACCACTTCACCCCCTTCGTGCTCATGCAGCTGGAGGAGTTCGGCTTCTGCGTGCCCGGTGAGGCCGCCGATTTCGTGGCCGCGGACGCGCTGCCGCTCAACACCCATGGCGGCCAGCTCGGGGAGGCCTACCTGCACGGTATGAACGGCATCGCGGAGGCCGTCCGCCAGCTGCGCGGCACCTCCGTCAACCAGGCCGTGGGGGCCGAGCACGTACTTGTCACAGCGGGCACCGGGGTACCGACGTCCGGGCTGATCCTCGGCGCCGACGGCTGAGATCCGCAAGCTGCCGGGCTCCGCCTCCTCCACCTTCAGGAGGTGGAGCCCGTCCTGGCCCTACAACCTGAGGTGGACCCTCCTTCGGCACTTGCGGCCGATCCCAGGAGGTGCGTGCGCTCCTAGCGTGGAGCCATGACCACGCCTGTGTGCACGCTCGCCTCGAATCCGACGCCGTACCCGTCGTTCTCGGCGTACGTCAGGACCCGCGGCACGGTCCTCATGCGCACCGCGCGCTCCCTCACCGCCAACCCGTGCGACGCCGAGGACCTGCTCCAGACGGCCCTCGCGAAGACGTACATGGCCTGGGACCGCATCGAGGACCACCGCGCCCTCGACGGTTACGTCCGGCGGGCACTGGTCAACACCCGCACCTCCCAGTGGCGCAAGCGCAAGGTCGACGAGTTCGCCTGCGACGAGCTCCCGGAGAACGAGGAGTACCCCGCCGCGGATCCCGCGGAGGCGCAGGCCCTGCGGGACGCGATGTGGCGAGCGGTGACCCGGCTGCCCGACCGGCAACGGGCCATGGTCGTCCTGCGCTACTACGAGGACCTCAGTGAGGCGCAGACCGCCGAGCTGCTGGGGGTCTCCATCGGCACGGTCAAGAGCGCTGTCTCCCGCGCGCTGGTCAAGCTCCGCGAGGACCCGGAGCTCACCCCCGTCAGGTGAGCCGGAGGATGTTTCACGTGAAACCAGAGATGTTTCACGTGAAACACCGCGCAGTTTCTACCTTTGGGTAGTGACATGCCGACCGGTATGCGCGCAGAATCGGCAGCATCCGTAGCCGCCGCAGCGCCGCAGCGCTCACCGGGAGGACGCTTTGCTGAGCACCATGCAGGACGTACCGCTCCTCGTCACCCGCATACTCCGACACGGGATGACGATCCACGGGAAGTCCCAGGTCACGACCTGGACCGGGGAGGCCGAGCCGCATCGCCGCAGCTTCGCCGAGATCGGTACCCGCGCCACCCGCCTTGCGAACGCCTTGCGCGACGAGCTCGGTGTGCAACAGGACGACCGGGTCGCCACGCTCATGTGGAACAACGCCGAGCATGTCGAGGCGTACTTCGCGATCCCCTCCATGGGCGCGGTCCTGCACACGCTGAACCTGCGGCTCCCTCCTGAGCAGCTGGTCTTCATCGTCAACCACGCCGTCGACCGGGTCGTCCTGGTCAACGGCACGCTCCTGCCCCTGCTGGCGCCGCTGCTGCCGCACCTGCCGACCATCGAGCACGTAGTGGTCTCCGGCATCGGCGACCGCTCCGCGCTCGACGGCCTGGACGTGCGCGTGCACGAGTACGAGGAACTCCTCGCGGGCCGTTCCGACAGCTACGACTGGCCCGAGCTGGACGAGCGCCAGGCCGCCGCCATGTGCTACACCTCCGGCACCACCGGGGACCCCAAGGGCGTCGTCTACTCCCACCGCTCGATCTACCTGCACTCCATGCAGGTCAACATGGCCGAGTCGATGGGGCTGACCGACAAGGACACCTCCCTCGTCGTGGTCCCGCAGTTCCATGTGAACGCCTGGGGGCTGCCGCACGCCACCTTCATGACCGGCATCAACATGCTGATGCCGGACCGCTTCCTGCAGCCCGCGCCGCTCGCCGAGATGATCGAGCGGGAGAAGCCCACGCACGCAGCGGCCGTTCCCACCATCTGGCAGGGCATGCTGGCCGAGGTAACCGCCAACCCGCGTGACCTGAGTTCGATGAAGCACGTCACGATCGGCGGCTCGGCCTGTCCGCCCTCCCTGATGGAGGCCTACGACAAGCTCGGCGTCCGCGTCTGCCACGCCTGGGGCATGACCGAGACGTCCCCGCTGGGCACGATGGCGCACCCGCCGGCCGGTCTGAGCGCCGAGGAGGAGTGGCCCTACCGCCTCACCCAGGGCCGTTTCCCGGCGGGCGTCGAGGCCCGCCTGGTCGGTCCCGGCGGCGACCACCTGCCCTGGGACGGCGAGTCGGCGGGCGAGCTGGAGGTACGCGGCAACTGGATCGCGGGCGCCTACTACGGTGGCGCGTCCGGCGAAGCCTTCCGTCCCGAGGACAAGTTCAGCGCCGACGGCTGGCTCAAGACCGGAGACGTCGGCGTCATCAGCCCCGACGGTTACCTCACCCTCACCGACCGGGCCAAGGACGTCATCAAGTCCGGCGGCGAGTGGATCTCCAGCGTGGAGCTTGAGAACGCGCTGATGGCGCACCCCGAGGTCGCCGAGGCGGCGGTCGTGGCCGTCCCCGACGACAAGTGGGGCGAGCGTCCACTGGCCACCGTGGTCCTCAAGGAGGGCGCGGGCGTGGACTACGCGGGACTTCGCGTGTTCCTCGGCCAGTCGATCGCCAAGTGGCAGCTGCCGGAGCGCTGGGCGGTCATCAAGGAGGTGCCGAAGACCAGCGTCGGCAAGTTCGACAAGAAGGTGATCCGCAAGCAGTACGCGGACGGCGCGCTGGACGTCACCAAGCTGGACTAGCCGCGCGTGAGCCATGGCCGCAGCAGCTTGCTGACTGCGGGCATGGCCACGTAGGTCATCAGCGTGCTGAAGACGACGGCGAAGGCCGCCGTCCGCACCACGAAGTGCACATCCACCAGGTACGGCCCGAGCACCGCGTTGCCGATCAGCGAGATCGGGAAGATGGCCAGCCCCGAGCTGATCGCCATCTTCCACCGCGGCGGCGCGGGCCGGGTCGTACCCGGTTTGGCGAACCACGTCTCCATGCCGTGCAGTTCCCTGCGGGCTATCTCCGTGTGGTGGTGGCCGAGGCAGTTGGAGAACCACTGCGCCCGCTCCGCGGAGTCCTGCCAGCGCTGGAACGCCGCCTGGTTGCGGAAACGGTGGACCAGGAACCACGGGCCGCCCTCGACCGCCGGGCGGAACAGCCCGTATCCGAGGTGGTCCGGGAAACTCGCGGCCGTCTCCAGGATCCCGTGGGCCCAAGCCTCGAAGGTCTCCTCGTGCCCCGGCTCCACCTGTCGTGCGATCAGCAGGTTCACCTCCCCGTTGTCGGCGGGGACGGTCTGCTCGGTGGTGTTGATGGTGGCCATCGGGCCAGGATCGCTAGTTGGTGCCGATCTTGGCCAGCAGGTCCACGATGCGGCCCTGTACGTCCGCCGTCGTGGCCCGCTCGGCGAGGAAGAGCACGCTCTCGCCCGAGGCCAGCCGCGGCAGTTCGGACGAGTCGATGCCGGCCGTCGTGTAGACGACCAGCGGGGTGCGATTCAGCTGCCCGTTGGCGCGCAGCCAGTCCACGATCCCGGCCCGCCTGCGGCGCACCTGCATCAGATCCATGACGACCAGGTTGGGCCGCATCCGCGTCGCGAGTTCCACGGCGTCGGTGTCGGCGCCCGCCCGGGCGACCTGGAGGCCACGCCGCTCCAGTGCGGCGGTCAGGGCGGTCGCGATCTCGTCGTGCTCCTCGATCAGCAGCACCCGCGAGGGGTGCTGCTCGCTGTCGCGCGGAGCGAGCGCCTTCAGCAGGACGGCCGGATCGGCGCCGTACGCCGCTTCGCGCGTGGCGTGCCCGAGACCGGCCGTGACCAGTACGGGCACCTCGGCCGCCACCGCGGCCTGGCGCAGGGACTGCAGGGCGGTACGGGTGATCGGCCCGGTCAGCGGGTCCACGAACAGGGCGGCGGGGAACGCGGCGATCTGCGCGTCCACCTCCTCGCGGGAGTGCACGACCACCGGGCGGTAGCCGCGGTCGCTGAGCGCCTGCTGGGTCTGCACGTCGGGTGCGGGCCACACCAGGAGCCGCCGCGGATTGTCCAGCGGTTCCGGCGGGAGCTCGTCGTCGACGGGCCGCGGCACGGGACGGTTGACGACCTCGACGGCGCCGCCGGGGCCGTCCAGAGGCTCGGGGCCCTCGTCGGAGCCCGCCTCGGGGGCTTCTATGGCAAATGCCCGGCCTTGGGGGGCGGGCTCGGCGAGTCGGCGCCGACGGCCGGAGCCGGAGCCGTTGGGGTCCACGGAGATGCCCTGTCCGAGTGTGCCGAGGGCCCGCACGCTGATCGGCTGCGCGGCCTGGCCCTCCGCCGGGGTCTCCTGCGGCTGCCTGGCGCCGGGCACCGCGACCTGGCCGGACGCCTCGTCGGCCTCGGGAGCGGTCCGGGCCGCCGGAACCGGCCATGCCGGGGTGGCGGGCAGCGCGCGACGCCGCCCGGTGGGATGTACGGGATCCCCTTCGGCCGCAGCCGACGGCGCGGCGGGGGCTTCGGTCTCGGCGGCGGGCGCGCTCAGCGTCCGGCGGCCACGCCGGCCGCCGGGGGCTTCGGCCTCGGCCTCACCGGGAGCGGCGGCCGAACCGGCCGTCGCGGGGGGCTGCGGAGCGGACGGGGCCGGGGGCGCCGGGGTCGGGCCGGCGGGCAGAGCGAAGCCGCCTTCGGGGGCGATGGGACGTGGGGGAACCTGGGCGGGAGCGGGCATCGGCCCGAGCCCGGTCGCCGGCACCGGGCCGCCGGTCTGCGCGGGCCCGGCCGCACCCAGCGCCCGCCGGCGTCCGGCGGGATGCTCCGTCAGCGGAACCGGTGGCACTGCGGGCACGGGCGGGAGCGCGGGCATGGCGGTGCCCTGCGGGGGCACGGGCTGCCCCGGGCCGTCCGCACCGCCTCCGCCGCTGCCGTCACCGTCGCGGCCACGACGCCGCCCGGTCCCGAGCCCCGCCGGATTCACCGGGGACTGCGCGAGCTCCGGACCCGTCTCGCCTTCGCCACCGGCCTCGCCCGCCCGCCGCCGCCCGGACGGCAGTGCCAGCGCGCCGCCCTCGGCGGCCCTGTCGGCGCCGGCCGTGCCGGAACCGTCCTCGTCCTCCAGGAAGGCATCCACCCCGCGCCGGGCCCGCCGTCCGCCGGAGACCCGGCCCGCGGCGCCCGTGTCGGCCGGGGGCTGCTCCGCCGGCTCGGGCAGGCTGACCGTCCCCGCGCCCGAGCCCAGGGGCAGCTCCAGCACGAACGCGCCGCCGGGCGCGCCCGGGACCTCCACCGTCTGCAGCACGCCTCCGTGCGCGGCCACGATCCCCCGGACGATCGGCTCGTGTACGGGGTCGCCGCCCTCGTACGGTCCGCGCACCTCGATCCGTACGACATCGCCGCGCTGGGCGGCCGCCACCACGATCGTCGAGTCGCTGTACCCACTGCCCTGCCGGGTCTTGCCGGTGGCGTCCACCCCGGCGACGTCCGCGATCAGGTGCGCGAGGGCGGTCGCGATCCGGCCCGCGTCCACCTCGGCCTCGATCGTCGGTGCATGGACGGCGAACTGTGCGCGGCCCGGGCCGATCAGCTCGACCGCGCCGTCGACACCGGCCGCGACCACGCCGTTGATCAGGATCTTCTTCTTCGTGAGCCGCTCGACCCCGGAGTCCAGACGCTGGAAGCCGAGCACGTTGTCCACGAGCGTGGTCATCCGGGAGTAGCCGGCGGCCAGATGGTGCAGCAGCTGATTGGCCTCGGGCCACAACTGACCCGCATCGTCGGCGGCCAGCGTGGCCAGCTCCCCGCGCAGCTCGTCCAGCGGGCCGCGCAGCGAGTCGCCGAGGACGGCCAGCAGCTGCGCGTGGCGCGCGGCGAGGGCGTCGTAGGGCCGCCGGTCGGTGAAGGTCATGACGGCGCCGACGAGCTGCTCCCCGTCCCGTACCGGCGAGGTGGTCAGGTCGACGGCGACGGGCTGGCCGGCCTTGTTCCACAGCACCTGCCCGCGCACGCGGTGCTTGCGTCCGCTGCGCAGGGTGTCGGCGAGCGGAGACTCCTCGAAGGGGAACGGGGAGCCGTCGGCGCGTGAGTGCAGGACCAGCTCGTGCAGTTCGCGGTTGCCGAGGTCGGTGGCGCGGTATCCGAGGATCTGGGCGGCCGCCGGGTTGACCAGCACCACTCGTCCGTCGGTGTCGGTGCCGACGACGCCCTCGGCGGCGGCCCGCAGGATCATCTCGGTCTGCCGCTGGGAGCGGGCCAGCTCGGCCTCGGTGTCCACGGTTTGCGAGAGGTCCCGTACGACGAGCATCAGCAGCTCGTCGCCGGTGTATGCGGGCTGCGGCTCGCGGTAGGCGTCGCGGCCGTCGAGATGGGCGCTGGTCACTTCGACGGGGAACTCGCTGCCGTCGGTGCGCCGCGCGATCATCCGCGTGGGCTTGGTCCGGCCGCCCTCGTCCTCACCGGGCCGGCGCATGGAGCCGGGGATCAGCTTGGAGTCGAACTCGGGCAGGAGATCGAGCACGCCGCGGCCGACGAGCCCGGTGCCCGGGCTCTCCATGACCTCGAGAGCGATCGAATTGGCGTTGACCACAGTGCCGTTGGCGTTGACGAGCAACAGCGCGTCCGGAAGAGCGTCGAGTATTGCTGCGAGGCGAGCAGCGCCTCGGGATGGCCTGCTGCTCACGACGAGCTTCCTCCCTGACCACAACTACCGGCATGTCACGGGAGGAGTCTAAGGCCACACTCCCCCGCCGGGGTGGACGATGTGTGGTGGATACCGCCCATCCCGCGCATCCTCCCAGGTCAGGAACGCCCAGGTGGAAGCAGAGGTTCCAACTCGTCCCAGCGGCTGATTTCGCATCCGTTCGTCCGGCGGAAGGCCGCGTCCACGCGCTGCCCGTGCCACGTCCCGGTGATCCGGGCGGTGGCCGGGCCCCCGTACTGCACGGAGCAGACCTCGTTCGGGGAGACGGGCGCGAAGGGGTCCTTCCCCTTCTTGGCGAGCTGGTCCAGCCGGGCACAGGACTGCTCCTTCCAGGGGTGGTCGCCGCCCACGGGGTCGCATTCGAGCTGGAACTCGCGGTCCAGCCGGCGGCTGCCGGTGTCGGCCATGGAGATGGTGAGGCGGTCGGGTGCCGTCAGCAGCCGGCCCAGCGGCAGCGGGGGCAGCGGCCCCGCAGCCGTGGCGGCCAGGGCGGAGGTGACGGCGAGGGCGGCGAGACGCAGCATGGGGCACTCCAGGTCGTCCGTACGTCGTACGCCTGCCCAACGACGGGGGGCCGCCGATGTTGCGTGCCGCGGAGGCTTTAAGGCTTTGCCCTCGGCCCGTCCCTCCTAGTACCGTGGGAGCGGATTGGTGAGGGGCCCTGCGCCTGTGTCATCATCTGCACGCACCCTCGTACGCGAGGGTGTGCTGGAGGCGTCGCCTAGTCCGGTCTATGGCGCCGCACTGCTAATGCGGTTTGGGCTTTACGGTCCATCGAGGGTTCAAATCCCTCCGCCTCCGCACCTCATCGAAGCCCCGGTCCTGACGGACCGGGGCTTCGATGCGTTCCGGGGCAATCCGGTCCGCTCCGACCTCTGTGCGAACCCATCCGGACGATCTTCATCCGGCTCGTTTTCGCAGGTCAGCAATGGTTTGGCTAATGGATTTCGCGTCCCGGCGAGGTCCATGTATTGTTGTTCTCGCAAGGCCAACGGGGCGCAAAACCCCGGGAAGCCCAAGCACTCGTAGCTTAACGGATAGAGCATCTGACTACGGATCAGAAGGTTGCAGGTTCGAATCCTGCCGAGTGCACAGCGAGGCAGAGGCCCTCAGGAGAAATCCTGAGGGCCTCTGTCGTATGTCCTGACGGGCGGGTCTCCTCCTTCGTGGGGAGGGGATACCCCGGGAGTAGTCGGGGGTGAGGTGGCTCTGGCGGGGGACGCGGGTTACGTCCGGGCCTCGGTACGGTTTCTGAAGATCGTTCGAACCGGAAAACGGGGGGCTCTCATGGGACTGTTCGGAAACGCGCACCGCGTCGACCCGGCGTCGGCGCAGCGGGACTACGGGCGACTGCTGGGGCAGGGCGAGCAGGTGCACGCCGCGTATCTGCTGATTCGGGACACGATCCTGTTCACCGACCGGCGGCTGGTGCTCGTCGACAAGCAGGGGCTGACCGGGAAGAAAGTGGAGTACCACTCCATCCCGTACCGGAGCATCACGCACTTCTCCGTGGAGACCGCCGGCCACTTCGATCTCGACGCCGAGCTCAAGATATGGATATCCGGGAGCTCGGCGCCGATCGAGAAGACCTTCACCAAGGGTGTCGACATCTACGAGGTGCAGGCGATCCTGACGCAGTTCGTCGCCCGGTAGCCGGGCACGCCACGGTCCTCAGAGGGCCCGGGGGAGGCCGGCCCCGGACATCACCAGGGAGTCTCACTGGGCTTGCGGTGGCCTGCGTAGTCGTTGGTGATGCCGGAGTCCGGGTGGGAGACCAGCTCGAGCGGTCCTAGCGGACCACCGGACCGTCGGGGCTGTTGAGCCGCTTTCCGTCGAAGAGGTCGGCGATGACGGTGATGCTGCCGTCGGGTTCTGTGCGGGTGACGTCGGCAGACCTGCTCACAGGTGATCAGGCGGCCTTCGTGGTCCAGGGTGTTGCCGCTGGAGTGTCCGGCCTGGGGGCGGAAGACGGAGACCGCGCCGGTCGCCTCGTCCCGGCTCAGCATCCGGTCCTGGGGATGTCGCTCCCCAGCAGTTGCCGTAAGGCCGGCAGACAAAGCGGGCCTTCCGCCCAGCGGCAGTCGTCGTAGAGCCGGTCCTGGCGCGCGTCGCCGTTGGCGCAGTGGCCGGTCGTGAAGCGGTCGTCCCGGATCTTGTACAAGGTGAGGTCGGCTATGTCCGAAATGATTCCCCGTGGGAGGGCATCGCCGAATTTTGTTCGGCTTGATGGCGAGATTGCAGGATCAGGTACCGTCTTCCCAAGATCCGACGGGTCCATGGGAGGAAGATCGAGTGGACGAGATCGACCGGGCGCTCGTTCTGCGCCTGCAGGAAGACGCCGGCCAGTCGTACGCTGCACTCGGCGCGGCCGTGGGGCTCTCGGCCGGGGCCACGCACGAACGCGTCCGTAAACTGCGCGAGCGCGGGGTGATCCGACGGACCACCGTCGAGGTCGACCCGGCTGCTGTCGGCAGTGGGGTGCTCGCTTACGTGATGGTTGACTCCAACGCCTGGATGGGGGAGTCCGCCGCCGCCTTCGCCGCGATTCCCGAGATCCAAGAGGCGCACATCATCGCGGGCAGCGCGTCCGTCATGGTGAAGGTGCGCACGGCCTCGACCCAGCAGTTGCAGGACGTCCTGCGGCGGCTCTACGCGATCGACGGGGTCAGCGGTACGCAGGCCACCGTCGTCCTGGAGACCTTCTTCGAGCGGCCGCTCCCGCTGTGAGCTGGTGGTGCACCGGGATCCGGTGGAGCGACGGCCGCCCCGCCATCGGCTGGTACGGGGAGGGGCGCGGCGAGCGGGCGAGCGTGCTCGCGTACGGGCAGCGGCTGGCCTTCGTGGCCCGGGCGGAGCGGCGTTGCCTCGGCGTGCGGCGGGCCGGGAAGCGGACGCCCTGCCCCACCGGCGCCCCCGTGCCGGGACGCGCCGGGACCGCGCAGTGTCCCGAATGCGCGCGCCTCGACAGGTCGTTCTCGGTCGCCGCCGACACGAATGCCGCCGATCCGCGGACCTACCGCGTCTACCTGGCGTGGTTCGGTCCCGGGATGGTCAAGGTCGGCATCACCGCCGAGGAGCGCGGCGCGGTCAGGCTGCTGGAGCAGGGGGCCGTGGCCTGGGCCTGGCTGGGGCGAGGACCGCTCATGGCCACGCGGCGCACCGAGGAGCTGCTGCGGGCGGCCCTCGGGGTGCCCGACCGGATCGCGTACGCGCGTAAGCGCGCCGTACGGGCGCACCTGCCGGCCGCGCCCGACCGGGCCCGGGAAGTCGCCGCGCTGCATGCCCGGGCCGCCACACTGCCCGGGTGGCCGGAGTCGCTGGAGCGCGTGGAGTGCGAAGTAACCGACCACGCAGGACCGTTCGGGCTAAGCGGGCTGCCCGCGCCCGCGCGGGTGATCACCGAGATGGTGCCCGGCGGGGCAGTCGTGGGTCGGCTGGCGGGCGCGGCCGGCCCCGATCTACACCTCGCGGACGGGCTGGTGGTGGACACCCGGCTGCTCGCCGGGTGGGAACTCGTCGCCCCGGGGGACGAGGCCGTGACGACCGTGCCGGTGGCGGTGATCCCACCCGTGGCCGGGCAGCCGCCCGCCGAGCAGGTCGGGCTGTTCTGAGGAGCCTCACCTGGGACAGGACCGCCGGTCTCGGTCCGGGGCCCGGCCGGGCAGGGCAGGGGGCAAGGCCGATCGGGCAGGGCAGCACCGATCGGGCCGGGCAAGGCAAGTCCTGAGCGGGCAGGGCCCAGCAGGCAGGGGCGAGCGGGCCGGGCCGAGCAGGGCAAGGTGGGCCGGGCAGGGGGACGGACGGTAGGGCCGGGCCGGGCAAGTCTGAGCGGGCAGGGCCCAGCAGGGCAGGGCGACGGACGGTAGGGCCGGGCCGGGCAAGTCTGAGCGGGCAGGGCCCAGCAGGGCAGGGCGACCGGGCCGGGCAGCGCTGAGCAGGGCCGAGCCGGGTAGGGCCTCGCGGTGGTTACCCGCGCACTGTCGTTCTTTGTGTCGAGGCCATCCAGCGGGCAGGGCGGGCCGGTCGGGCAGGGGGACGGACGGTAGGACCGGGCCGGGCAAGGCAAGTCTGAGCGGGCAGGCCCAGCAGGGCAGGGGCGGGCGGGCTGAGCAGGGCCGGGCGGGCGGGTTGGGCATGGTCAAAACTTGGATCCCTTTGGGCTTCCGGGGCCGATTCCGGTGGACATGCCAGGGGCGCGCCGACGAGGGTGGTGGGCATGAGCATCCAGCCGGTACCGGCCTTCGAACCGCCTTATGTCATGGCCGTTTTCAGCAATATCCGCTGCTCCGATGACAGCGGATACCCGGAGACCCTCGCCCGGATGAACGAGATCGTCGCGGAGAATCCCGGCTTCCTCGGTTACGAGTCCGCCCGCACCCCGGGAGGTCTCGGTATCACCGTCGCCTACTTCCGTGACCACGAGTCCCTCGCCGCTTGGCGGGAGGACCTGGAGCACCAGGCGGCCATGAAGCAGGGCCGAGAGGACTGGTACGAGCGCTACACCCTGCACGTCGCGACCGTCGAGCGGAGCCACGGCTTTGCCCGCAACGGCTGAGGCGGTCCGTGCCTTCCGGGAGCGGCTCGGGCTGCCCGGCCTGGTGGACGTCCACACTCACTTCATGCCCGCGCGGGTCCTGGACAAGGTCTGGGACTACTTCGACGCGATCGGCCCGCTGACGGCTGTCGAGTGGCCCATCACCTACCGGCACGAGGAGGAGCAGCGCGTCGCGCTCCTGAGGGAGTTCGGGGTCCGGGCCTTCACCGCCATGCTCTACCCGCACAAGCCGGAGATGGCAGCCTGGCTCAACGCCTGGTCCGCCGACTTCGCCGCCCGGACCCCTGACTGCCTGCACACCGCGACCTTCTTCCCGGAGGAGGGCGTGACCGCGTATGTCGGCCGGGCCCTCGAAGGCGGGGCCCGCGTCTTCAAGTCGCACCTCCAGGTCGGTGGCTACGACCCGAACGACGACCGGCTCGACCCCGTCTGGGGGCTGCTCGCCGAGGCAGGTGTCCCGACCGTGATCCACTGCGGGTCCGGGCCGGCCCCGGGCAAGCACACCGGGCCCGAGCCGATCGCCCGGCTGCTGGCCCGCCACCCACGGCTGCCGTTGATCGTCGCCCACATGGGCATGCCCGAGTACGCCGACTTCCTCGACCTCGCAGGCCGGTACGCGGAGGTGCGCCTCGACACCACGATGGCGTTCACCGACTTCTCCGAGCGGATCAGCGGCTTCCCGCCCGGGGACCTCGGGCGGCTCGCCGACCTGAGCGACCGGATCCTGCTGGGCACGGACTTCCCGAACATCCCCTACCCCTACGAGCATCAGCTCGTCGCCCTCGAACGGCTCGGCCTCGGCGACGACTGGCTGCGCGCCGTCTGCCACGACAACGGAGCGCGACTGTTCCGGCTCGACGGCTGACCGGCGTTTCTCAGGAAATTCACAGGTAGGGACAAGAACGCTCTCAGAGGCGCCGGACAGCGTGGTCGTATGACTGCGACGACCACCTCCCACGCGTCCACGTCCACGAGCAACCCCATGGCCCTGGTGCGGCCCGACGGCGGAGCCTGCCGGGTCCTCGTCGTCGACGACGAGGCCTCACTCTCCGAGCTGCTGTCCATGGCCCTGCGCTACGAGGGCTGCGAGGTCCGCAGCGCCGGTGACGGGGCCGGCGCGGTCCGGGCGGCGCGCGAGTTCCGGCCGGACGTCGTCGTCCTCGACATCATGCTCCCCGACATGGACGGGCTCGCCGTCCTGGGGCAGCTGCGCCGGGAGATCCCCCAGGTCCCCGTGCTCTTCCTGACCGCCAAGGACTCCGTGGAGGACCGCATCGCGGGCCTGACGGCGGGCGGCGACGACTACGTCACCAAGCCGTTCAGCCTGGAAGAGGTCGTGGCCCGGCTGCGCGGCCTGGTCCGCCGCTCGGGCGCGGCCCAGGCCGCGCGCGGCGGCTCGGTGCTCGCAGTCGGCGACCTGCGCCTCGACGAGGACAGCCACGAGGTGGTGCGCGGCGGCCGGGAGATCCACCTGACCGCTACCGAGTTCGAGCTGCTGCGCTACCTCATGCGCAATCCGCGTCGCGTACTGAGCAAGGCGCAGATCCTGGACCGAGTGTGGTCCTACGACTTCGGCGGCCAGGCCAATGTGGTCGAGCTGTACATCTCCTACCTGCGGCGGAAGCTGGAGAGCGGCCCGGGGATGGCGCCGATGATCCACACCCGGCGAGGTGCCGGCTACCTGATCAAGCCGGCGGAGTAGTGGCCTTCCGCCTGAAGCGGCCGCGCCGCCCCTGGTCCCTGCGGACCCGGCTCGTCGTCTCGGCGGTGGCACTGATCGCCGTGGTGGGCGCGGCCATCGGGGCCGTCACCACCCTTGCCCTGCGCTCGTACCTTGTCGACAAGCTCGACGAGCAGCTGCGGATCTCCGTCGACATGGCCGCCTCGCCTCCCGGCATGCAGAAGGCGATCAGGGAGGGGAAGTCGGTCCTGGGGCCCGGCACCCCGCTGGGCGCCGTCGGATTCCGTGCCGACTCCGACGGCAAGGTGTTCGGGGCCGACCGCAACGTGCGCGTCGAAGACCCCGAGCCCAGTAAGGGCCAGGCCCTCACCGAGGCCCAGACCGCCGTCCTCGCCCAGGCCGCGCGCACGGCCGGGCAGGGCCGCGGCACACCCATGAACCTGAGCCTGCCGGGACTCGGGGCGTACAGGGTGCAGTCCGCGCCCGATGGAAGCCTCGTCCTGGGCTTCCCGCTCCACGAGGTCGACTCCACCGTGAACACCCTGATCGCGGTGGAGGTCTGCGTCACCCTCGCCGGGCTGATCGCGGCCTCCCTCGCCGGGCAGGCACTGGTCGGGGTCGCCCTGCGCCCGCTGCGCCGGGTGGCCGCCACCGCCACCCGGGTCTCCGAACTTCCCCTGCACAGGGGCGAGCCCGCGCTCCACGAGCGGGTCCGGGATGCCGAGGCCGACCCCCGCACCGAGGTGGGTCAGGTCGGCGCGGCCCTCAACCGGATGCTGGGCCACGTCTCCTCCGCGCTCACGGCCCGCCAGCAGAGCGAGATGCGGGTCCGGCAATTCGTCGCCGACGCCAGCCACGAACTGCGCACCCCGCTGGCCTCCATCCGCGGTTACGCCGAACTGACCCGCCGCGGGCGGGAGGAGCCGGGTCCCGACACCCGGCACGCCCTGGGCCGGATCGAGTCGGAGGCGACCCGTATGACGGGCCTGGTCGAGGATCTGCTGCTGCTGGCCCGGCTCGACGCGGGCCGCCCCCTTTCCACCGGCGACACCGACACCGACCTGGCCCCGCTCGTCGTCGACGCCGTCAGCGACGCCCGGGCCGCCGGCCCCGAGCACCACTGGCGGCTGCGCCTGCCCGACGAACCCGCGCCCTTTTGCGGCGACCCGGCCCGTATTCAGCAGGTCCTGGTCAACCTCCTGGCCAACGCCCGCACCCACACCCCGCCCGGCACCACCGTCACCGCGCATGTTTCACGTGAAACATCCGCCGTCCGGCTACGGATCGAGGACGACGGGCCCGGCATCCCGCCCGACCTGCTCCCCCACGTCTTCGAGCGCTTCGCCCGCGGCGACGCCTCCCGTTCCCGGGCGGCGGGCTCCACCGGACTGGGGCTCGCCATCGTCCAGGCCGTGGTCGCCGCGCACGGCGGACGGGTCAGCGTGCGCAGCGAGCCCGGACGGACCTGCTTCGAGGTCCTGCTGCCCCAGCCGCAGACCGACGCGCAGGCGTCCTCACGGACGGACCCACAGACGGACTCACAGACGGGGCACAGGCTCATCACACAGCGGTGACAGGCCCCCCGGCGAGTGTCGGTACATGCCAATCGACGCCTCTCCCGGGGCCCTTCCGGCACGGGCTCCCCTCGCCCCCCTGCCCGGCGAGCCCGTCCTCGACGTGGTGATCCCGGTCTTCAACGAGGAGAAAGACCTCGGACCGTGCGTGCGCCGGCTGCACGAGCACCTCACCCGCACCTTCCCCTATCCCTTCCGGATCACCGTCGCCGACAACGCGAGCACCGACCGCACCCCCGAGGTCGCACGCGAGCTCGCCGCAGCCCTGGACGGCGTACGCAGCACCCGGCTGGAGGAGAAGGGCCGGGGCAGGGCCCTGCGCACCGTCTGGTCCGGCTCCGACGCACCGGTCCTGGCGTACATGGACGTGGACCTCTCCACCGACCTCAACGCCCTGCTGCCCCTGGTCGCCCCACTGATCTCCGGCCACTCCGATCTCGCCATCGGCACCCGCCTCGCCCGGTCCTCCCGGGTGGTACGGGGAGCGAAGCGGGAGTTCGTCTCCCGCGCCTACAACCTCCTCCTGCGTTCCTCGCTCGCCGCCCGCTTCAGCGACGCCCAATGCGGGTTCAAGGCCATCCGGCGGGAGGTCGCCGAGCGTCTGCTGCCCCTGGTGCAGGACACCGGCTGGTTCTTCGACACCGAAATGCTCGTGCTCGCCGAGCGGGCCGGGCTGCGGATCCACGAGGTGCCGGTGGACTGGGTCGACGACCCCGACTCCACCGTCCACATCGTGAAGACCGCCACCGAGGACCTCAAGGGCGTCTGGCGGGTGGGCCGGGCGCTGGCCGTCGGCGCGCTCCCGCTCGACAGGCTCGCCCGCCCCTTCGGCGACGACCCGCGGGACCGCACGGCGCTGCCCGGCGTGGACGGCGGGCTGGCCCGCCAGCTCCTCGGCTTCTGCGCCGTCGGGGCCCTGTCGACCCTGCTCTACCTGCTGCTGTACTCCGCCTTCCGCACCGGAGCGGGTCCGCAGGTCGCCAATGGCGCCGCCCTGCTGCTCTCCGCCGTTGCCAACACCGCCGCCAACCGCCGCCTCACCTTCGGCGTGCGCGGCCGGGACCGGGCGGTGCGCCACCAGGCCCAGGGGCTGGTGGTGTTCGCCATCGGGCTCGCTCTGACCAGCGGCTCCCTCGCCGCCCTCGATGCGGCCGCGGCCGCACCCGCGCACAGCACCGAACTGGCCGTCCTGATCACCGCAAACCTCGCGGCCACCGTGCTGCGGTTCCTGCTCTTCCGCGCCTGGGTCTTCCCCGAGCGGCGCGACACTCCTGTGAAGGACGACATCCGATGACCACCGCAGCGACTCCGCTCTTCCCGGTCCCCGAGTCCCGGGCGCGCACCAGCCGGCACGCCACCGACCGGCCCCTCTGGGAACGGCCCGCTCTCGCCGGGCTGCTGATCGCCACGGCCGTCCTGCTGCTCTGGGACCTGGGGTCTTCCGGGTACGCCAACTCCTTCTACTCCGCCGCCGTACAGGCGGGCAGCGAGAGCTGGAAGGCCTTCTTCTTCGGCTCCTCCGACGCCGGCAACTCCATCACCGTCGACAAGCCCCCGGCCGCCCTGTGGCCGATGATGCTGTCGGTCCGGCTGTTCGGGCTCGGCTCCTGGCAGGTCCTCGTCCCGCAGGCCCTGATGGGCGTTGCGACGACCGGTGTGCTGTATGCCGCCGTGCGGCGCCAGTTCGGGCCGGGGGCCGCGCTGCTGAGCGGCGCAGTCTTCGCCCTCACGCCCGTCGCCGCGCTGATGTTCCGCTTCAACAACCCCGATGCGCTGCTGACCCTGCTGCTCACGCTCACCGTGTACTGCGTCCTGCGCGCCCTCGACGGGGCACGCACCGACTGGCTGCTCTGGGCCGGTGTCGCGGTCGGCTTCGCCTTCCTCACGAAGACCCTCCAGGCCTTCGTCATCCTGCCGCCGCTCGCCGTGCTGTACGCCGTCTGCGCGCCCACCCGGCTGCGCAGGCGGCTGGGACAGCTCTTGCTCGCCGGGCTCGCGATGGTGGTGGGCGGCGGCTGGTGGGTGGCCGTCGTCGAACTGTGGCCCGCCTCCTCCCGCCCCTACATCGGCGGCTCGCAGAACAACTCCTTCCTGGAACTCACCCTCGGCTACAACGGCCTGGGGCGGATCAACGGCAACGAGACGGGTAGCGTCGGCGGTGGCGGACGCGCCGGCGGCGGTGGAGGCGGCTGGGGTGAGACGGGCATCGACCGGCTCTTCTCCGCCAATATCGGCGGTCAGATCTCCTGGCTGCTGCCCGCCGCCCTGGTCCTGCTCGTGGCCGGACTGGTGGTCATCTGGCGGGCGCGCCGGGCCACCGACTCGCTGGAGGGCATGGCACGTGCGGCCTTCCTCGCCTGGGGCGGTTCGCTGCTGATCACCGCGGTCGTCTTCAGCTACATGCAGGGCATCTTCCACGAGTACTACACCGTGGCGCTGGCGCCGTTCGTGGCCGCGCTGATCGGCATGGGCGTCGCCGTGCTGTGGGAGGAGCGGGGCTCCCGGGCCGCGCTGTTCACCCTGTCCGGGACGCTCGCCCTGACCGCCGTCTGGTCGTACGTCCTGCTCGGTCGCGCCACCGGCTATCTCCCGTGGCTGCGCTGGGTGGTCCTGGTGGGCGGTCTGCTCGCCGCGGCCGCGCTGCCGTTCGTCGTGCGGGCGGGACGCCGGGTGCTGCAGGCCACGGCCGCGCTGGGGCTGGCGGCGGCGCTGGCGGGCCCGTTCGCGTACTGCCTGACCACCGTGGACACCGGGCACGCCGGCTCGATCGTGACCGCCGGACCGGCGGTGGCGGGAGGCCGGGGCGGACCCGGCGGCATGATGCGGGGTCCCGGCGCTGCCGGTGAGGTGCCGCTGGGCGGCCCCGGTGGCGCGCAGCAGGGCGGCCCGCAGGGCGGCAACATCCCGCCGCAGGGCGGCATGCCGCCGGGCCGGGGCGGTCAGGGCGGCCAGGGCGTTGCGGGAGTCCCCGGCGGTGCGGGAGTCCCGGGCGGTCAGGCCGGGCGCGGCATGGAGCGCGCCGGTGGTGGCCAGGGCGGACCCGGCGGCCTGCTGGGCGGCACCCGGGTCGGCGCCGAGGCCAAGGCGGCCCTGCGGGCCGACGCCGGAAAGTACACCTGGGCGGCGGCCGCCGTCGGCTCCCAGAACGCGGCGAGCTACCAACTGGCCTCCGGCGTGCCCGTGATGCCCATCGGCGGCTTCAACGGCAGTGACCCCTCGCCCACCCTGGAGCAGTTCAAGCAGTACGTGAAGGACGGCCGGATCCACTGGTTCATCAGCCAGGGAGGCGGCGAGGGAGGCATTCAGGGCGGAGGCCCGGGAGGCGGCCAGGGCGGAGCATCCTCCGAGAGCGCCGACGGGATGCGGCAGGGCGGCCCGGCCGGCGGAACCAGCAGTGCCATCGAAAGCTGGGTGAAGGCCACGTTCAAGGCGTCCACGCTGGGCGGAGCCACCGTCTACGACCTCACGGCTCCCACGTCCTGACCCGGCGTCGCACGCGCCGGGCGGCACGTCCTGATCCGGCCGGACCGGGGAGGCACCCCCTAGCATCAACAGGGCGGACCGGGCATTCCGGGCTGATCCACCTGGCGTGAGGAGGGTGCCTCCATGGTGACCGCGGCTGATTCCGGTGATCCGCTCCCGGTCGAGTCCAGCGTGTGGCTGGCCGCCAGGCCCGCCGCACCCGCCAGACGCCGCAGCGAGGCGCTCTCCGGGCTGGACCGGGAGCGGATCACCGCCGCCACTGTGCGGCTGCTCGACGCCGAGGGGCTGGCCCGGTTCTCGATGCGGCGGCTCGCCGCCGGGCTCGGGGTCACCGCGATGTCCCTGTACTGGTACGTGGACACCAAACACGATCTGCTCGAACTGGCCCTGGACCGGGCACTGGGCGAGCTGGCCCTGTCCTCCGGGCCGGCGTCGGAGGGCTGGCCCGGCCGGCTGCGGACGCTGGCCCGGGGCTACCGGCGGCTGCTGGCGGACCACCCCTGGGTGGCTCCGCTCACCGCGGCCTATCCGAACATCGGCCCGCACGCCCGGGCCTTCGACGCCGCCCTCCAGCGGCTGTTGGACGCCACGGGCCTCGCCGGCTCCGCCCGGACCGGCGCCCACCTGGCCGTCTCGCAGTTCCTGCACGGCTGCGGGGGCACGGCCCGGCGGGCGCCCGAGGGCGACTTCTGTCTCGCGCTCGACGTACTGATCGCGGGCATCGAGGCGAAGGCCACCGCCTAGGGATCGGCTGGGCCTGGGCCTGGGCGAAGGCCTTGGCCGACGCCTAGGCCTTGGCCGGCGCCTCGGCGGGCTCGACGGCGGGCGCCTCGGCGGACGCCGCCGCCGGAGCGTGGGCCGCGGGCTTCGACTTCAGCGCGACCTCCTTGATGAACAGGCAGAGCAGCAGCGCCAGCAGCGCGGTGGGGGCCGCGTAGAGGAAGACGTCGCCGACGCCGTGCCCGTACGCCGATTCGATGACCGTGCGGAACGGCGCCGGCAGCTTGTCGAGGTCCGGGATGGCACCGCCGCCCGTGCCGCCGTGGCCGAGCGCCGCGGCCTTCGGGCCGAGGGCGGCGAGGCCGTCCTTCACGTACCCGGTGACCTGGTGTGCCATCACCGCGCCGAGCGCCGAGACGCCCATGGCGCCGCCGAGCGAGCGGAAGAAGGTGACGACGGAGCTGGCCGCGCCCAGGTCCTCGGGGGCCACCTGGTTCTGGGTGGCGAGGACCAGGTTCTGCATCATCATGCCGAGGCCGAGGCCGGTCAGCGCCATGTAGACCGCGATGTGCCAGTACGGGGTGTCGTACCGCAGGGTGCCCAGCAGCCCCAGACCGGCCGTCAGCAGCACACCGCCGGAGACGAGCCAGGCCTTCCACTTACCGGTCTTGGTGATCACCAGACCGGAAACCGTGGAGGAGACGAAGAGCCCGCCGATCATCGGAATCGTGAGAACTCCGGACATCGTGGGGGACTCGCCCCGGGCCAGTTGGAAGAACTGGCTGAAAAACACGGTGCCCGAGAACATCGCGATGCCCACGAACAGCGAGGCCGCCGAGGCGAGGGTGATGGTCTTGTTGCGGAACAGCCGCAGCGGGATGATCGGCTCGCTCGCCCGGGACTCCACGAGGACGAAGAGCCCGCCGAGCGCGACGGCGCCGCCGGTCATCGCCAGGGTCGTCCAGGAGATCCAGTCGTACGAGTCACCGGCCTGCGTGACCCAGATCAGCAGCAGCGAGACGGCGCCGCTGATCAGGAAGGCGCCCAGCCAGTCGACCTTGACGTCCCGGCGCACCACCGGAAGCCGCAGCGTCTTCTGCAGGACGATCAGCGCGATGACCGCGAAGGGCACGCCGACGTAGAAGCACCAGCGCCAGCCCAGCCACTCGGTGTCGGTGATGACACCGCCCAGCAGCGGACCGCCGACGGTGGCGACGGCGAAGACCGCGCCGAGGTAGCCGCTGTACCGGCCGCGCTCGCGCGGGGAGATCATCGCGGCCATCACGATCTGCGCGAGGGCGGACAGACCGCCGACGCCGATGCCCTGGACGACGCGGCAGGCGATCAGCATGCCGGTGTTCTGGGACATGCCCGCGACCACGGAGCCGAGGACGTAGATCACCAGGGATATCTGGACCAGCAGCTTCTTGCTGAAGAGGTCGGACAGCTTGCCCCACAGCGGGGTGGCCGCCGTCATCGACAGCAGAGCCGCGGTCACCACCCACGTGTACGAGGACTGGGTGCCGCCCAGGTCGCTGATGATCTGGGGCAGGGCGTTGGAGACGATCGTGGACGACAGGATCGCCACGAACATGCCGAGCATCAGCCCGGAAAGCGCCTTCATGATCTGCGGGTGGGTCATGGACGGGGTCACGGACGGGGCTGTGGGCGGCGTCGCGGACGGGGTCCCGGACGGGGTCACGGACGGGGCGGTGGGCGTCGCGGTGGACGTGCCCTCGGGCGTCGTCTCCGACTTGGCCATGTCTTTCCTTTGTCTAGAAGCTCGATCGGAGTCGGGCCAGCAGGGTGTTGAGTACGTCGATGTCCTGGGCGGACCAGTCGGCCAGCGCCGTTTCCAGCGCGGCCGTGTGCCGGGCGCCGAGCTCGGCGAGGAGCGCGTGCCCGGCCGGGGTGAGCCGCAGGATGCGGCAGCGGCCGTCACCCGGGTCGGTCTCGCGTCCGATCCAGCCGCGCTCGGCGACGTGGGCGACGTGCCGGCTGGTCACCGAGATGTCGACGGCCATGAGCTCGGACAGCCGGCTCAGTCGCATCTCTCCGTGCCGGTCGAGCACGGTGAGGACGGCGGCCGCGCCGGGCGGGCAGTCCGCGGGCAGGGCGCGGGCGAGCTCGCGCTTGACCGCGCCGATCCCGGTGAGCCGGCGGGCCAGCTCCTCGTACCGAGTGGTCACCGGCCGACCCCCCATCTTGTTGCTTAGAGCAACCATAAGAGCAGATGGTTGCTACAGGCAAATGAATCCTGGGGGTGGGGCGGTAAAGGAACCGGAAAACCGGCTAGGGTCCTGCCCCATGGCTGACAACCACAACTCACAGGTCCCCGAGGGCAACTACGACCCCGCGGGCAGCACCCAGATGTTCCGCGCCTTCGTCGAGGAGGCCGCGCCGGCCCGGCAGACGCCCACCGGGTCGCGTCGCCAGCGCCGCGAGGAGGAGCAGCAGGCCGCGGGCTCCAAGAAGGGCGCGTGGCTGGGGGTGGGCATCGCCCTCGTGCTCGTCCTCGGCGCCGCCCTGTGGGTCGTCCTGCACTGAGACCCGGGACCCGGCCTCAGCTCCAGGTGGCCGTGACCTTCTGGGTGTCCACGTGCATGCCCAGCGGCACCCGCCAGGCCTCCACGCACACCGTGTAGGTCTGGGCCTTTGCGGCTCCGCCCGCGATCGGCGTGGGCAGCGGCTGGGTGGTGGTGATCGTGGCCCAGTCGACGCCGAGGGCTCCGATGATGTGGGTCGCGAAGCTGGCCGTGCCCGAACGGGCCGCCGTGGTGCCGGTGTTGGTGAAGGTGATGGTGACCCGCTCGCACCAGCGGTCGGCGGCGGCCGCCCTGACCGGGGTGGACAACGTCAGCTTCGCCGGGGTCGTCGGGGGTGCCGGCGGCGTCGTGCCGGGCCTGGTGGACGGGCCCGACGGGCCGGACGGCGTGTTCGGCGAGCCGGGGGCGCCTGGGGAGCCTGGGGTGCCCGGAAGGCCGGGTGGGGTGGTGGACGGCCCCGCACCGGGCGGGATTCCGGCGGCGCGTCCGGAGCCGCCGGGGCCGGTGGTCGTCGCTCCGCCCGGGGCGGAGCCGCCGGGTGGCCGGGACTCGGGCGTGCTGGCCGACGTACTGGACGAGACGGAGGAGCCGCCCGCCGCGGACGGGCCGCCGAGCTGCTGGAACTCCACCTGACCCTGCGGCGCCACGTTCTCCCCCGGGCCCCGTTCGGGGCCCGGGGCAGCGGCGCCCACGGCGACATAGCCGCCGCGTGCCGGGCCGCCGCAGCCGGTGAGGCCGGCGGCGGCCGTGCAGCACAGGGCGAGGAGGGCGGTCGGGGCGGCCGTACGGGATCCCGTTCGCATCGCGCCAGTTTTACTGACGCTCCGTCAATTGGGAAGCCCGCGGCGGCCCGTCACTCGCCGATGAGACCTACGCGCAGTTGTGCGAGGGTGCGGGTGAGCAGCCGGGAGACGTGCATCTGGGAGATGCCGACCTCCTCGCCGATCTGCGACTGCGTCATGTTCGCGAAGAATCGCAGCATGATGATCTGCCGCTCCCTGGGCGGGAGTTTGGCGAGCAGCGGCTTCAGCGACTCGCGGTACTCGACGCCTTCGAGCGCGGTGTCCTCGTAGCCGAGGCGGTCCGCGAGCGAGCCCTCGCCGCCCTCGTCCTCGGGCGAGGGCGAGTCGAGCGAGGAGGCGGTGTAGGCGTTGCCGACGGCGAGACCGTCGACCACGTCTTCCTCCGAGACGCCCAGGACGGCGGCGAGCTCCGGCACGGTCGGCGAGCGGTCCAGTTTCTGCGCGAGCTCGTCGCTGGCCTTGGTCAGCGCGAGACGCAGCTCCTGGAGCCTGCGCGGGACGCGCACGGACCAGGAGGTGTCCCTAAAGAATCGTTTGATCTCGCCCACGACGGTCGGCATCGCGAACGTCGGGAACTCCACGCCGCGTTCGCAGTCGAACCGGTCGATCGCCTTGATCAGGCCGATGGTGCCGACCTGGACGATGTCCTCCATCGGCTCGTTGCGGCTGCGGAACCGGGCGGCGGCGTACCGCACCAGGGGCAGGTTCAGCTCGATCAGGGTGTCGCGTACGTACGCCCGGTCGGGGCTGTCCGCGTCCAGGGCGGCAAGGCGCTGGAAGAGGGAGCGGGAGAGGGTGCGGGTGTCGATGGCTTCCGAGCGGTCGGACACTGCCGGAGTCGCACTCTTGACGAGCGTGAGCACCTTGGAGCTGCCCTGGTCTACGGACATGCCACCCCCTTGAGGTCGCGGACGGTCGCGTGCGGCGCGTCCGTCGGAGGAACGCAGCCTCCACCTGAATACCGGAGGCGGGGCTGCGGCAAACGCGGTTCAAGCAGAATGTCACATGTCGGCAACACGCTGTAGCGCCAAGTCGACATATATCTCCAGCGACAGAAGAGGTCAGAAGGGGATCAGCCCGTTCTGTCGGGAAACGTGTGGATGATCTCCACTCGTTACGGTTACGCCTCGATCCTGTTTGCGGATCTCAATCGGGCGAAGCTCCGGGCGAGGAGCCGGGAGACGTGCATCTGGGAGACCCCCAGCTCCGCGCTGATCTGCGACTGCGTCAGATTGTTGTAGTACCGCAGGAGCAGGATCCGCTGCTCGCGCTCGGGCAGTTGTACGAGGAGGTGGCGGACGAGGTCGCGGTGCTCGACCCCGGCCAGCTCCGGGTCCTCGTAGCCGAGGCGGTCGAGGAGGCCGGGCATGCCGTCGCCCTCCTGGGCGGCCTCCAGCGAGGTTGCGTGGTAGCTCCGTCCGGCCTCGATGCAGGAGAGGACCTCGTCCTCGCTGATGCGCAGCCGCGCGGCGATCTCG
This sequence comes from Streptomyces sp. NPDC048269, assembly GCF_040652395.1. Taxonomy (NCBI): domain Bacteria; kingdom Bacillati; phylum Actinomycetota; class Actinomycetes; order Kitasatosporales; family Streptomycetaceae; genus Streptomyces; species Streptomyces sp. NPDC048269. Next base: position 345,211 of record NZ_JBEZLW010000001.1, read on the forward strand.
GGGGTGGTCGGGGTGCGGCCGTGGAGGGTGGTGAGGTCCTCGGTGGCGGCGTTGACCTGCACCCACAGCTCGTGGAGGCGGCGCGGGACATGGACGGTGCGGACGTTGTCGCGGAAGTAGCGCTTGATCTCGCCCACGACGGTCGGCATCGCGAAGGTCGGGAACTGAACGCCGCGGTCGGGGTCGAACCGGTCGATGGCGTTGATCAGGCCGATGGTGCCGACCTGGACCACGTCCTCCATCGGCTCGTTGCGGCTGCGGAAGCGGGCGGCCGCGTAGCGCACGAGCGGGAGGTTGGCCTCGATGAGGGCCCCCCGCACCCGGTTGTGCTCGCTGGTGCCCGGTTGCAGGCCCTTCAGCTGCCCGAAGAGGACCTGGGTGAGGGCCCGGGTGTCCGCGCCCCGGCTGGGCGGTCTGGGGGGGACCGGGGCGGGCGGGGGCTCCTCCTGGGCCGCCTCTTGGGGCAGCCCCCTGTTCGCCCCTTCGCCTGCTACCTCGCCTGCTCCTTTAGCCTCCCCTTTGGCCGCCCCTTTGTCCGCCACCAGCCGGGGCTCCTGCCGGGGCTCGTGCTGAGGTTCGTGCTGAGGTTCGTGCCGGGGCTCGTGCTGGGGTTCATGCTGGGGCGGTACCTGGGGGTCCTGCTGGGGTGGCACCTGAGGCGCTGTACTGGCCGGCACGGTCACGCCACCCCTTCAGTCAACTCATCCGTCAAAAGCGGTCATAGCATCACAAGACATGTGCACTGTGTGCAAGCACCGCATATCACCGTGTTGAGGGCAAGTTGGGTATATTGGGGCATTGCGCCTAGTGATGGGTATGCAAAAAGCCCCCCACCCGTCGGAGTGGGGGGCCGGGAAGTCCGGAAGCTGCTTCAGCGTACGGGTTCAGCGCACCAGTTCGGTCATGAACTCGCCGATGCCGGAGGCGGCATCCGATATGCCCTGGAAACCTATTCCCACCATCTCGGCCGCCCGCTTGGGCTGGGTGATGATCACGAAGAGGACGAAGATGGTGAGGGCGCCCGTGATGAGCTTCTTGGTGTCCATGAGCGGTGACGGCCTCCCCAACCGGTCCTGCGAAGTCGGGTGAGTCTAACCGGTCAGGTTTGGACACTCACCCGCCCTTTAAGGACCAATGACCCCGTACTCCGGGTCCTTTGCCGGGGTGCCGGCGGTTGCGGGGCGCGCAGGATTGGTGTGAGCCCACCGGTTCTGGCAGGAAACCGGTGGGTGAGGGACAGGGCCTCACTGCGGGTCCGAGCCGCGGATTTCCCCCTGAACCGCGGCTCGGGCCGGCAGGTTCCGTCCTCGTCGGGGGAGGCGGCTCGTCCCCCCGATGCCCCTTCCCCCGGTCCGCACGGAGAAGGTCCCGACCTCGGTCGGGACCTTCTCCGCGTTCCCCGCTCCTCGGCGCCGGCGCGGCTACTGCACGGCGCCGAGGAGGTCCGTGAGGGGCTGTACGGGGGCGATCACGGGCGCGAGCTGGTTCGGCAGCTCCATCAGCTGGTTGAGCTGGTTGGCTCCCTCGCCGAGCTTCCCGCCGATGTCTTCGACGGAGGCCGGCTGGGCCCCGGCGGGCATGCCGGGGGCGGCCGTCGGGAGGTCCGGGAGGGTGAGCGGCGCGATGGGCGCGGCGGAGGCGGCGGGTGCGGCGAGGCCCGCGGCGGCCCCCGCGAGGGCGAAGGCGGCGAGCATGCGCTGGGTCTTGGTCATGCCGTGACAACGGCCGAGGGGGCGGCCGGTCACGCGGCTGTCCGCCGGACGGGAGCCGGGCGCAGGCCGCACGGGAGCCGGATCGGAGGCCGACCGGAGGTCAACGGGAAGCCGACCGGAGGCCGACGGGAAGCAAGCGAAAGACCGACAAGAGCCGTACGAACGCCGAAAGCCCCGACCCTTGCGGGGCGGGGCTCTCGATCGGAGCGGTAGTGGAGGGATTTGAACCCCCGATGGGTTGCCCCATACTCGCTTTCGAGGCGAGCTCCTTCGGCCACTCGGACACACTACCGAGATGGATCCTAGCCTAAGGAGGTGCATTCGCCGAAATCGGCGTCCCGAGGCGGCTGCCGGCCCTGTGGGAGGCCGTCGTCACAGGTCGCGGAAGAAGTCCGTCAGCTGCCGCGCGCACTCCCCGGCCAGGACGCCGCGGATCACTTCGGGCCGGTGGTTGAGCCTGCGGTCCCGTACGAGGTCCCAGAGCGAGCCGGCCGCGCCCGCCTTCTCGTCGTCGGCGCCGTAGACGACCCGGGCGACGCGCGCCTGCACGAGCGCGCCCGCGCACATCACGCACGGCTCCAGGGTCACCACCAGGGTGCACCCCGGAAGCCGCCATTCCCCGAGCGCGGCGGCGGCCCGGCGCAGCGCCAGGACCTCGGCGTGCGCCGTCGGGTCGCCGGTCGCCTCGCGCTCGTTGTACCCGGTGGCGAGGATCGCGCCGTCCGGGCCGAGCACGACGGCGCCGACCGGCACATCGCCGGCCGGCACCGCCCGGGCGGCCTCCTGGAGCGCCAGGCGCATGGAGTCCCGCCAGGGATCCCGTACGGGATCGGGGGTGTGCGCGTCGTGCGTGTGGATCACTAGCGGACGGCCTCCAGGACCTCGGTGGCGCCGAGCGAGTCGGCGATCTCCGAGAGGGCGTCCCCGTCCAGGGTCATCAGTTGTTTGTGGGTCACCCCGAGGTCGTCCAGCAGTCGGGGGTCGCCGAGCGGACCGGCCGGTACCGGCTCCGCGCCGGTCCCGCCCGCCTCGTCCTCGTCGTCGTCCTCGTCGGTGAAGGCGGTGAGTGTTTCCTCCTCGCCGTCCTCGGTGCCGTCCAGGTCCAGTTCGTCGAGTTCGTCGTCCTCCTCGTCGCTGCCCAGCAGCTCTTTGGTCAGCATCGAGCCGTAGGAGCTGCGGGCGGCCGCGGAGGCGTTCGATACGAAGTACCGCGGGTCCTCCTCGCCGTCCACGCGGACGACGCCGAACCAGGCGTCCTCCTGCTCGATGAGGGCGACCACCGTGTCGTCGTCGACAGCGGCGGAACGGGCGAGATCGATCAGATCACTGAGGGACTCGACGTCGTCGAGTTCCATGTCGCTCGCTTCCCACCCGTCTTCGGTGCGCGCGAGCAGTGCGGCGAAATACACCGTGACTCTCCCACTGGTCTTAGGCGTGCCGGTTGGAGGTCCCCCCGGCCGGAGGTTGGGGTCGAACGGCTGTCGTGCTCGCCGTACGTACCCCGCCCAATCGGCATCGTGGCAGAAACAGCGGCTTTGCGAGAGGTCTTCCGCGCTTGCGTCGTCCCGTGCCGTGCGCCGCGCGGCTCGGACGGGGCGTGCGGGGCGGCGGTGCCGTACGGGTCGGGGCCCCTGCCCGGGCCCCGCTCCGGAGCCCCTGCGCGCCGGGCGCGCCCCGGCCGTGTCGCGTGCCGGGCGGGACTGGACCGGCTGATTCGGCTGATGCCGTCCGCCGGCCGCGGGACGGATCGCCCGCAGCGCCATTTCCGCCCCGTCGGCTTGGGCCCCGTCGGCGATTGAGGCGCGGCAGCCCGGGCGGCGCCTCGGGGGCGGGTGACGCGGGTTACCAGCGGAAGGTGCGCATGCGCATCTGTTGGCGCATGCGGGCCGCGCGGGCGCGGCGGGGCTGGACGCGGTCGCGCAGCGCCCGCGCCTCCATCAGGTCGCGCAGGAACTGCGCGCGGCGTGCTCGGCGCTGCGCCGCGGTCTCCGGCGCGTCGTCGCTCGGCTGCGTGTCGGGCATCGGCCACCACCCCAGGCTGGTCGGTCGTTCCCCCTGCACCCACCTTCCCCCGGACGGACCGTTTGATGCCACCCCCGTGCAGGTCAGACGTCTTCCGACAGGGTCGGGACCACGGCCACCGGGCCGTGCGCGTGCTGCAGCACCGCGTGCGCCACCGAACCGATCGAGAGCGACATGGCGGTGCGCCGCGGGTGGTGGCGGCCCACCACGACCAGCGCCGCCGACCGAGAGACGGCGACCAGCCGGCCCGCCGCGTCCCCGGGCACGGCGGCCTGCTCGACCGGGACGTCCGGATACCGGGTGCGGAAGGGCGCCAGCCGCTCCGTCTGGGAACGCAGCATCTCCCGTTCGGCGGGCACGGCGTCCCCGTCGTCGGCCAGCCCCTCCGGCGGTATCACCGCGAAGGGGCTGTCGATCACCATGGTCGGCGCGGGCGGGATGGCGTACGCGGACACCACCTGGACGGTGGTCCCCCGCACGGCCGCTTCCGCGAACGCGAAGGCCAGTACGTCGTCGGGCGTCTCGGCGGCGTGCAGGCCGAGCACCACCCGCCCGGCGGACCGCTCCGCGCCGGCGCCCCCCGCGCTCCGCTCGGCGTGCGGGACCACCACCACCGGGCACGGCGCCGTGGTGGCCACGGCACGGCTGTTCGAGCCGAGCAGCAGGCTGGCGAAGCCGCCCCGCCCCCGGGAGCCCATCACCAGCATCCGGGCCTCCGCCCCGATCACCCGCAGCGCCTCGGGGACGGAGCCCTCCAGCGACTCGTACCGGACCCCGTCCGGCACGTCGGAGCGGCCGCCGAGCATGGCCCGGATCCGGTCGCTCACCGGGTCGGCGAACTCCTCCGGCTCCGAGGAGTCGTGCAGCGCGGACCGGCGCCCCGCGTACAACTGGGCGTGGTCGGGCAGCACGTGGGCGATCAGCAGCCCCGTACCGTGCAGCACCGCTTCGGCCCTGGCCCACTCCAGGGCCCTGAGGCTGTGGTCGGATCCGTCGACGGCCGCGATCACCGGTGCGTTGCTCATCAGTCCAGCGTGCTGGGCGTCCGCGCGGGTCGCATCCGCAGACCGCTGCGGGCGTGCCCGCGGCTTCGGACACGCAGGGGCCGCTTCAGCGCGTAGCCTTTTGGGTGCAGGTCGCGTCGTGCGGCCGTTTTTGCAGGTCGCAGGCCGAGTTTTGGAGGATGTTGTGCGTTTGCAGGTCGTCGATCACCCCTTGGTGGCGCACAAACTCACCACCCTGCGCGACAAGCGCACCGACTCCCCCACCTTCCGGCGGCTCGCCGACGAGCTGGTGACCCTGCTCGCGTACGAGGCCACCAGGGACGTGCGCACCGAGCAGGCCGACATCGAGACTCCGGTCGCTCCCACCACCGGCGTGAAGCTGTCGCACCCGCGCCCGCTGGTCGTGCCGATCCTGCGCGCCGGCCTGGGCATGCTCGACGGCATGGTGCGGCTCCTGCCGACCGCCGAGGTGGGCTTCCTGGGCATGGTCCGCAACGAGGAGACCCTGGAGGCCTCCACGTACGCGACGCGCATGCCGGAGGACCTCTCCGGACGGCAGGTCTACGTCGTCGACCCGATGCTGGCCACCGGCGGCACGCTCGTCGCGGCGATCCGGGAGCTGATCAAGCGCGGCGCCGACGACGTCACGGCCGTGGTGCTGCTGGCCGCGCCCGAGGGCGTCGAGATCATGGAGCGCGAGCTGGCGGGCACGCCGGTGACCGTGGTGACGGCCGCGGTCGACGAGCGGCTCAACGAGCACGGTTACATCGTCCCGGGCCTGGGTGACGCGGGCGACCGCATGTACGGCTCCGCCGAGTAGTTCCGGGGGCCGGTCAGCACTTGGCGGGCGCGGGCGCGGGGTTGGCCAGTGCGGCCAGCGCCTTGTCCGCGTCCTCCTTCGTGCTCAGCTCCTTGAAGGCGTCGCCCAGGATCAGGTCGATGTCCGCGGTCTCGCGGGCGTCGGTCTGCAGGGTGGCGCCGACGACCTGGGTGCCCAGTACGGAGTAGGCGGCCTTGTCGGTGGTGGGGGAGCCCAGCAGTATCGCTGCGCCGGGGACCTTCTTGTCGAAGTCGGCCGGGGCGTTGCCGACGTGGCCGATGGCGAAGCCGCGTTTGGCCAGCTCGTCGCCGACGGCCTTGGCGAGTCCGGCGCGCGGGGTCGCGTTGTAGACGTTGACGGTGATGTCGCCGGGCTTGGGCAGTACGACCGCTGGTTGCGCCGCCGCGGAGGCGGTCGTGGCGGCTTCGGGGCCGGCCTTGGAGCCGTCCTTGGCGGCCGGCTTGGCCGCCGTGGTCGGACAGTCCTTGGCTCCTGCGGCGGTGTTCCGTTTCGGGCTGTCGCCCTGGAACACGTCGATGAGCTGCAGGGCCCCGTAGCCGAGCAGGGCCAGCGCGAGGACCGAGCCGAGCACGGCGAAGACGATCCGACGGCGGCTCCGCTTACGGCTCATGCGGGGGTAGGCGGCTCCCGTGACGCGGTACTTTCCGCCCATGCCGGGGGGAGTGAGCATGCTCATGGGCGCAGCGTAGTGCCGCCCGCCGACGATGCCTACTAAATGATCTGCTGATAGGTCAATGGTGACCCGAAAGGCGCAATCTACGCGAAGCGGCGGGCTGTCCCGGGGGCTGTCCACGGTCCGTCCCGAAAGCCGTTCCGAGGCCGTACGGGGTCAGTACGTGGTTCGCCCACGGCCCGTACGTGGTTCGCCTACGGCCCGTACGTGGTCCGCCCCATGGCCCGTCCGCGGTCCGACCCGAGGGCCGTGCCGCGGTCCGTGCCGAGGGCGGAGCGTCAGTCCATCTCGAGGACGCGGGCGTGCAGGACCTGCCGCTGCTGCAGGGCCGCACGCACGGCGCGGTGCAGCCCGTCCTCCAGGTAGAGGTCGCCCCGCCACTTGACGACGTGCGCGAAGAGGTCGCCGTAGAAGGTGGAGTCCTCGGCGAGCAGCGTTTCGAGGTCGAGCTGTCCCTTGGTCGTCACCAGTTGGTCGAGCCGGACCGGGCGCGGCGCGACGTCCGCCCACTGCCGGGTGCTTTCCCGGCCGTGGTCGGGGTACGGCTTGCCATTACCGATGCGCTTGAAGATCACACGGAAAGCCTACCGGGCCGGGCCCTGCGGGCGCAGCCTCGCAGCGCGGGTGCAAAAGTGGCGGACGGGGCCAATTCGGGAGTGATGCATGAGCGAGAGCACCGACGCCGCCGTCCCCGCGGATCAGACGGGCCCGGCCGGCAAGATCGCCGCCGGGTACGCCTTCACCGGACCCGCGCTCGACCTGGGGGCCCTGCTCTGGGACGGCGCCTGCCTGCCCGGCCACCAGATCCGCGTCCCCCTGCCGATGCTGAACCGGCACGGGCTGGTTGCGGGCACCACCGGCACCGGCAAGACCAAGACCCTCCAGCTCATCGCCGAACAGCTGTCGGCGAACGGTGTCCCGGTCTTCCTCTCGGACATCAAGGGAGACGTCTCGGGGATCTCCGTCCCGGGCGCGTCGAACGCGAAGACCGAGGGGCGGGCGGCGGACGTGGCCCAGCAGTGGGAGGCCACCGGATTCCCCAGCGAGTTCTACTCGCTCGGCGGTATCGGCCCCGGTATCCCGGTCCGCTCCACGGTGACGGGCTTCGGCCCGGTGCTGCTGTCGAAGGTGCTCCAGCTCAACCAAACGCAGGAGCAGTCGCTCGGCCTGATCTTCCACTACGCCGACACCAAGGGTCTGGAGCTGATCGACCTCAAGGACCTGCGCGCGGTCGTCGCCTTCCTCGTGTCCGATCAGGGAAGGCCGGAGCTCAAGGGCATCGGCGGGTTGTCCACGGTGACGGCCGGGGTGATCCTGCGGGCGCTGACGGCCTTCGAGCAGCAGGGGGCCGCGGAGTTCTTCGGCGAGCCGGAGTTCGACACCAGCGAGTTCCTGCGGACGGCCGCGGACGGGCGCGGACTGGTCTCCGTACTGGAACTCCCGGCGGTCCAGGACAAGCCGCAGCTCTTCTCCACCTTCCTGATGTGGCTGCTGGCCGACCTCTTCGACGACCTGCCGGAGGTCGGCGACGTGGAGAAGCCCAAGCTGGTCTTCTTCTTCGACGAGGCGCACCTGCTCTTCAACGGCGCCTCGAAGGCCTTCCTCGACGCCATCACCCAGACGGTGCGCCTCATCCGCTCCAAGGGTGTGGGCGTCTTCTTCGTGACGCAGACCCCCAAGGACGTGCCGTCGGACGTGCTCGCCCAGCTCGGCAACCGCGTCCAGCACGCGCTGCGCGCCTTCACCCCCGACGACGCGAAGGCGCTGAAGGCGACGGTGAGGACCTTCCCGAACTCCGAGTACGACCTCGAGGAGCTGCTCACCCAGCTGGGCACCGGCGAGGCGGTCGTCACCGTGCTCAGCGAGAACGGCGCCCCCACCCCGGTCGCGGCGACCAGGCTGCGCGCCCCGCAGTCGCTGATGGGGCCGATCGAGGCGGCCGCGCTCGACCGGGCGGTGAAGTCCTCGCCGCTGTACGCGCGCTACGCGGAGCCGGTCGACCGCGAGTCGGCGTTCGAGAAGATCAGCGCCGAGCAGGCCGCCGCCGAGGCGCGGGCGGAGGCGGCCGCTGCGGCCGCCGAGGCCGAGAAGGAGGCCAAGGAGGCGGAGCGCGCCGCGCGCAGCGCCCCGAAGCCGGATCCCTCGCTGGCCGAGCAGGTGGTGGGGAGCGGGCTGTTCCGCTCGTTGGCCCGGTCGATCGGGACGCAACTGGGCCGGGAGATCTCGCGCTCGGTCTTCGGGACGGCCCGTCGGCGCAGATGACACGGGAGCGACCGGCGGGCGCGGCCCGTGGGCGGCCCGTGGCCCGTGGCGGCCCGCGGCGCCGGGGGAGCGGCCCGGGAGCGGCCCGGCAGCGGCGTTCGAGGCGGAATCGAGCGAACCGGGTGCCCGGACAAGGCTGCGCGCTGACAGACTCGTTCCATGCGGACCGAACTCACCGACACCACGTCCAGCAAGATCAACCGCGCCCTGCTCGAAGCCCGCCGGGCCATCGGCAGCCCCACGACGGGACTGGTGCTGACCTTGGTGGTCGCCACCGACGAGGAGAACGCCTACGACGCCGTACGCGCGGCCTCCGAGGCCTCGCGCGAACACCCGTGCCGCATCATCGCGGTGATCAAGCGGACCTCCCGGGGCTCGCACAAGCTCCGTGCGACCCGGCTCGACGCAGAGCTGCGCGTCGGCTCGGACGCCGGCACCGGGGAGACCCTGCTGCTGCGCCTGCACGGGGAGCTGACCGGGCAGGCCGGCTCGGTCGTACTGCCGCTGCTGGTGCCGGACGCGCCCGTGGTGGCGTGGTGGCCGGTCGACGCCCCGGCCGACCTGGCCAAGGACTCCCTGGGCGCGCTCGCGCAGCGCCGCATCACGGACGCGGCGGAGGCCGCCGACCCGGTCGGCGTGCTCGACGAACGGGCCGCCGCGTACCAGCCCGGCGACACCGACCTGGCCTGGACCCGGCTGACGCCGTGGCGGGCCCTGCTGGCCGCCGCCCTGGACCAGAAGCCGCTGCCGGTGACCGGCGCGACGGTGGAGAGCGAGCCCGACAACGCGAGCGCCGAGCTGCTGGCGCGCTGGCTGGAGGACCGGCTGGGCACGCCGGTGGCCCGGGTGGCGAGCGAGGGGCCGGTGATCACCCGGGTGGCGCTGCAGACCACGGGCGGCGAGATCCGGATCGACCGGCCCGCCGGCGCGCTGGCCACCCTGATGCTGCCGGGGAGCCCCGACCGCAAGGTGGCCCTGAAGATCCGCAGCGGCGCAGAGCTGATCTCGGAGGAGCTGCGCCGCCTCGACGCGGACGTGACCTACGGCTCCGCGCTGCGGCGGCGGCCGCTCCAGGCGGCGCTCTCCGCGTAGTGGTTGTCGTACGTCGACGAGCTGTCCTTGATGTCCTGGACGGTGGCCTCGCCCGCGTTCACCCGGCCGAGGAGGCGGTAGTAGTCGAAGCGGCCCATGCCGGGGGTGAAGCCGACGAAGACGCTGGCCGTGTGGCCCGCGGCCGGGGCGAACGCGTGCTTGACGCCCGGCGGGATCGCGATGAAGTCGCCGGCGTCGAGGGTCTGGATCTCGTCGCCGACGAGGACGTCGAGCCGCCCGGCGGTGACGTGGAAGAACTCGGTGGCCTTGGTGTGGAAGTGCACCGGGGCCCCGGCCGCGCCCTCGTCGAAGGTGGCCGTGTTGCAGGTGAGTTCGGCGGTGTCCGTGAGCAGCGTGATGAGGCTGCCGGGGGCGTCCTGGATGGCTTCGGCGGTGGCGGCGCGGGTCGCGATCTCTGTCATGTCCCCAACTTTATGAGCCGGTCGGGCCGGTGCGGGGGATCATGTGGCGGGAGTCCGTCAGGTCGGTCGGTCCGCCGTGCCGCGGAGCCGGTTCACGAACCGCCGGAAGCCTTCGCCGCCTTGGCCGCGGCCTTCATCTCCTGCTTGTGCGCCCGGACCTTGGCCAGGGACTCGGGTCCCGTGATGTCGGCCGCCGAGCGGTAGACGTTGGCCGGTCCGTACCCGCCCGCGGCCTCCCGCCACCCCTTCGGGCACACGCCGAACCGCTTGCCCAGCAGGGCGAGGAAGATCTGCGCCTTCTGCTCGCCGAAGCCGGGCAGCGCCTTGAGGCGCCCCAGCAGCTCCTCCCCGGTCGTGACGTCGGCCCAGACGGCCGCGGCGTCCCCTTCGTAGTGCTCCACCAGGTACGCGCACAGCTGCTGGATCCGCTTCGCCATCGACCCCGGGTAGCGGTGGACGGCGGGCTTCTGCGAGAGCAGCGTGGCGAAGGCCTCCGGGTCGTACGCGGCGATGGCGTGCGCGTCCAGGTCGTCGGAGCCGAGCCGCTGGGCGACCGTCCAGGGCCCCGAGAACGCCCACTCCATCGGCACCTGCTGGTCCAGCAGCATCCCGACGAGCGCGGCGAGCGGGCTCCGGGCGAGCAGCGCGTCGGCCTCCGGCTGCTGGGCCAGCCGGATGGTGATGTCCTTGTCCATGGCTCCAGCGTGCCGCGCGGACGCGTTCCCCGCGCGGCCGCCGCACCGCGCGCCTAGCGTGTGTACGACGACGGGTACGAGTCGAGGAGTCGAGGAGTCGATCGATCATGGTTGAGTTCACCGAGGGAGCGCCGTGTTGGGTGGACGCGATGTTCACCGACGTGGAGGGCGCCAAGACCTTCTACGGCGATGTGCTGGGCTGGACCTTCGGCGAGTCGAGCAGCGAGTACGGCAACTACACGCAGGCGTACTCCGACGGCAAGGCGGTCGCGGCGGTGGTGCCGCCGATGCCCGGCACGGACGCCCCCTCGCAGTGGTGCCTGTACCTCGCCTCGCCCGACGCGGCGGCTACGGCCGAGAAGGTCACTTCGAACGGCGGAGAGGTCTTGATGGGCCCGATGCAGGTCGGCGACTTCGGCACGATGGTGATCGCGAAAGAGCCGAGCGGCGCGGTCTTCGGCGTCTGGCAGCCGGGTGAGCACAAGGGCTTCGAGAAGATGGGCGAGGCGGGCGCGTTCGCCTGGGCGGAGGTCTTCACCCGGGAGCCGGCCAAGCCGGACGCGTTCCTGCCGAAGGTCTTCCCGTACGGCGCCCAGAAGATGGACCCGGGCGACGACCCCGAGGCGGCCGGGATGGACTTCAAGGTCTTCAGTGCCGGCGGCCCCGACAACCCGGTGCTGGGCCGGATGAAGATGGGCGACGAATTCCCGCCGGAGATCCCGTCGTACATCCAGGTCTACTTCGGCGTCCCCGACTGCGACGAGGCGGTGGCGAAGACGAAGAAGCACGGCGGGAAGCTGCACTTCGGCCCGGTGGACAGTCCGTTCGGCCGCTTCGCGGCGGTGACGGACCCTCAGGGCGCGGCCTTCGCGGTGATCGACATGTCGACGACGGTCGGCGAGATGCCGAAGTTCGGCTGAGCCGCTGGTGTGAACGTGCCGGTACGACGACGTACGAGGTTGGATGACGCATGAGCTTGAGCATCCGCAATCACATCGCCGGTACCGTCACCGCCGTCACCACGGGGGAGGCCATGGCGACCGCCGCCGTCACCGCCGACGCCGTCGAGGCGCTCGGCCTGGCGGCGGGCTCCTCCGTCGTCGCGCTGATCAAGTCGACCGATATCTCGCTCCGGACCGCCTGATCCGGAGGGGGAGTCGGAGCCCCAGGTTCGGCGGCGACAGGGCGCCGAACCACACGTGCGTGACCGCGCTGACGTAGCGCGCCCCGCAGCGGTCCGACGGCACCACCAGCTGGCTCCCCGTCTCGTCCAGGTCCTCCCCTTCGAGACGGGTGGCCAGCAGAACCGGGCTGCCGCCGAAGTCGGTGTCCAGCTCGGCCCACGACAGGACGGAGTGGTGCCCGTCCCCGCCGCTGATCGCGAGCAGGAAGCGACTTCGGTCCTTTCTCCGCCGGATGTCGAAGGCGGTGCCCGCGTCCGCGATCACGTCGCGCAGCAACGGGCCCTCGAACACGTGGCGTTGCGGCCCGTTCGTCGCGCAGTCGAACGTGACGTCGGCCGTGCCGTGCCCACTCCCGCAGGTCCGCGACGCTCAGCGTCGCCGGGTGGTCCAGGTCTCCGTGCAGCATGAGTTTCGCCATGCGTACGTCATGCCCGGGGCCAACCGCTCCGGAGCCTCGTCTGCAAGGTCAAGAGCTTGTTACAGCCAGCAGGTGCGAACTGGTTGGTCATTTTCTCCTTGCATCCACTGGAAAACTGGAGACGTGGGCACCCCTCGTTGCGGGGTCGCGCGGAAAACTTTTCCGCGAGCCGGTCACACTCCGGTGGTGCGGCGGGTCAGTGGAGTGAGACGCACGCAAGGGAATCCAATAGAGGAGCAGATCCCATGTCCACCACCGCTGTTGTCGTCACCCTCGTCGCCGCTTTCATGACCGGTTTCTCGGCGGTCTCGGTCTTCATCGGCGCCAAGTGGGTCGTCGAGCCGCTGGCCCAGTACGGCGTCCCGCGCACCTGGTGGATCTGGCTCGGCACCGCCAAGGCCGCCGGAGCCGCCGGCCTGGTCGGCGGCCTCTTCGTCCCCGCGATCGGCATCGCCGCCGCGATCGGCCTCGCCCTCTACTACACCGGGGCCGTCATCACCGTCCTGCGCGCGAAGGCGTACGCGCACGTCGCCTTCCCCGTCATGTACGCGGCCCCCGCCGTGGCAGCCCTGGCCCTCGGCTTCTGAAGCGGATCACCGAAGGCCCGCGGGCCCCCACCGGAGCAATACCGCCGCCGCACCCATTGGTGGGGTGAGTGTGGGCCGAACCGTTGACGCCTGCGCGAGGTACACCTCCCCCTCGCGACCGCGAGCCCCGCGATGACCGGGGTGGCCCGAGTGGCCCCCTCGTGCATCGTTCGATCCGGTTTCGAGAAGAGCGGCGCACATGAGTCACAAGAAGGGGACCAGGTCCGTCCTTGGCCCACTGCCGCGGCGGAGCCGCTGGCTGACCGCCGGCACCCTCGCCTCGCTTGCCCTGGTCATGACGGATTCGCCGGCCCCGCCGTCGCCACGGCTCAGGGCATGCAGGCGGCCGGGACGGTCAGGGCCGCGAGCCCCGCTGCGGGCAGCGGGGCCCCTCCTTGGTCTAGTTCTCCAGGCGCACCGGCATCAGCATCGAGAACGTGTCCTCGGTGTCGGTCCGGCGGATCGCCAGGGGTGCCGTAGGCGCGCCCAGCTCCAGGACCAGCCGGTCCCGGGCTCCGGCGGCGAGGGCGTCCAGCAGGTACGCGCGGTTGACGGCGACGCGGTCCTGGCCGTCGTCACCGTCTTCGCAGACGGCCACCGCGCCGTCGGCCGCCACCTTGAGCACGCTGAGCTCGCAGGACACGCCGTCCTGCTCGCGCACCTCGCTCGCACGGACGGGGCCGGTTTCCAGCGCCTCCCGGAAAGCCGGGACATCGACGGGGACGCGGCGCCCCGCGGGCAGGCGGACGAGGCGACGGTAGTCGGGGAAGTCGTGATCGAGGGACCGGCCGGCCGCCTGCCGGTCCCCCGTCTCCAGGGCCACGCGGTCACCGTCCACCGTGAGCCGGACGGACGCGTCGTCGCTCAGCAGCGCCCGCATCGCGTCGGCGAGCGGGGACGGCACGACGACCTGCACACGGGGCCCGTCGTACCCGGTGGTACCGGCTCGGGCGACAGCCATCCGGTACCGGTCGGTGGCCACGACATCGAGCGCCTCACCCTCGATGTCGAACAGGACACCGCCGAGCATCGGCAGCTCCGGGTCGCTGCCGACGGCGAAACGGACCGAGTCCAGCGCGGCGGCCAGCTCGGACGCGGCGACGGCCAGCCGTACGGTGGCGGGGGTGGTGCGGAGCGAGGTCATGGGGTTCTCCCTGCATTCGAGTAGCGCTCGGATCGTGGAGAACTCACTGCGGGCACCGGACAGCCCCAGTTCAAGACGGCGCAGGTGCGCCTCCAGCAGTTTCCGTACGAGGCCGGTGTCCGCACCGGACCAGCCGGCCAGCACCAGCCGGATGTCCGCCAACGGCATGCCCGCCCGGCGCAGCCGGGCCAGCACGCGGGCCTCTTCGAGCTGCTCGGGCCCGTACCAGCGGTAGCCGCTCTGCGGATCCACCCAGGCCGGGACCAGCACGCCGGCACTGTCGTAGAACCGCAGGGCACTCACGCTCAGCCCACTGTCGCGGGCCATCTCACCGATACTGCGCATCTCGCTCTCCACACCCGGAACCCTGAGCCCTCCACCAGGTCGAGGGTCAACCCGGCCACGCGATTCGAACTCGTGAGGGGTTGCCCCCCGCCACACGCTTTCCAGAGGTTCGTCCGGCGGACCCGCGGTGCCCCCGTCGAGCATGGCCGGCAGGCCGCGGGGTCAGCGGGCGACCTGTTCGGCGAGGTACTGCTCCCAGGTGCGCCTGCCGAGCGCGCGGTCGGGGGCGGTCAGGTGGCCCGCGCGCCAGGCGGCGCCGATCCTGCCGGGGACGTGGACGGGAAGGACGACGCGGCGCTTGCCGGCTGCGCGCAGCCAGTCCTTGGCGAGGCCGGCGGCCGGGTACACGGTCGGGCCGGCGAAGTCGGGTACCCGGCCGCCCGGGGCGCCGAGGGACAACTCGACCAGGCGGTCGGCCACTTCGCCCGGGTCGACCGGCTGGCAGTCGGTGCCGGACGGCACGAGGACCACCGGGAGTTTGGACAGTGCCCGGAAGGCGAGGTCGAGCAGCGCGGGGAACTGGGTGGCCCGCAGGTTGGTCCAGCCGATCCCCGAGGCGGCGAGCAGCCGCTCGCCCTCCAGCTTGACCCGGTAGTACGGGTACGGGATCCGGTCGATGCCGACGATCGAGATGTTGACGACGTGCTCGACGCCGGTCCGCTTCCCGGCTTCCAGCAGGTGCTGGAAGCCGGGGATGTCGTTCTTGAAGTGACGGATGTCGCTCGCACAGTGGATGACCGTGCGGACGCCCGCGAGCGCCTCGTCCAGTCCGGTACCGGCGGTCAGGTCGCCGGTGTACCAGGTCACCCCGGAGTCGTCCGGCACCGCGATCCTGCGGGTGAGCGCGCGGACCGGGCGGCCGGTGCGGCGGGCCCGTTCCAACACCTCGCGGCCGAGCACGCCCGTCGCGCCGGTCACCATGATCGTGTCGTCGGTCATCAGTCTCAGTCTCAGTCTCTCGGAGTCGCTGTCACTGATGAAGAACCGACGGGTCAGGCGTTCTGTGACAGTTCCCGGAGCTGAGTGGCCAGGAAGGCCAGTTTGTCCGGGTTCCGGACGAGCCGGATGCCGGTGATCCCGCCCTCGCCGAGCTCCAGCGCCCCGAACGCGGTCAGCTCGCCGTCTTCCCAGCCGACCACCGCCGGAACGCCGTTCGCCTCGGCGAACCCGATCTGTGCGCCGCTCACCCACCGGGAGAAGAGACCGACCAGGAAGCGGGCCACCTTGTCCCGCCCAACCACCGGCCGACGGGCCGCACTCACCTTGCCGCCGCCGTCCGACCAGACGACCACCTGCTCGGCGAGCAGCTGCTCCAACTGGGCCATTGCACCCTCGGCCGCGGCGGCCAGGAACCGGGCGAGCAACTCGCTGTCCTGCTCCCGCGAGGTGGTGAACCGCGGCCGGCCGTCGGCCAGGTGCTGCTTGGCCCGACGGTAGAGCTGGCGCGCGTTGGCCTCCGAGGAGCCGAGGACGCCCGCGATGTCCCGGTGGCTGTAATCGAAGGCGTCACGCAGCACCACGGCGGCCCGCTCGGGGGCCGACAGCTGCTCCATCATCGTCAGCACCGCGAACGACACCGCATCCCGCTGCTCCGCCGTCTCCATCGGCCCCAGCACCCCGGCATCGGTCCCTACCGGCTCCGGGAGCCAGGGCCCGGGGTACTCCTCGCGCTGCGCCCGGGCGGAGGTGAGCCGGTTCAGGCACAGGTTGGTGACCACCTTGGCCAACCACGGGCCTGGCGCGGCCACCCGACCGGGTTCGACTCCGTGCCAGCGCAGGTACGCGTCCTGCACGGTGTCCTCGGCCTCGGCCGCCGAGCCGAGCATCCGGTACGCCAGGGAGAACAGCCGTGGTCGGTGGGTTTCGAATTCCTGTGCCATGTCCATGACCCCCCACGCTAGTGACCGGGCCCGCCGACGGGCAGGCTCCTCCCGAACACGGGCTACCACCACTGGAAGGGGCTCCTGGAGGACGCCGGCGTGCGTGACGGTCGGCTCCATGACGCTCGCCACACCGCCGGGACGGTGCTTCTCCTGCTCGGGGCCCCCGATGTCGTGGTCGACGCGATCATGGACCGGGAATCGGGCGGGTAGGCACGGATGCGCGCCCGGCATGCACGTGACCGGTCCCATCCCGAAGAACGCCGCCCCAGCAGATCGGTGACGCGCTCCGGAGCTCCGTCGGGAGCGGCTGCCGACCCCAACTGAGACGGAAACTGGGACGGGACAAGCGAAAAGCCCCGCTGCGAGCAGCGGGGCTTTTCGACATCGTGCCCGGTGAGGCACTGGCGGAGGATACGAGATTCGAACTCGTGAGGGGTTGCCCCCAACACGCTTTCCAAGCGTGCGCCCTAGGCCACTAGGCGAATCCTCCGCCGCAAACAATACAAGACGTTGAGGGGTGCTCGCGAACGTGATCGTCTGCGGGAGGGCAGGTCGGGGCCGGGCTCGATTCCAGGGGCGTCCATCCGCTAGGGTGGGCTCAGCCCCTCACGTGGCGCTATCTCACCCAACTCCCCCAGGGCCGGAAGGCAGCAAGGGTAAGTGGGCTCTGGCGGGTGCGTGGGGGGCGCTTTGCGTTCCGGGGGCCTTGGTGGCGTCGGCGGGCCGCCGTTGTCGGCGGGCCCGGATAACCTCGTAGACGTGTCGTCCCTTGCGCTGTACCGCCGCTATCGCCCCGAGTCGTTCGCCGAGGTCATCGGGCAGGAGCATGTCACTGCACCGCTGATGCAGGCCCTGCGGAACAACCGGGTCAATCACGCGTACCTGTTCAGCGGGCCGCGCGGGTGTGGAAAGACGACCAGCGCGCGCATCCTCGCCCGCTGCCTGAACTGTGAGCAGGGTCCCACCCCGACCCCGTGCGGGGAGTGCCAGTCCTGCCGTGACCTGGCCAGGAACGGGCCGGGGTCCATCGACGTCATCGAGATCGACGCCGCCTCCCACGGTGGTGTGGACGACGCCCGTGACCTGCGGGAGAAGGCCTTCTTCGGGCCCGCCTCCAGCCGCTACAAGATCTACATCATCGACGAGGCCCACATGGTCACCTCGGCGGGCTTCAACGCCCTGCTGAAGGTGGTCGAGGAGCCGCCGGAGCACCTCAAGTTCATCTTCGCCACCACGGAGCCGGAGAAGGTGATCGGGACCATCCGGTCCAGGACGCACCACTACCCCTTCCGGCTGGTGCCGCCCGGCACCCTGCGGGACTACCTGGGCGAGGTGTGCGCGCGCGAGGGCGCCAAGGTCGAGGACGGCGTGCTGCCGCTCGTCGTGCGCGCCGGCGCCGGGTCCGTGCGTGACTCGATGTCCGTCATGGACCAGCTGCTCGCCGGCGCCGCCGACGACGGTGTGACATACGCCATGGCGACCTCGTTGCTCGGGTACACCGAGGGGTCGCTGCTCGACTCCGTCATCGACGCTTTCGCCGCCGGTGACGGGGCGGCCGCCTTCGAGGTCGTCGACCGGGTCGTCGAGGGCGGGAACGACCCCCGCCGGTTCGTCGCCGACCTGCTGGAGCGGCTGCGCGACCTGGTGATCCTGGCCGCCGTGCCCGACGCCGGGGAAAAGGGGCTGATCGACGCCCCCGCCGATGTGGTGGAGCGGATGCAGGCCCAGGCGTCCGTGTTCGGGGGCGCCGAGCTGTCGCGGGCCGCCGATCTCGTCAACACCGGCCTCACCGAGATGCGCGGCGCGACCTCGCCGCGGCTCCAGCTGGAGCTGATCTGCGCCCGCGTGCTGCTGCCCGCCGCCTTCGACGACGAACGGTCCTTCCAGGCCCGGCTCGACCGGCTGGAGCGCAGCGGGGCCGCCACCTTCGCGGCCGCCCCCGCCATGGGATACGTGCCCGGGCCCGAGGCGCACGGCATGGCGCCCGCCGGCCCCGCCGGGGGCGTCGCCGCCGCGCGTGCCGCCGTACAGGCTCCCGCGCAGGCACAGGCCCCCGCGCCGGGCCCGGCCCCCGCGCCGGTCGCCGCCCCCGAGCCGGTACGGGCTCCCGCGCGGCCGGAGGCGCCGGCTCAGGCTGCCCCTGCCCCTGCCACGCCCGCTCCCGCATCCGCCGCCGCACCCGGGGCCTGGCCAGGAGCCGCGCAGCCCGGCAGCGGCGCCCCCGGTGCCTGGCCGGGAGCCGCCGCCCCGGCCACCCCGACCCCGGCCGCCGCTGCCCCGGCCGCCCCCGCCGCCGGAGCCTGGCCCAGCGCGGCCGCCCCCGGCCAAGGGGTCCCGGCCGCCCCCGCCCAGCCGGCCCCGGCTCCTGCGGCCGCGGCCCCCGCCGCGCCCTCTCCCGGAATGGCCGCCGGCGCCGGGCAGGTCCAGGCGATGTGGCCGAACGTCCTGGAGGCCGTCAAGAACCGCCGCCGCTTCACCTGGATCCTGCTCAGCCAGAACGCCCAGGTCACCGGCTTCGACGGAACCACCCTCCAGCTCGGCTTCCCCAATGCGGGCGCCCGCGACAACTTCGCGAGCAGCGGCAGCGAGGACGTGCTCAAGGCGGTCCTGGCCGAGCAGTTCCAGGTCAACTGGAAGATCGACGCCGTGGTCGGCGGGGGCGGTGGATCGCCGGCCCCTCAGACGCCCGCGTACGCCGCCCCGCCCGCGCCCGCCCCGGCCTACAGCCCGCCGCCCCAGGCGCCCTCGGCCCCCGCCCCGCAACAGCCGCAGCACCAGTCGCACCAGCAGCAGCCGCCCCAGCAGTCGGCCTCCGCCCCGCAGCCCCCCGTACAGCAGGCGCCCCCGCCGGTCGCCCCCGAGGACGACTTCGCGGAGGAGGACGATCCCGACCTCGTGGAGAGCGCCCTGACCGGACACGACCTCATCGTGCGCGAGCTCGGAGCGACCGTTGTGGAGGAATACACGAATGAGTAGCCCCTCCTAGTTGGGGTGGCCGCACGAAACCAGCCGCGCCGTCCGGGCTAGTCTGAGCAGCGTGAAGGTCCTCGTCATCGGCGGCGGCGCCCGCGAACACGCCCTGTGCCGCTCTCTGTCCCTCGACCCCGACGTCTCCGCGCTGTACTGCGCTCCCGGCAACGCCGGCATCGCCGAGGTGGCCGAGCTCCGCCCGGTCGACGCCCTCGACGGCGATGCCGTCGCCGCTCTCGCCACCGAACTCGGCGCCGACCTGGTCGTCGTCGGCCCGGAGGCCCCGCTGGTCGCCGGGGTCGGCGACGCCGTGCGCGCCGCCGGCATCCCCGTCTTCGGCCCGTCCGGCGAGGCGGCCCAGCTGGAGGGCTCCAAGGCCTTCGCCAAGGACGTGATGGCCGCGGCCGGGGTCCCCACCGCACGCAGCTACGTGTGCACCACCCCCGAGGAGGTGGACGCGGCCCTCGACGCCTTCGGCGCCCCCTACGTCGTCAAGGACGACGGCCTCGCGGCCGGCAAGGGC
This sequence comes from Streptomyces sp. NPDC048269, assembly GCF_040652395.1. NCBI lineage: Bacteria > Bacillati > Actinomycetota > Actinomycetes > Kitasatosporales > Streptomycetaceae > Streptomyces > Streptomyces sp. NPDC048269. The sequence continues at coordinate 364,988 of NZ_JBEZLW010000001.1, forward strand.
GTCGTGGTCACCGAGGACCGCGCCGCGGCCCGCGCCCACGCGCTCGGCTGCGACCGCGTGGTCATCGAGGAGTACCTCGACGGCCCCGAAGTCTCGCTCTTCGCCATCACCGACGGCGTCACGGTCCTCCCGCTCCAGCCCGCGCAGGACTTCAAGCGGGCCCTGGACGGCGACGAGGGCCCCAACACCGGTGGCATGGGCGCGTACTCCCCGCTGCCCTGGGCCGACCCGAAGCTGGTCGACGAGGTCATGGAGCTCGTCCTCCAGCCGACCGTCGACGAGCTCCGGCACCGCGGCACCCCCTTCTCCGGCCTGCTCTACGCCGGCCTCGCGATCACCAGCCGCGGCGTGCGCGTCATCGAGTTCAACGCCCGCTTCGGCGACCCCGAGACCCAGGTGGTCCTGGCCCGGCTGCGCACCCCGCTGGCGAGCGTGCTGCTGAACGCCGCCAATGGCACCCTGGACGCCGAGCCGCCGCTCAGCTGGCGCGAGGACGCGGCCGTCACGGTGGTCATCGCCTCGCACAACTACCCCGAGACCCCGCGCACCGGCGATGTGATCGAGGGCCTGGCGGACGTGGCCGCCGAGGACGGACCCGACGCGTACGTGCTGCACGCCGGGACCCGGCGCGAGGGCGACGCGGTCGTCAGTGCGGGCGGCCGCGTGCTGTCGGTGACGGCGACCGGATCCGATCTGGCACAGGCCCGCGAGAAGGCGTACAAGGCGGTGGCGCGGATCCGGCTGGACGGCTCGCAGTACCGTACGGACATCGCGGCCAAGGCGGCTGAAGGCCGCTGACCAGCGGTTCCGCCGTCCCGCGGGCCCGGTGCGCACGAGGTGCGCCCGGGCCCGCGGGCGCGTCTGCGCGTGTGGGCGTGTGAGTGCCTTCTTCCGCGTTCGAACGCACCCAGCTTTACCCAAAGCCATTCCATCGGGTGATCGTCACCCGGTCTGCCTGACGGCCGGGCGTGCCCCAACTAGGGTGCGGCGCAAGCATTCCGGCACTTGGCCCACCGGCATTGCGATGTCAGTGGCGGGTGTCACAGTGGGGGAGTGAGCAAAGCCGCCGCAGGGCAGAGGGGGTGAGGTCCGGCCGTGTCCGGAACCGGTTCGATCATGGAAGTGGGCGCGCCGTCCGCGCGTTCCCGCGCCCTGGCCGTGCTGCGCGTGCGCAGCACGGCCCTGGCCGTCGGGCTTCTGCCGGCCGCCCTCGCGGTGGTGCTGGTGACCGCCCGGATGACGGGCCGGCTGGCCGGTGACCCCTGGCCCGCGGTGACCCTGGCCGTGTGCGCGGTCGCCGCGCTGGTGCTGCTGGTCGGCGGGATCTTCGCCGCCGTGGTGCTGCGGGCGAGCCCCGCCGTGACGCCGACGGTGCCGGTACCGGAGGACGCCGCGCCCGATCTCTACCGGCTGGTGCGGGACCTGGCCGACCGGATGGACGTACCCCCGCCCTCCGCAATAGCGCTGACGCCCGACTGCGACAGCTGGCTGGAGGACCGCACGCATGCGGCCCACCGCCGCGGCGGCATATCCGCCGGCCCGGAGTCCGAGCCCGGGGCGGCTCCCGTGCTGGTGATCGGCTCGCCCTTCCTGTGGTGGATGCGGGTCGCGGAGCTGCGGGCGGTCCTCGCGCCGGTCGTCGCGGGTACGGGGCCCTCCGCCCATCCGGACATAGCCGATGCGCGCGGCTTCGTGCGGGGTCTGGACGCGGCCGTGGACGTGGGCGGCAGGCCCGGCCTCGGCTGGATCGCCGTGCCCGCCCGGCTGCTGCTGCGGCTGTGCCGGCTGGATGCCGCCGAGATGGAGCGCGGGGTGGCCGCGGCCGCCTCGGATCGTGCACAGGGTGTGGACTACGGGCTGCGCATCGTCGCCCAGGAGCAGGTCGGCCTCGCCTACGCGGGCTGGGACCGGCTGCTGACCCGGGTCGCGCTGCCCGCCTGGAGGATGGGCCGCTGGCCGGCACACCTCGACGCAGGGGTGGTCTCCGCGCTGACCGAGCTGTCCCGGCGGGACCGGCTGGCCGAGGGGTTCACCTCACGGCTCGGCGAGCGCCCCGCCTGCGACCTGCTGGAACAGCCGGGCGTGGTCGACGAGGCGGCCTCGCTGCTGGCCGCGCGGCTCTTCCACGGAGGTCCGGCCGAGCCCGGGCCGGACTGGTCCCCGGTGGACTGGGCGGCGTATCCGGAGGAGGTCGTGGACCGCAAGTGGCGTACGGAGGCGGCCCGGCTGCACGCCGCGCTGGACTCGCTGGCCGCCCCGGCGGGACTGCCGGTCGGCTCGGCCGGTTCGGGCGCCGTGGGCGGGCCCACGCTGGAGCGCGTGCTGGGCTATCTCACCGACCGGGCCGGCGAGGGCGCCGCCGGGGAGGCGCTGGCCGGACGGCTCAGTGGCGACCTGGCCCGCGAGGAGCGGGCCGCCGGTCCGGCCGGCGGGGCCGGGAAGGCACGGGGCGCGGACGCCGTACCGCTGTTCCCGCTCCAGCCGCCGCGCAGCGGCCGCGACCTGCTGGCCGACCACGTGACGGCGATGGTGTGCTGCGCGGCCGTCGACTCGGCCGGGGCCGCACCCGGCATGGACTGGCTCGACGGGCCGATCCTGCTGATCGGCGGCGACCGCCGCTCCGACCTGGCGCCGCGCGTGCTGTGCCTGGTCGAGGACGGGGACCCGGAGCCCCTGCGCGACTGGCTCGCCGACCTCGGCGTCCGACCGAAGAAGCCGGTCCGCCTGGTCTGACGGCTCCCCGCCGCGCCCCCCCGCATCCCGCCCGGAAGGGCTACGGATCGCACAGACAACCGGATCCCAATGTTCCGGTCACGTCAATTCGCGACGAACCGTGACGGACCACGTGCGTTATGTGATGTGCTGGGCTCGATGCACGCCCGTTCGGGGGAGCGAGGGAGGGGAGCGGTCATGGGAGCGGACCAGATCCGGCGTTGGGAGTCAGGTGCGCTCGCGCACGCGGTGACGGACCCGTTCGGCCAGGGCCCCCTGCCCTGGTTCCGGGGCAGCGAGCTCTACTTCGACGACACCGGCCAGGTCATGCCCTGGTACGTGGACCCGGTCGCCGCCGCCGCCGGCACCGGCCAGATCCCCCGCCCCCGCGGCGCCGGCGGCCCCCGCACGGCCGACGACGTGCACCGCCAGATCAAGGGCTTCGCCTCCACCGGCGCCGTGGCCCCCGGCGAGGCCATCGACTTCCACATCACCGTCGACCCGCCCCAGCAGTTCTCCGTCGACGTCTACCGCATCGGCCACTACGGCGGCGACGGCGCCTCCAAGATCACCACCAGTCCCCGCCTCTCCGGCATCGTGCAGCCTGCCCCCCTCGCCGCCGACCGCACCGTCTCCTGCCACCACTGGTGGCTGTCCTGGCGCCTCCAGGTCCCGTCCTACTGGAGCATCGGTGCCTACGTCGCCGTTCTCACCACCGCCGACGGCTACCGTTCCCACATCCCCTTCACGGTCCGCGACGACCACCCCGCCGACCTCCTGCTCCTGCTCCCCGACATCACCTGGCAGGCGTACAACCTCTACCCGGAGGACGGCCGCACCGGCGCCAGCCTCTACCACGCCTGGGACGAGGAGGGCCGGCTGCTCGGCGAGCAGGACGCGGCCATCACCGTCTCCTTCGACCGCCCCTACGCGGGCGCGGGCCTGCCCCTGCACGTCGGCCACGCCTACGACTTCATCCGCTGGGCCGAGCGCTACGGCTACGACCTCGCCTACGCCGACACACGCGACCTGCACGCCGGCCGCGTCGACCCGACCCGCTACCGCGGCCTGGTCTTCCCCGGCCACGACGAGTACTGGTCCGCCCCCATGCGCCGCACCGTCGAGCGCGCCCGCGACCACGGCACCTCGCTCGTCTTCCTCTCCGCCAACACCATGTACTGGCAGGTCGAGCTCGGCCCCTCGCCCTCCGGGGTCGAGGACCGGCTCCTCACCTGCCGAAAACGCCGTGGCCCCGGCCGCCCCAGCCTGTGGCGCGAGGTCGACCGCCCGGAGCAGCAGCTCCTCGGCATCCAGTACGCCGGGCGGGTTCCCGAGCCCGCGCCCCTGATCGTCCGCAATGCCACGCACTGGCTCTGGGACTCCACCGGCGCCGGTGAGAACGACGAACTGCCCGGCCTGGTGGCCGGCGAGGCCGACCGGTACTTCCCGCGCACCCAGCTCCCCGAGCACCAGGACCGGATCCTGCTCGCGCACTCCCCGTACCTCGACAGCGAGAACCACCGCCGCCACCAGGAGACCTCGCTCTACCGGGCGCCCAGCGGCGCGCTGGTCTTCGCCTCCGGCACCTTCGCCTGGTCCCCGGCGCTCGACCGCCCCGGCCACGTCGACGAGCGCGTCCAGCGGGCCACCGCCAATCTCCTCGACCGGATCTGCAAGAGGGACTGACCACCGCCGGGGAGGGACACCCCCTGGACGGGGCAGACGACCCCGTACGGGAGAATGGGTTTGCGCTCGTACAGACCCACAGGGAGACCCCGTGTCCGGATTCGTCGAAAAGCCCGAGCCGGTTGAGGTTCCCGGCCTCGTCCACCTCCACACCGGCAAGGTGCGCGACCTCTACCGTGACGAGGAAGACCGCCTCGTCATGGTCGCCAGCGACCGTATGTCCGCCTTCGACTGGGTGCTGCCCACCGAGATCCCGGACAAGGGCCGCGTCCTCACCCAGCTCTCCCTGTGGTGGTTCGACCAGCTCGCCGACCTCGTGCCGAACCACGTCATCTCCACCGACCTGCCCGCCGGCGCCCCCGCCGACTGGGCCGGCCGCACGCTCGTCTGCCGCAACCTCGACATGGTCCCCGTCGAGTGCGTGGCCCGCGGCTACCTCGCCGGCTCCGGCCTCCGGGAGTACAAGGAGACCCGGACCGTCTGCGGACTCGCCCTCCCCGAGGGCCTCGTGGACGGCTCCGAGCTGCCCGCCCCGATCTTCACCCCGGCGGCCAAGGCAGCCGTCGGCGAGCACGACGAGAACGTCTCCTACGAGGAGGTCGCGCGCACGGCCGGCGCCGAGACGGCGGCCCTGCTGCGCCAGACCACCCTGGCCGTGTACAGCCGCGCCCGGGACATCGCCCGCGAGCGCGGGATCCTCCTGGCGGACACCAAGTTCGAGTTCGGCTTCGACCCGAAGGACGGCACGCTGGTCGCCGCCGACGAGGTGCTGACCCCGGACTCCTCCCGCTTCTGGCCGGCCGACCTGTGGGAGCCGGGCCGCACGCAGCCCTCCTTCGACAAGCAGTACGTCCGCGACTGGCTTTCCTCCCCGGCCTCCGGCTGGGACCCGAAGGGCGAACTCCCGCCGCCGGCCCTCCCGCAGGAGGTCGTCGAGCGGACCCGCGCCAAGTACGTCGAGGCCTACGAGCGGCTCACCGGCCTGACCTGGACGGAGACGACCGGGATCACCCCGGCCTGAGACACGAAGAAGCCCCCGGTCGAGGACCGGGGGCTTCTTCCCTGCAGAGCGGACAACGCGACTCGAACGCGCGACATCCACCTTGGCAAGGTGGTGCTCTACCAACTGAGCTATGTCCGCAGGCGCCGTAAGGCGAGACCTACTATACCCAACCTCGCGCCCGTGCGAGACGCACTGCCGTGTGCCGGTTCTCGGCCCCCAGCTTCGTCGCCGCCGAGGACAGGTAGTTCCGTACGGTCCCCTGCGACAGCCGCGCCCGCTCCGCGATCTCCGCGACCGGCGCCCCGTCCGCCGCCAGCTCCAGCACCTCCGCCTCCCGCGCGGTCAGCGGGGAGTCCCCCGCACTGATCGCGTCGGCAGCCAACTCCGGGTCCACATAACGCCCTCCGGCGTGCACGGTCCGGATCAGCTCGGCCAGCCGCTGCGCCGAGACGGTCTTGGGCGCGAAGGCCCGTACGCCCGCCGCCAGGGCCCGCTTCAGGTGGCCCGGACGGCCGTGGCTCGTCACGATCATGGTCTTGCAGTCGGGGAGTTCGGCCCGCAGCGATGTGGCCACACTCACACCGTCCGCTCCCGGCATCTGCAGGTCCAGCACCGCCACGTCCGGCCGGTGCGCCCGCGCCATGGCCAGGGCCTCGGGCCCGGAGGCCGCCTGGGCGACGACCAGCAGGTCGTCCTCCAGGGCCAGCAGGGCGGCGAGCGCCCCGCGGATCAGGTGCTCGTCGTCGGCGAGCAGTACGCGTACGGGGCTCACGCCCGCTCCTCCAGTCGTTTCACGTGCCCGCCGGGTATCTCGGCGCGCAGCCGGAAGCGGCCGCCGGCCGCCGGTCCCGCCTGCAGGGTTCCGTCCAGTACCGCGAGCCGCTCCTGCAGCCCTGCCAGCCCCGAGCCGGGCGGCCCGGAGGGCGTCCCGGGAGCTCCGTCGTTCTCCACCACCAGCGTCGCCGGACCGGCCTGCGGCACCGTCAGCCGGATCACACAGCTCTGCGCGTCCCCGTGCCGCAGGACGTTCGTGGTCGCCTCGCGCACCACCCAGCCGAGCGCCGACTGGACCTCGGGCGGCAGCTCGTGCCCGGCCGCGTCGAAATCGACCCTGCAGTCCATCCCCGCCGCCCGCAGCACCCCGCGCGCCCCCTCCAGCTCCACGGCGAGGTCCGCCTCCCGGTAGCCGCGCACGACGTCGCGCACCTCCCGCTGGGACTCCTGGGCGATCCGCTGCACCTCGATCATCTGGTCCACGGCTTCCGGCCGTTCGCGCCGCGCCAGCTGGACGGCCAGCTCGCTCTTGAGCGCGATCACCGCCAGGTTGCGGCCCATCACGTCGTGGAGGTCCCGGCCGAAGCGCAGCCGCTCCTCGGCGACCGCCAGCCGCGCCTGGATCTCGCGGGACCGGTCCAGTTCGTAGACCGTGTTCAGCAGCCATGCCGAGAATCCGCAGGTGGCGCTGAAGAGCAGGTTGCCGAGGAGTACCCCGACCGCGTAGCCCAGCGCCTCGCCCGGCGGCAGACCCAGGGCGAGCACGGCCACGGCCGTGCCGGCGGCCACGGCCGGGGACACGCACCAGATGTGCTTCACCGACCGCAGGGACAGGACGAGCGATCCGGTGGCGAAGCAGGTGAGCCCCGAGACCAGCGTCGGCGCCACGGAAGGGTCGAGTCTCCCGGTCGCGCGCAGCGCGAGGACGGCGAGCGTGGTCGCGCCCGTCGCCAGGGCCGTGGCCACCGCGAGCCGGGTGGGCCGTTCGCGTCGGCCCACCACCCAGTGCAGGGCCCTGGAGGAGTGCACTCCGCACAGCGCCGCGTGGGCGCACGCCATCAGGAAGAGCGAGAGCGGCACCAGTGCCGAGGACCGCCCGGCGGCGCCGATCAGCGGGGCCAGGCCGATTCCCAGGAACTCCATGACCACGAAGAAGTGGAACGACCAGCGCGTGTACAGCTCGACCTTCCCCGCGGTGCTGCGGTTCTTCCACCACCCCTTCAGCTTCGGCACGTTGCCCGTCCCCCCTGGATCCTTCGTTCTTCCTGCCGGCGGCGCGGTTCCCAGAGGAACCACCGCTGGACAGCAAACACGGTGATCATGATGCAGGCCAGTGTGGTGAGCGCGGCCCCCAGCAGCTCCCCGGCGTGGACGCCGCCGCTCCAGCCGACCCGGGCGAGGGCCATCACCCCGCTCACCGGCAGCAGTTCGCACCCCGAGGCCACGGTGCCCGGCAGCGAGTCCGCCGGCACGGCCGGCCCCGAGCCGAGCGCGGTGAAAGGAAACGTCCCGCCAGGCTTCGAAGCCCCCGGCGCAGCCGCGGCTCAGCCCCCGGGCGTCGATCACGGTGTCAGTCATGCCCCAAGCCTCGCGATGCCCGGAGGGGCCCGGCAGTGCGCGCCGTCATGATCCGCGATGACATTTGTCAGGGAAGGTCCAAAGCCGCAAAGGCCGAGGGGTTGGGGGAAACGCGAAGAAGGTCCCGGTCGTAATGACCGGGACCTTCTCCTTATGGAGCGGACGACGCGACTCGAACGCGCGACATCCACCTTGGCAAGGTGGTGCTCTACCAACTGAGCTACGTCCGCATGTACTGCGTGCACTGCCTGGGCAATGCGTGCATCACTCTACCTGATCCACGGTGGTGGCCGGTAAACCGATGCAGAGCGGGTGACAGGGATCGCACACTGCGCCTTCCCCCTGGAAGGAGGATGTTCTACTACTGAACTACACCCGCACGACCTTCGAGGCTGTGACCTGCGGTCTGGCCCCTCGGCGTGATCCACACATTAGCCGACGCAGGGGGGTGGATGGCAAATCGGCCTCAGTGGGCCGCGTTGTAGGCCTCGTAGATCCTCTTGGGGATGCGGCCGCGGGGCGGCACCTCGTGCTGGTTGGACCGGGCCCAGGCCCGGACGACCGCTGGGTCGGGTGCGATGGACGTGTGCTTGAAGGCCTTCCCCGAACGCGACTGGCGCCGGCCGGCGGCGACGAAGGGGGCCAGGCCCTTCCGCAGTTTCTTTGCGTTCGCCGCATTGAGGTCGATCTCGTACGACTTACCGTCCAGAGCGAACACGACCGTTTCCGCCGCTTCTCCGCCATCGATGTCGTCGGAGAGCGTGACTACTACGCGATGCGCCACGGATATCGGTCCCTTCGGTGCGACGCCGCCATCTGCTGACGTGCGGCGATGTCGCCTGTGTGGATGTTTCGGAGCAATGCATCTTTCCGCCCACGTTGTGAAGCGGCAAAATGTCACCTCGCGGGGTGATTCCTTTGTACCCCGATTCCCATTGCATTGTGAAGCCAAGTTAATTGTCTCCGCGTGTCCCGCCGCAATCCCGGACGCGTGGTTTTCCGGGTGATTTTGCGAATCGTTGGTGAAGCCAAACCGGCGGATGATCAGGCCCTGAGGATATCTACCCGCGTAGAAATTTCGGCCGGGTACGCTGAGGGAACCGCCTTCGCACCAACCACACACGGGAGTGCCCGATGGCACGCGTCGTAGTCGACGTCATGCTCAAGCCGGAGATCCTCGACCCCCAGGGCCAGGCGGTGCAGCGTGCACTGCCGCGCCTGGGCTTCGAAGGGATCGCCGACGTCCGTCAGGGGAAGCGCTTCGAACTGGAAGTGGAGGGACCGGTCGACCAGGCCGCCCTCGACCGCATCCACAAGATGGCCGAAACGTTCCTCGCCAACACCGTCATCGAAGACTTCACCGTGAAGGTCGAGGCCTGACGGTGACCACTCGCATCGGAGTCGTCACGTTCCCCGGAACGCTCGACGACCGTGACTCGCTGCGCGCCGTCCGCCTCGCGGGGGCCGAGCCGGTTTCGCTCTGGCACCGCGACAAGGACCTGCACCAGGTCGACGCGGTCGTCCTCGCGGGCGGCTTCTCCTACGGGGACTACCTGCGCGCCGGGGCCATCTCCCGCTTCTCGCCGGTGATGGAGACCATCATCGAGCAGGCCAAGGCGGGCATGCCCGTCCTCGGCATCTGCAACGGCTTCCAGGTCCTCACCGAGGCCCACCTGCTGCCGGGGGCGATGCTCCGCAACAACCACCTGCACTTCATCTGCCGCGACCAGAAGCTGCGGGTGGAGAACGCGGAGACCGCGTGGACCGGCGACTACAGCGCCGGCCAGGAGATCTCCGTCCCGCTCAAGAACATGGACGGCCGCTACGTCGCCGACGAGCGCGTGCTCGACGAACTGGAGGCCGAAGGCCGCGTGGCCTTCCGCTACGTCGACATGAACCCGAACGGGTCGCTCCGCGACATCGCAGGCATCACCAACGCCGCGGGCAACGTCGTCGGCCTCATGCCGCACCCCGAGCACGCGGTAGAGCCGCTGATCGGGACCGGCCGCACCGACGGCCTCCCGTTCTTCACGTCGGTCCTGAAGAAGCTGGTCTCCGCATGAGCCTCGACACGGTCAAGAACGCCACCGAAACCCCGGACGCCGCGCAGCCCTGGAAGGAGCTCGGCCTCAAGGAGGACGAGTACGCGCGCATCCGGGAGATCCTCGGCCGCCGCCCCACGGGCGCCGAGCTCGCCATGTACTCGGTCATGTGGTCCGAGCACTGCTCGTACAAGAGCAGCAAGGTCCACCTGAAGCAGTTCGGCGAGAAGGTCCCGCAGAACGACGCCATGCTCGTCGGCATCGGCGAGAACGCCGGCGTCGTCGACGTGGGCCAGGGGTACGCGGTCACCTTCAAGGTCGAGTCGCACAACCACCCCTCGTACATCGAGCCCTACCAGGGCGCGGCCACCGGCATCGGCGGCATCGTCCGCGACATCCTGGCCATGGGCGCCCGCCCGGTCGCCGTCGTGGACCCGCTGCGCTTCGGTGCCGCCGACCACCCCGACACCAAGCGCGTCCTGCCGGGCGTGGTCGCGGGCATCGGCGGCTACGGCAACTGCCTGGGCCTGCCCAACATCGGCGGCGAGGTCGTCTTCGACGCCTGCTACCAGGGCAACCCGCTGGTCAACGCCGGCTGCATCGGCGTGATGAAGCACGAGGACATCCACCTCGCCAAGGCCTCCGGCCCCGGCAACAAGGTCATCCTCTACGGCGCCCGCACCGGCGGCGACGGCATCGGCGGCGTGTCCGTACTGGCCTCCGAGACCTTCGACGACACGAAGCCGACGAAGCGCCCGGCGGTCCAGGTCGGCGACCCCTTCCAGGAGAAGCTCCTCATCGAGTGCACCCTGGAGATCTTCAAGGAGAAGCTGGTCGCGGGCATCCAGGACCTCGGCGGCGCCGGGCTCTCCTGCGCCACGTCCGAGCTGGCCTCCGCGGGCTCCGGCGGCATGCGCGTCGAGCTGGACACCGTCCCGCTGCGCGACGCGACGCTCTCGCCCGAGGAAATCCTCATGAGCGAGTCGCAGGAGCGCATGTGCGCGATCGTCGAGCCGCAGTACGTCGACCGCTTCATGGAAATCTGCGAGAAGTGGGACGTCATCGCCACCGTCATCGGTGAAGTCACCGACGGCGAGCGCCTGGAGATCTTCTGGCACGGCGAGCAGATCGTGGACGTACCCCCGGGCACCGTCGCCCACGAGGGCCCGGTCTACCACCGCCCGTACGCCCGCCCGTCCTGGCAGGACGCGCTGCAGGCGGACGACGCGAACGACCTCCCGCGCCCGGCGACCTCGGCCGAGCTGCGCGCGCAGGTCCTCGCGCTGGTCTCCTCCCCGAACCAGGCGTCTAAGTCCTGGGTCACCGACCAGTACGACCGCTTCGTGCAGGGCAACACGGTCCTGTCGCAGCCCGAGGACGCGGGCATGGTCCGCATCGACGAGGAGTCCAACCTCGGCGTCGCCATGGCCACGGACGGCAACGGCCGCTTCGCCAAGCTCGACCCGTACACGGGCGCGCAGCTGGCGCTGGCCGAGGCCTACCGCAACGTCGCCGCGACCGGCGCCAAGCCGCTGGCGATCTCCGACTGCCTGAACTTCGGTTCCCCCGAGGACCCGGACGTCATGTGGCAGTTCGCCGAGGCCACCCGCGGTCTGGCGGACGGCTGCCTGGAGCTGGGCACCCCGGTGACCGGTGGCAACGTCTCCCTCTACAACCAGACGGGCGACATCGCCATCCACCCGACCCCGGTCGTGGCGGTCCTCGGTGTGATCGACGACGTCAACCGCCGTACGCCGATGGCGTTCGCGGAGGCCGGCCAGCTGCTGTACCTGCTGGGCGACACGGCCGAGGAGTTCGGCGGCTCGGCCTGGTCCCAGGTCGTCCACGACCACCTCGGCGGCATGCCGCCCAAGGTGGACCTGGGGCGCGAGAAGCTGCTCGGCGAGATCCTGATCTCCGCTTCGCGCGACGGCATGATCGACGCCGCGCACGACCTGTCCGACGGCGGCGTCATCCAGGCGCTCACCGAGTCCTGCCTGCGGGGCGGCAACGGTGCGCGGATCGTGGTCCCCGAGGGCCTGGACGCGTTCACCTTCCTGTTCTCCGAGTCCGCGGGCCGCGCCATCGTGTCCGTCCCGCGCAGCGAGGAGCTCCGCTTCACCGACATGTGCGGTGCGCGGGGCCTGCCCGCCACCCGCATCGGCGTCGTGGACGGCGAGGAGATCGAGGTCCAGGGCGAGTTCACCCTCCCCCTGACCGAACTCCGCGAGGCCCACGAGGCCACGATCCCGGCCCTGCTGGCCTGATCGGTTTCGCTCCGAGCCCTCGTCCGGTCCCTCCGGGCGGGGGCTCGGTGTTTCCCGGTGGCCGGGTCGGGCCCCGCTTCTCGTCCTCCTGTCCGGCGTCACTGCCTGGGGCCGGGCCGGGGTTGGTAGCGTCGGTCGCGTCGTCGCGGTTTGCGCGGTCGCATGACGGTGACAGGGCCGGGGTGGGGATGTTCGAACCGATGAAGCCGTCCACGGGCGGTCCGCTGCCGGACCGGGGCCGCTGGCGCAACGCGGTGAATCTGCTGCTGTGCCTGGCCGGTGTGGGCGGTGTCGTCTTCGGCGGCTGGGCCCTCTACGGCTCCTACCAGGCGTGGCAGTACCGCGGGGAGAGCCGTACCGCGATCCGCGAGGCCTGTGCCGGCCTGCTCGACGCCGACGAGGTGATGCGGCTGGACGGCGGCCGTGACCGGGTGCGGCCGAGCGAGGTCCGAGCCAGGCGGCAGCTGGACCTGGACGAGCTGCCGGACGAGTGCGTACTGGTGGCCGCGCAGGAGCAGGACGGCAAGACCGTGTGGCTGGTGCACTTCGGCCTGAAGGTGCACTCGCTCCCCGAGCAGGGCCTGCATGTGCTCGACCCCCGGGACGGGGCCTTCAGCACCGGGATCCACCGACGAGCCGGCGAGGACGTCACCGACCAGGTGAGCGATCCGCTGCCCGCCCCCCTCGGCGACGGCAGTGCCGGGACCTACTCCGCCCGGACCGTCTCGGTGACGGTCGGCTGTGTGCAGCCCGTGGCCGGCAAGACCTCCTTCCGGGCCTCCGCGACCGCCCGGTACGGCGACCCGACCGCCAAGGAACGCAAGGCCCTCGCCTCCGCCGCCCGCACAGCGGCGGTCAGAGCCGCGGAGCGCAGCGGTTGCGCCGTCACCCCGCCCGAACTGCCCACCGCCCTGCCCGCGCAGGGGCGCACCCTCGGCCCCGCCGAGCAGGGCACCGGCAGTTGCGCTTGGTACGCGGCCTTCCTGCGCAGCCGTCAGGACAGGGAGCGGCTGCCCGACAAGGCGCTCGGCGTGCCGGTGTCAGAGCACGGCGGGAGCGAGTACTGCGTGCTGGCGCTGGACGCGGACACCCGCACCGGCATCCATGCCCGGCTCGTCGCGGACGGCGTGAATGCCGGGGGCCCCAGCGACCGCTGGACCAACCCCTGGTGGCTGCAGACCTTCTCCTACGTCGGCGACGACGCGACCGGGACGAAGATCAAGCCGTTCGTGGGCGAGCTCACCGGCATCGACGCCGGCCAGGCACGGCGCGCGAACCTGGTCATGTACGCCTCCGCCACCTGCCAGGGCCGTCCCGCGGTCTTCGGCATGACGACGGCCTACCGGTACGACCAGGTCCTCGGACCCCGGCTCGACGAGGTGTTCAAGGCCTACGCCACCGAGGCCGCGACGCGGCGCGGGTGTGCCGGGCTCGTGCTGCCCGGGCCCCAGTAGGGTCGGGGCATGCCGCCCGGGAAGAAGAAGCCGCGTACCTACGACCCCGCCAAGATCCGCGCGGCCGTCACCGCGCAGTTCGGGCATGTCGCCGACGCCGTACGGGAGTTGACCCCCGAGCAGTTGGCCCGGCCCAGCGGGCTCGGGGACTGGAGCGTCGCCGACCTCGCCGCGCACATCGCCTGGATCGCGGACTCGCTGGCGGGCGGCCTCGCCCGGCCGCCCGCCGTCGTCGCCGAGATCACGGCCGTGGAGTGGCCGTTCGCCACCGCGTCCCTCGCCGGGAAGATCTCCGAGGCGGCCAGGGAAGCCGTGAGCGGGGCTCCGCTGCCCGAGCTGTTCGACCGCGCGGCCGCCCGGCTGGCCGAGGCGCTGGCGGCGAACCCGCGCGGCAGCCGGGTGCTGAGCCTGTGGGTCGGCGACATGACCCTCGCCGATTTCATGGTCACGCGCACGGTGGAGCTGGTGGTCCACACCGACGACCTGAACCGGGCCGCCGGACTGGACATCCCCGTGGAACGCCAGGCCCTGGCCGCCTGCACCCGGCTGCTCGCCGACGCCCTCGCACTCAAGGCGCCCGGCGGCGCGGTGGAGGTGCGGATCCCGCCCTTCGCCGTGGTCCAGTGCGTCGAGGGCCCCCGGCACACCCGCGGCACGCCGCCCAACGTCGTCGAGACCGACCCGCTGACCTGGATGAGGCTCGCGACGGGCCGTACCGCATGGGCCGAGGCCCTCGCTGCGGCGCGGGTCAGCGCCAGCGGCGAGCGGGCCGACCTGGCGGCGCTGCTGCCCCTGATGAGCTGAGGGTGGAACCGCCTACCGGGCCGGCCCGTCCCACACACATGCGTACCCATCGGAACGTTCCGACCGGCCTGGCCGTCGCATCGGCCCTGGCGCTCGCCCTCACCGCATGCGGCCGGGCCGAGGAGGGAGGGTCCCGCACGCTCCCCGACGTCACCGGATCCTGGGCCGTCGAGTCCCTGACCACCGGCGGCCGCACCCTGCACGCACCCGACACCGCCCGCGTCGATCTCGCGGAGGACGAGGCCACGGGGAACTACGGCTGCAACGGCTTCAAAGCCGCGGTCGTCTTCTCCGGCGCCTCCGCGGTGACCGTGACCCCCGGTCCCACGACCCTCATGGCCTGCGCGGACATCGAGTTCGAGAAGGAGTTCGCCAAGCTCTTCAAGGGCCGGCTGGCCATCGACCGGGGGCCCGACCGGCTCACGCTGAAGACCGCCGACGGGAGCACCATCGCCATGACCCCGAAGCCCCCGCAGGCGGACGCCCCACTGACCGCGACACTCTGGACGGTCGACTCGCTGATCAGCGGAGCGACCGTCTCCTCCGTCCCCGCCGAGGCGGCGGGCAAGGCCCGCTTCACCCTCGCCGCCGACGGCACCACGAGCGGCGTCCTCGGCTGCAACCGGTTCAGCGCCAAGGCCACCGTCGAGGCGTCCACGCTCACCTTCGGGCCGGTCACCTCCACCCGCATGGCCTGCGAGGGCCCGGCGGGCGAGGTGGAGCGGGCGCTGACCGAGCTGTTCGGCAGCGGCCCGCTCACCTGGAAGATCCAGGGCCAGGTCCTGACGCTCACCGCCCCCGACGGCCAGGGCCTGACCGCCGAGGCGGCCTCCGCCGCCGAATAGGCGGGTGCCCCCCGTCGCCGTACCGGTGCACGTGCACACGGGCGATCCCGTCCGGGCTCCACACCGCCCGCTCGACGCGCGAGCGCGGCCGCGCGCCGCCCGGAACTCGCGCTCCGCGGCCCCCGCGCGCCGGTCCTCGGCGGCCTCGGCAGGCCCGTGCCCAGCCCGCCGCCGCGGCGGCGGCGGGCACTCCGACGGCGCCGCCGAAGGCACGCCGGGACAGCCCGTTGTCGTACGAAAACACAGGTACTCCAGGGCACGGCCCGCCCACCCGCTCCCGGCGGGAAGCGGGACGTGCGCGGCGCGACAGGGCAGGGCCGGGCGGAGCTGAAATGGGGAAAGGAGAGAAAGAGTTGCGGCTACGCGGAACAGCGGCAGATGTCGCTCGCGACACGGACCAGGTCTTCGCGCCGGCGCGCGACAAGGGTGACGGATCGGTCACCGAGAGGCTGCACGGGGCGAGAGCCCGCACGAATGTTCTTGTAGCTGTCGACAAGGTGATCCGAATACCGAGAGGGGGCCGTTCGGTCACCCTCTGTGCTGTGAGATTTCCCGGCCGTCCCCAATTCGGACCAGTGGTCGATCTCGCCTACACTCGGAAGCGTGCCTCGTGGTGATGGACGACTCAACCACGACCTGCTCCCCGGCGAAAAGGGCCCCCAGGACGCTTGCGGCGTCTTCGGTGTCTGGGCTCCGGGTGAAGAGGTCGCCAAGCTCACCTACTTCGGACTGTATGCATTGCAGCACCGCGGACAAGAGTCCGCGGGCATCGCTGTGAGCAACGGTTCCCAGATCCTCGTCTTCAAGGACATGGGCCTCGTATCCCAAGTCTTCGACGAAACCTCTCTCGGCTCGCTCCAAGGTCATATCGCGGTCGGTCACGCCCGCTACTCGACCACCGGAGCCTCCGTCTGGGAGAACGCGCAGCCCACTTTCCGCGCGACCGCCCACGGCTCCATTGCCCTGGGTCACAACGGCAACCTGGTGAACACCGCCGAGCTCGCCGAGATGGTCGCCGACCTCCCCCGTCAGGACGGCCGTGCCACGCAAGTGGCCGCCACCAACGACACCGACCTGGTCACCGCCCTGCTGGCAGGCCAGACGGACGACGAGGGCAAGCCCCTGACCATCGAGGAGTCGGCCGCCAAGGTCCTCCCGCAGGTCAAGGGCGCCTTCTCCCTGGTCTTCATGGACGAGGGGACCCTCTACACCGCCCGTGACCCGCAGGGCATCCGCCCGCTGGTCCTCGGCCGCCTGGAGCGCGGCTGGGTGGTCGCGAGCGAGACCGCCGCCCTCGACATCTGCGGCGCCAGCTTCGTCCGCGAGGTCGAGCCGGGCGAGCTCATCGCGATCGACGAGAACGGCCTGCGGACCTCCCGGTTCGCGGAAGCGAAGCCCAAGGGCTGTGTCTTCGAGTACGTCTACCTGGCGCGCCCGGACACCGACATCGCCGGCCGGAACGTCTACCTCTCGCGTGTCGAGATGGGCCGGCGCCTTGCCAAGGAAGCCCCGGTCGACGCCGATCTGGTGATAGCGACGCCGGAGTCCGGCACGCCCGCCGCCGTCGGATACGCCGAGGCCAGCGGGATTCCGTACGGTTCCGGCCTGGTCAAGAACGCCTACGTCGGCCGGACCTTCATCCAGCCCTCGCAGACGATCCGCCAGCTCGGCATCCGGCTGAAGCTCAACCCCCTCAAGGAAGTCATCCGGGGCAAGCGCCTGGTGGTCGTCGACGACTCGATCGTCCGCGGCAACACCCAGCGCGCCCTGGTCAAAATGCTCCGCGAGGCCGGCGCGGCGGAGGTCCACATCCGGATCTCCTCGCCGCCGGTGAAGTGGCCGTGCTTCTTCGGCATCGACTTCGCCACCCGGGCCGAGCTCATCGCCAACGGCATGACGGTCGACGAGATCGCCACGTCGCTCGGCGCGGACTCGCTCTCGTACATCTCGCTCGACGCGATGATCGAGGCGACCACCATCCAGAAGCCCAACCTCTGCCGTGCCTGCTTCGACGGCGAGTACCCCATGGAGCTGCCCGACCCGCAGCTCCTGGGCAAGCAGCTGCTGGAGACCGAGCTGGCCGGCGGCACCGACGCCGCCGACGCCCTCCGCCGGCCGTAACGGCCCGCACCTCCCGCTCAACCTGCGCCGGGCCCCTTCTTTCAGGCTTTTCCGGGGGCCCGGCACCACAGCAGTAACGACACGAAAGCTCTCTCCTGTCATGACAGAGAAGACCACCGGTGCCAGCTACGCAGCCGCAGGCGTGGACATCGAAGCGGGAGACCGCGCCGTCGAGCTGATGAAGGAGTGGGTGAAGAAGACGCAGCGCCCCGAGGTCCTCGGCGGCCTCGGCGGCTTCGCCGGCCTCTTCGACGCCTCCGCCCTCAAGCGCTACGAGCGCCCGCTGCTCGCCTCCGCCACCGACGGAGTCGGCACGAAGGTGGACATCGCCCGTCAGCTGGGCGTGTACGACACCATCGGCCACGACCTGGTCGCGATGGTCATGGACGACATCGTCGTCTGCGGCGCCGAGCCGCTCTTCATGACCGACTACATCTGCGTCGGCAAGGTGCATCCCGAGCGTGTCGCGGCGATCGTCAAGGGCATCGCCGAGGGCTGCGTCCTCGCCGGCTGCGCCCTGGTCGGCGGCGAGACCGCCGAGCACCCGGGCCTGCTGGGCCCGGACGACTTCGACGTGGCGGGCGCCGGCACCGGCGTCGTCGAGTACGACCGCCTGCTCGGCGCGGATCGCATCCGTACGGGTGACGCCGTCATCGCGATGGCGTCGTCCGGTCTTCACTCGAACGGGTACTCACTGGTCCGGCACGTCCTCTTCGACCGGGCCGGGATGTCCCTGGAGCGGGAGATCGCCGAGCTCGGCCGCACCCTCGGCGAGGAGCTCCTGGAGCCCACCAAGATCTACTCGCTGGACTGCATGGCACTCACCCGTACGGCCGAGGTGCACGCGTACTCGCACATCACCGGCGGAGGCCTCGCGGCGAACCTGGCCCGGGTCATCCCGGACCACCTGCACGCCACGGTCGACCGTGCCACCTGGACGCCCGGCGCGATCTTCGACCTGGTCGGCAAGGCCGGTCAGGTGGAGCAGCTGGAGCTGGAGAAGACCCTGAACATGGGCGTCGGCATGATGGCCGTGGTCCCGCAGGAGTCGGTGGACGTTGCCCTGACCGCGCTCGCCGACCGGGGTGTCGACGCGTGGGTCGCGGGAGAGATCCTGGACCGCGGCGACCGTACCGAGGGTGCGACCCTCACCGGTTCCTACGCGAGCTGAGCAGCACTGAAACCCGGCCCGGGGCGATGCCCTGGACCGGGTTTCAGTCTTTGACCTGTCGTGCAGACGCTTCTGAGCGTCAAGCGCCGCGACGCTGTGCCGACGGACCGGACTCCTCGTCCTCGTCGTCGTCATCGCTGTTGTACAGCTCCGCGTACCGAGCGTACGGGTCGTCGTCGTCATCCAGCTCGTCATCGACTTCGACCGGCTCGCTGACAGGCAGCGGTTCCGTGGTCGATGCGCCCAGCTCGTTGGCCAGACGCGACAAGTCAGTCCCGCCGCTGCTGTACTTCAGCTGGCGGGCGACCTTGGTCTGCTTGGCCTTTGCCCGGCCGCGCCCCATGGCTCGACCCCCTCGGTGACGGGGCTCGACGGCCCCAGAGTCTGACACGCGTTCATGGTTCGGAGCGGGCTCTCCGTGGAGAGACCGTCCGTAGGGGTTTAACGGTACCTGCTTCCGCGGCCGTACGGTACGCCGCCCGCATGACGCGCCCCGGTGCAGAACCAACAAGGCGCCCCGTCCTAGCTGGTCAGCTGCGATTTTAACCCTTTCCTGGCGGGCGACCCGCCGAAGTGCAGTGAGTTCCGTCTCGCCGCACCCCGGCGGGCGCACCCGGGAGCCCCCGGGAAGGACTAGACGGCGCGTGCGGCGCGGGCGTCCGCCATCCGCTGCTCGGCGATCCGGTCGGCCGCGGCGGCCGGCGGAATGCCGTCCGCCTTCGCACGTGCGAATATGGCCAGCGTGGTGTCGAAGATCTTCGCCGCCTGGGCCTTGCAGCGGTCGAAGTCGAAGCCGCGCAGCTCGTCGGCGACCTGGATGACCCCGCCCGCGTTGACCACGTAGTCGGGCGCGTAGAGGATCCCGCGGTCCGAGAGGTCCTTCTCGATGCCCGGGTGGGCGAGCTGGTTGTTCGCCGCACCGCAGACGACCTTGGCGGTCAGGACCGGCACCGAGTCGTCGTTCAGGGCGCCGCCCAGCGCGCAGGGGGCGTAGATGTCCAGGCCCTCGACGCGGATCAGCGCGTCCGTGTCGGCGACCGCGGTGACCTTGCCCGGGTGCTTGTCGAGGATCCGGCGTACGGACTCTTCCCGCACATCCGTGATCACGACCTCGGCGCCGTCCTCCAGCAGGTGCTCGACCAGGTAGTGGCCGACCTTGCCCACGCCCGCCACGGCGACCTTGCGGCCGCGCAGGGTCGGGTCGCCCCACAGGTGCTGGGCGCTGGCGCGCATGCCCTGGAAGACACCGAAGGCGGTGAGCACCGAGGAGTCGCCGGCGCCGCCGTTCTCCGGGGAGCGGCCGGTCGCCCAGCGGGTCTCGCGGGCCACGACGTCCATGTCGGCCACGTAGGTGCCGACGTCGCAGGCCGTCACGTAGCGGCCGCCGAGGGACTCCACGAACCGGCCGTAGGCCAGCAGCAGTTCCTCCGACTTGAGGACGTCCGGGTCACCGATGATCACGGCCTTGCCGCCACCGAGGTCGAGACCGGCGAGGGCGTTCTTGTACGACATGCCGCGCGAGAGGTTGAGCGCGTCCATGACGGCCTCCTCGTCGGAGGCGTACGCGTGGAAGCGCGTACCGCCGAGGGCGGGGCCCAGAGCGGTGGAGTGGATCGCGATGACGGCCTTGAGGCCTGTGGCTCGGTCCTGGCACAGCACGACTTGCTCGTGGCCACCCTGTTCCGTACGGAACAGGGTGTGCAGGACGCCGTCGGTCATTTCGGTCACGGTGGTGACTCCCATGGAAGAGATGCGGCGGAATGACGCCCCCCTGCGGGTGGGGGAGGGCGTGCTGGGAGCAGCGTAAGACCTCCGGGGCGCGCGTAGTCGACCTGTCCGTGGATCGGAACCCTCCCGGAGTAGGAAGGCCCCTCGGAGTACGCCGAGGCGGCGCGGGGGAGGAGGAGGGCGTGAGCGAAACCCCGGATCCCCTGCTGCCCTCCGCGCGCTCGGCGCCGACCGTCCCGTACGCCTCCTACCTGCGAGTCTACGAGCCCCTGGCGGCCTTTCCCGAGGAGGAGCGCACGCACTGGGCCGACTACGCCCGGCGCGGGACGGCTCCGACGGCCCAGGACGAACTGCGCCGCTCGCTCGCGGACTTGGTGCGGGTGCCCGTGGTGGGGGTGCCGGAACACGAGAGCGCGGACGCGTTCACGGCGGAGGTCGACGGAGTGCTGCTCGTCTGCCCGTGGCGCACCCGGCTCCGGGGCTGGCTGGCGCTCCAGGAGCTGGTCGAGTGGTTCCCGCTCCCGGTGCTCGACGCGGCGCTCCCGCCGGTGATGCGCAGGCGGGTGACCGAGGAGTACGAGCGCTGGCGCGAGCGGAACCCGGACGCGCGCCCCTGGATCCGTACGGGGGTGTGGCAGGTGCCCCTGCGCTGGTTCGTGCTCGTGTCCGACGAGGAGCGGGAATACGTGCCCGGCGAGCGGCTGCGCTACCGGACTCCGATGGTGCAGGCGCGGCGCCGCCTCGCCCGGGCCCTGCGGACCCTGCGCGAGGCGGAGGGGTACGGGATGCTCGCCGACGGCCTGGTGGAGGTCGGGAGCTGGCTGGAGGAGTTCCACCCGCGGTCGATGGTCGAACTGGACTACGGCGGCCTGCTGCACGCGCTGCCGGCCGACCGGCTCGCGGCGGACCGCTCGGCGGGGGAGCTGGCGGCGGGCATCGCGGCCTTGCGGGCGGGGGACGCGGCGGGGGCGGCCGAGGCGTACGGGGAGCTGGCGGAACGGTGGCGGGCGGTCCGGGAGAGACTGTTCGCGAATTAGTTCCCGACCGCCGAAACTGGCTCCGGCGGGCTCCGCGGTACCCGTACGGACCACCGCGTATCGTCCGAACGGTCATAAATGGCTGATCAGAGGCTTGATCATGGCATTCGGGACGTAGTTCCAGGACCTACGTCCCGATACGGGCCATTGGCCCAAGCGTGACGGACCGCACTAACCACACCCTTGCGCCCTTCCCCTACCCTCGTGCCAAAATAGGACAAGGAGTCCGGGGAGGGTTCCTTCCGCCCAACTAAGGGCGGAATGCTTGGCATTGCGCTCTACGGGGGGTCTGACGACTCCTGATCGCTCTGTGACTGATCGTCACAGTGGGGTGACTGTCCGTTATGGGACGGTCCATCGGCTTCCGCCGCTGATGAACACCTCGGAGGGCAATTCCGTCGGTTTGGCCCTTAGGGCTGGACGGATGGTGTAGTTGTAGTGCCGAGGACAAGCCGTTCGTCCTATAACCGACTCGGCCCGCGTATGTCCATTTCGGGCAACGCGGGCCAAGGTGCAGAATTTAGAGGAAAGAACCGAGATGGTTCGGTTCTCCCGAGGAGGCCGCTCATGACCGCTCGCACCCCTGATGCCGAGCCGCTGCTGACCCCGGCTGAGGTCGCCACGATGTTCCGCGTGGACCCGAAGACGGTCACCCGCTGGGCCAAGGCTGGCAAGCTCACGTCCATCCGCACCCTGGGTGGACACCGCCGTTACCGCGAGGCCGAGGTTCGCGCCCTGCTCGCGGGAATTCCGCAGCAGCGCAGCGAGGCCTGAGGTCGCGCAAACACCCCGCTTTAACGGGTCTATATCGGGTCCCCCAATCCGATGAAACCCACATAGCTTCATACGGCCGGACCTGCCCCAACAGGACCTCAGTCGTTTGATCGCGCTGGACTCCGCCGGGTCCAGCGCGATCTTTTTTATGCCCAGGTCAGGAGGGTATCGGCGGGGCGACGGCAGGCCCCCGAGGTGGGTGCCATTGCACATATTAAATCGAGCGCGCGTATGGGTGCGATAAAAGTGCATGTCTCAAAAACCCGTGCGGTGACTCCCGTCACAGATGATCACTCTTGTATTACAGGCAGTGCTCCCCGTAAGGGGGACGTGCTTCGTGCGCCGCCTCATGCGAACGGGGGAATCCCGGTGGCGGCGTAACGGGTGACCCGGCACGGCGACGGACAGCGTCGGACAGCGCCTCCGGGAAGACGGCCCGACGTCGGCGGATGCGGCACGCAAGCCACCAGAGGCCGCTGTGGCCGCCGGATGCGGGCGCGGCGGGGTTGAGGGGGCCCGGGGGCTCCCGTGGTCGTACGGGCCGCCCAAGGCGGCTCAGGGTGTTTCCCCGGCAACGCGTCAGGGCCCGTATCCCCTGGGGGATACGGGCCCTGACGTTTCTGCGAACCTGACGGGACTTGAACCCGCGACCTCCACCTTGACAGGGTGGCGAGCTAACCAACTGCTCCACAGGTCCTTGATTTGCGGCCGCTCGGCGGCTGCGAATCAGACTGTACCGCAGCTCAGGGGGTGCAGTCGAACCCGATCACCGGGCCGACGGCGGGGCCGCCGCGTCCACCGCCTTCACGATCCGCTTGTCGGAGACCGGATACGCCGTCCCGAGCGCGTGCGCGAAGTAGCTGACCCGCAGTTCCTCGATCATCCAGCGGATCTCGGTGACCGTCGCCGGCACCGGCCGCCCCTTCGGCAACTGCTCCAGCAGCCAGGCGTACTCGTCCTGCATCTCGTGGACCTTCTCCATGCGCGTGGTGTCGCGCTGGACGCCCGTGGGCATCTGCTGGAGCCGCCGGTCCACCGCCACCAGGTAGCGCATGAGGTCCGGCAGCCTCCGCAGTCCGGTCAGCGTCACGAAGCCGGCCGGCATGAGGGCCGCCAGCTGCGTCTTGACGTCCTGCAGGTTCGCCACCAGCGCGAGGCTGCTGGTGGCCTTCAGGCGGCGCTCACAGGCCTGCCAGGCGGCCAGCACCTGCTGCACCTGGCCGACCGTACGCACGGTCGTGTCCACCAGGTCGGCGCGGACCGCCTCGTAGAGCTTCCGGAAGCCCGCCTCGTCCCAGGCGGGGCCGCCGTGGTCCGCGATCAGCTTGTCGGCCGCCGCGGTGGCGCAGTCCTCGAACAGCGCCTGGATGGAGCCGTGCGGGTTCCTGGAGAGGGCCAGCTTCTGCTGGTTGGTCAGGTGGTCGGAGGCGAACTTCGCCGGATTCACCGGGATGTTCAGCAGGATGAGCCTGCGGGTGCCCAGCCGCATCGCCTGCTGCTGCTCGGCCTCGGTGTCGAAG
Source organism: Streptomyces sp. NPDC048269 (assembly GCF_040652395.1). NCBI lineage: Bacteria > Bacillati > Actinomycetota > Actinomycetes > Kitasatosporales > Streptomycetaceae > Streptomyces > Streptomyces sp. NPDC048269. Next base: position 388,504 of record NZ_JBEZLW010000001.1, read on the forward strand.
AGCCGTACGGACACGGTCGTGCCCTCGTCCACCAGTGCCGGGTACGCCTTCACCGGCTGGCCGGCCCGGCGGGTCTCGAAGACCTTGGTCAGCGTGCCGATCGTCCAGTCGGTCAGCCCGGTGCGCTCCACCGATTCCCCGCCCGCCCGCTCGGCGGTGGCCGCGGCGGCCTTGGACAGGGCCTGGCGGGCCTTGGGCTTCAGGCGCAGCCGCAGGGCCTCCAGATCCTTGTCCTCGGCGAGGTTCTTGCGGCGCTCGTCGACGATCCGGAAGGTGATCTTCAGGTGGTCCGGGATCCGGGAGAGGTCGAAGTCCTCGGCGGAGACCGGAACGCCGACCATCCGCTGGAGCTCGCGCGCCAGCGTCACCGGCAGCGGCTCCTGGAGCGGGACGGCGGTGTCCAGGAAGCGGCCGGCGAAGTTCGGCGCGGGGACGTAGTGCCGGCGGATCGGCTTCGGGAGGGACCGGATCAGCTCCGTGACGACCTCTTCCCGCAGACCCGGGATCTGCCAGTCGAAGCCCTCGTCGGTGACCTGGTTCAGCACCTGGAGCGGGATGTGGACGGTCACGCCGTCCGCGTCCGCGCCCGGCTCGAACTGGTAGGTCACCCGGAACTTCAGCTGCCCCTGCCGCCAGGTATCCGGATAGTCGGCCTTGGTGACCCCGGCCGCCTTCTCGGTCAGCAGCATCTCGCGCTCGAAGTCGAGGAGTTCGGGCTCGTCGCGCTTCTTGTGCTTCCACCACGAGTCGAAGTGCGCCCCGGAGACGACGTGTTCGGGGATCCGCTGGTCGTAGAAGTCGAAGAGCGTCTCGTCGTCGACCACGATGTCGCGGCGCCGGGCCCGGTTCTCCAGCTCCTCCACCTCGGTGAGGAGCTTGCGGTTGTCGGCGTAGAACTTGTGGTGGGTCCGCCAGTCGCCCTCGACCAGCGCGTTGCGGATGAACAGCTCGCGCGAGACCTCGGCGTCGATCCGGCCGTAGTTGATCTTCCGCTGGGCCACGATGGGTACGCCGTACAGCGTGACCTTCTCGTACGCCATCACGGCCGCCTGGTCCTTCTCCCAGTGCGGCTCGCTGTACGTGCGCTTGATCAGGTGCTGCGCGAGCGGCTCCACCCACTCGGGCTCCACCTTGGCGTTGACCCGGGCCCACAGCCGCGAGGTCTCCACCAGCTCCGCCGACATCAGGAACTTCGGCTGCTTCTTGAAGAGCGCCGAGCCCGGGAAGACAGCGAACTTGGCGCCGCGGGCGCCGAGGTACTCGTTCTTGTCGGTGTCCTTCAGACCGATGTGCGAGAGCAGACCTGCCAGCAGGGAGATGTGGACGTGCTGCTCGGGGGCGTCGGCCTCGTTGACGTGGATGCCCATGGTCTTGGCGACCGTACGCAGCTGCGAGTAGATGTCCTGCCACTCGCGGATCCGCAGGAAGTTCAGGTACTCCTGCTTGCACATCCGGCGGAAGGAGGACGAGCCGCGCTCCTTCTGCTGCTCGCGCACGTAGCGCCACATGTTCAGGAAGGAGAGGAAGTCGCTGGTCTCGTCCTTGAACCGGGCATGGTTCTGGTCGGCCTGGGTCTGCTTGTCCGAGGGCCGCTCGCGCGGGTCCTGGATGGACAGGGCCGCCGCGATGACCATGACCTCGCGCACGCAGTTGTTCTTGTCGGCCTCGACGACCATCCGGGCGAGACGCGGGTCCACGGGGAGCTGCGAGAGCTGGCGTCCCATCTGCGTGAGCCGCTTCTTCGGGTCCTTCTCCGTCGGATCCAGGGCCCCGAGCTCCTGGAGCAGCTGCACGCCGTCGCGAATGTTGCGGTGGTCCGGCGGGTCGATGAAGGGGAACTTCTCGATCTCGCCGAGGCCGGCCGCGGTCATCTGGAGGATGACGGAGGCCAGGTTGGTGCGGAGGATCTCGGCGTCCGTGAACTCCGGACGGCCGTTGAAGTCGTCCTCGGAGTAGAGCCGGATGCAGATGCCGTCGCTGGTACGGCCGCAGCGGCCCTTGCGCTGGTTGGCGCTCGCCTGCGAGATCCGCTCGATGGGCAGCCGCTGCACCTTGGTGCGGTGGCTGTAGCGGGAGATCCGGGCGGTGCCCGGGTCGATCACGTACTTGATGCCCGGGACGGTGAGGGAGGTCTCGGCGACGTTCGTCGCGAGGACGATGCGGCGGCCGGTGTGCTGCTGGAAGACGCGGTGCTGCTCGGCGTGCGAGAGCCGCGCGTAGAGGGGGAGCACCTCCGTGAAGCGAAGGTTCCGTTTGTTCAGCGCGTCCGCCGTGTCGCGGATCTCGCGCTCGCCGGAGAGGAAGACCAGGATGTCGCCGGCACCCTCGGACTGGAGTTCGTCCACGGCCTCGCAGATCGCGGTGATCTGGTCGCGGTCGCTGTCGTCCCCCTCCTCTTCGAGCAGGGGCCGGTAACGGACCTCCACCGGATACGTCCGTCCGCTGACCTCGACGATCGGCGCGTCCCCGAAGTGCCGGGAGAACCGCTCCGGGTCGATGGTCGCCGAGGTGATGACCACCTTGAGGTCGGGGCGCTTCGGCAGCAGCGTCGCGAGGTAGCCGAGCAGGAAGTCGATGTTCAGGGACCGCTCGTGGGCCTCGTCGATGATGATCGTGTCGTACGCGCGCAGCTCGCGGTCCGTCTGGATCTCGGCGAGCAGGATGCCGTCGGTCATCAGCTTCACGAAGGTCGCGTCCTGGTCCACCTGGTCGGTGAAGCGGACCTTCCAGCCGACCGTCTGGCCGATCTCGGACTTCAGCTCCTCGGCGATGCGCTCCGCGACCGTGCGGGCGGCGATCCGGCGGGGCTGGGTGTGCCCGATCATGCCCCGGACGCCGCGGCCCAGCTCCATGCAGATCTTGGGGATCTGCGTGGTCTTGCCGGAGCCGGTCTCGCCCGCGACGATCACGACCTGGTGGTCGCGTATCGCCTCGGCGATCTCGTCCTTCTTCTGGCTGACGGGCAGGTTCTCGGGATACGTGACCTCCGGCATCCGCGAGGCGCGGCCGGCCAGTCGCGCGGCAGCCTTCTCGGCCTCCGCGGCGATCTCGTCGAGCACGGCCTGCTTGGCCTCGGGCTTGCGGATGCGGCGGGCGCCCTCGAGGCGGCGGCCGAGGCGGTGCGCATCGCGGAGGGAGATCTCACCGAGAAGCGTCTGCAGGGCGGCGAAGGAAGTAGACATACCTGGTCGAGGATCTCACCCGGGGGCGCCGGGTGGCGAACGCATTTGTGAGGCGGACCCGTACCATTTCGGGACGACTCCCCCACTATCCGAGCAGTACCCGAGTGAGAGGCCGCCCACGTTGTACCGCCCCCGCCGCCTCTGCCGATGGCACTGCGCCGCTCTGGCGGTCGTGGCCGGCCTGGCCGCGGTGATCTGCGCGGTGATCCCGGCCGTGGCCGGCTTCACCACGGGCGGCTCCGCCACGGCCGGCTCGGCCGGGGTGAGGGTGGCCGCGGTGGCCCCGGACTCCGCCGATCGGCACGTGGCCGCGGTCGCCGAGGGGGGCGGCCCGGCGTGCGCGCCCGTGGCTCCCGATCACGGCGGTACCCCCGCCGTCCCGACCCGGGCCGGGGGCGAGCACGCGCAGGTCCCGCCGGCGCGGCTGTGCCCAGCGGCGGCCCGGCCGTACGGGACGACGTCCGTACGGGTCCTCGTACGCGGGCCCGACCGGTCGGCGCCCGGCCCGGTGGAGCTCTCCGTGATGCGGGTCTAGGAGGACCGGTTCGCCCCGCCGGTCCGCCTCACCCCGCATCAACTGGAGAACGCACCCGTATGTCTTCCCCCTCCCGCAAGCCCCTCCTCATCTCCGCCGGGGTCGCGGTCGCCGCGATCACCCTCGGTGTCGCCTCCTGGCAGGCCACCGCCCCCGCCGACAAGCCCTCCGGCGGTTCCGCGGCCTCCCCCGCTCCCCGTACCGATCCCGCCGCCGGGCTGAAGGCACTGGCCCGCCGCGAGGCCGGCGACAAGCTCGCCGTCGGGAGCGCCGACGCCCCCGTCGTACTGATCGAGTACTCCGACTTCAAGTGCGGCTACTGCGGCAAGTTCGCCCGGGACACCGAGCCGGAGCTGATCAAGCGGTACGTGCACGACGGCACCCTGCGCATCGAGTGGCGCAACTTCCCGATCTTCGGCGCCGACTCCGAGGCCGCCGCCAAGGCCGCCTGGGCGGCCGGGCAGCAGGACCGGTTCCGGCAGTTCCACGAAGCCGCGTACGCCGACGGCGCCAAGGAGAAGGGCTTCGGCGAGGCCCGCCTGCTGGAGCTGGCCCAGCAGGCCGGCGTCCCCGACCTGGAGCGCTTCAAGAAGGACATGGCCGGGGAGCAGGCCGCCGCGGCCCTGCAGAAGGACCAGGACGAGGGCTACCGCATCGGCGTCGCCTCCACCCCGTCCTTCCTGGTCAACGGGCGGCCGATCGCCGGCGCCCAGCCGATCGGCGCCTTCACCGCCGCCATCACCCAGGCCCGGGCGGCGGCGGGGAAGTGACCGACATCGGATACCTGGCCGCCCTGCTGGGCGGCCTCCTCGCGCTGCTCAGCCCGTGCAGCGCCCTGCTGTTGCCCGCCTTCTTCGCGTACTCCGTCGACTCCGCGTCCCGGCTGCTGGCGCGGACCGGGATCTTCTACGCCGGCCTCGCGAGCACCCTCGTACCGCTGGGGGCGGCCGGCTCGTACGCCGGCCGGTTCTTCCACGGCAACCGGGACGCGCTGGTCCTCGCGGGCGGCTGGCTGATCATCGCGCTCGGGCTCGCCCAGATCCTCGGCCTGGGCTTCGCCTCGAAGCGCGCCTCGGAGCTGTCGGGCACGATCCGGCCCACGACCGCCCTGTCGGTCTACGCCCTCGGCGCGGTCTACGGCCTGGCCGGCTTCTGCGCCGGCCCGATCCTGGGCAGCGTCCTGACGGTGGCGGCGGTCAGCGGCAGCCCGGTCTACGGCGGCCTGCTGCTGGCGGTGTACGCGCTGGGGATGGCCGTACCGCTGTTCGTGCTGGCCCTGCTGTGGGAGCGGTTCGACCTCGGCAGGCGTCGCTGGCTGCGCGGCCGGGCCTTCCGGGTGGGCCGCTTGGAGCTGCACACCACGTCGCTGCTGTCAGGGCTGTTCTTCGTCGTCCTGGGCGCGATGTTCCTGGCCTTCGACGGGACGAGCGCGCTGCCCGGGCTGCTGGACGTGGACGACTCGTTCGCGGTGGAGCAGCGCGTCCGGTCCCTGGCGAACGCGGTCCCGGACCGGGCGCTGCTCGGGCTGGTCGTGGCGGGGGCGGCGGCCGTCGGACTGGTGCAGGGGCGCAAGAAGACCCGGGCGGCGGTCACCGAGGAGGAGTAACCACAGAAGGCCCCGTCCGATGGACGGGGCCTTCTTGATGGTGGCTGGGGCCGGGGTCGAACCGGCGACCTATCGCTTTTCAGGCGATCGCTCGTACCAACTGAGCTACCCAGCCACGAAACCGTTTCCGGCTTCAGCGATCCTGACGGGACTTGAACCCGCGACCTCCACCTTGACAGGGTGGCGAGCTAACCAACTGCTCCACAGGACCTTGCAGTGTGCGAGACCAAGTCTTGCACACGGTAATGCGTACCCCCAACGGGATTCGAACCCGTGCTACCGCCTTGAAAGGGCGGCGTCCTGGGCCACTAGACGATGAGGGCTAAAGGCCCGCCTGGGCGCTTTCCAGCGCGTCGGGGACGTGAGAAGCATATGGGATCCGGGGAGCTATCGCCAAAACGGTTTCCCCGCCCAAGCCGGAGGCGCCCCCGCCGGAGGGACAATGGCCCGGTGCTGGAGATGACGCGCGAGGAGTTCGAAGAGCTCGTCGCAGAGGCCCTGGACCGGATCCCGCCGGAGCTGACGCGGCTGATGGACAACGTGGCGGTGTTCGTGGAGGACGAGCCGCCCGCCGACGACCCCGAGCTGCTCGGTCTGTACGAGGGGACCCCGCTGACGGACCGCGGCGAGTGGTACGCCGGGGTGCTGCCGGACCGGATCACGATCTACCGGAACCCCACGTTGCGGATGTGCGAGGACCGGGAGAGCGTGGTCGCGGAGACGGAGGTCACCGTGGTGCACGAGATCGCCCACCACTTCGGGATCGACGACGAGCGCCTGCACGCGCTGGGCTACGGGTGACCCGGCCGGTCCCCGGCGGCGAGGCGATCGACCCGGACGTCGACCTGCACGTCCCGGCGCAGGCCGCCGAGCCCCAGGGGCGGGTGCTCGCGGCGGTGGCGGCGGGCGGGGCGCTCGGCTCCTCGGCACGGTACGGGATCTCCCTGCTGTGGCCGGCCGGGCCCGCGGCCTTCCCGTGGGCGACGCTCTGGATCAACACGGCCGGCTGCGCGCTGATCGGCGTACTGATGGTGCTGATCAGCGAGGGCGGCCGGCCGGCACCGCATCCGCTGGTGCGGCCCTTCGCCGGGGTCGGGATCCTCGGCGGCTTCACCACCTTCTCGACCTACGCGCTGGACTTCTCGCGGCTCCTGGACGAAGGGGAGGCGGGCACCGCGCTGGCCTACGCCGGGCTCACGGTGGTCGCGGCGCTCGGCGCGGTGTGGGCGGCGGCCTCGGTGACCCGGTGGGCGCTGGCGCGGCCGGGGCGCGGGTGAACTGGCTGCTCGTGGTCGCGGGCGCGGTCGTGGGCGCGCCGCTGCGGTACCTGACGGACCGTGCGGTGCAGGCGCGCCACGACTCGGTGTTCCCCTGGGGCACCTTCGTGGTCAACGCGGCCGCCTGCCTGATGCTGGGGTCGCTGACCGGCGCGCTGCTGGCCGGGGCCGCCTCCTCGCGGGTGCAGCTGCTGCTGGGGACGGGGCTGTGCGGGGCGCTGAGCACGTATTCGACGTTCTCGTACGAGACGCTACGGCTGGCCGAGCTCGGCCGGCGGTTCCTCGCGGCGGCGAACGTGGCGGCTTCGGTGCTGGTCGGGTTGGGCTCGGTACACCTCGGGTCGCAGGTGGCGGAGCAGCTGTTCGGCTGAGGGCGTGTCTCTTACGGGGCAAAGGGAGTTGGGCACATTGACCCGCTCATGCGGACCGCTCCCCCTCAGGCTCCGGAGGTACCCCCGTGCGCCAGTTGTCCGCTTCCCTCCGACTCGCCGTCACCGCGCTCGCGGTCGCGGCGACGGCCGGCTGCATGAGCGTCGGCGACGACGCGGCGAAGCCCGGGGCCTCCTCCTCGGCGGACCGCAAGGGCGGCGCCGCCGCGGGCGCGGGATCCACGGCCGGCAGGGGTTCCGGGGTCCACGGCAACGGGCACGGCACGAAGGACGGTACGGGGAGCCAGGACGGCAAGCCCAAGGAGGACGGCAAGGCCTCCGGCGCGACCGGGGGCTCGCCGAGCCCGGGGGCGTCGGGCGCGAAGCCGGGTGTGCCCTCGCCGTCGGCGGGACCGGGCGGCGGGGCGGGCGGCCAGGGCCCGCAGCAGCCCTCCGGGGGCGGGTCGGGCGGCTCGGGAGGCTCGGGCTCCGGCGGATCGGGGGGCCCGGGCGGTTCGGGAGGCTCCGGCGGCTCCGGTGGTTCGGGCGGCGGCCAGCCGTCGGCCAGTCCGGTGCCGGACCCGCCGGCCACGACGCCCCCTGTGACGGAACCCACGTTGCCGCCGGCGAGTCCGCAGCCCGACCCGAGCACCCAGACCGGAGCGGGGTCCTAGCGCCGTCACCCGCTGCACCCGCCGCCGGGCTCGCGTCGTTTCCGCAGGTCAGGGCTGTTGTGGTCAAGGTGATTTGCCAGACCCGGGGGAGGGTGCGTATGGTTATAGATCGTTTGATCCCATTGCCCGGCGCCGAATCCGAAGAGCGCCGTGTGGCGCGTACTCTCCCTAGCCGTGGCTGACCGCATTGAGGCGGTCGATTTGCGATTCACGGAGTTTGGGCGCGTGCCGAGACTCCGGAAGGTTTCGCATTTCGCATGTCCATTTCCAGTTCTGACCGTGCCGTCATGCCCGAGAACGACTCCAACGAGATCGTCGACGCCGTAGAGACCCTCGTGGTCGACGAGGCGATCGAGGCCTTCGAGGCCGACGTGACGACCGACGAGGCCGACGAGTCCACCGACTCCGTCGAGGACTCCACCACCGACTTCGACGACGACGCCGACGCTGACGCTGACGCGGAGCCCACGATCACCTTCGGCGACCTCGGTCTGCCCGAGGGCATCGTGCGCAAGCTCGCCCAGAACGGCGTCACCGCCCCCTTCCCGATCCAGGCCGCGACCATCCCGGACGCCCTGGCCGGCAAGGACATCCTCGGCCGTGGCCGCACCGGCTCCGGCAAGACCCTCTCCTTCGGTCTGCCGACCCTGGCCTCGCTGGCCGGCGGCCACACCGAGAAGAAGAAGCCCCGCGCGATCATCCTCACGCCGACCCGTGAGCTCGCGATGCAGGTCGCGGACGCCCTCCAGCCCTACGGCGACGTGCTCGGCCTGAAGATGAAGGTCGTCTGCGGCGGTACCTCCATGAGCAACCAGATCTTCGCTCTGGAGCGCGGTGTCGACGTCCTCGTCGCCACCCCGGGCCGTCTGCGCGACATCATCAACCGCGGCGCCTGCTCCCTGGCGAACGTCCAGGTCGCGGTCCTCGACGAGGCCGACCAGATGGCCGACCTGGGCTTCCTGCCCGAGGTCACCGAGCTGCTCGACCAGATCCCCGGCGGCGGCCAGCGCATGCTCTTCTCCGCCACCATGGAGAACGAGATCGGCACCCTGGTCAAGCGCTACCTGTCCAACCCCGTCACGCACGAGGTCGACAGCGCGCAGGGCAACGTCACGACCATGACGCACCACGTCCTCGTCGTGAAGCCGAAGGACAAGGCGCCGGTCACGGCCGCCATCGCCGCCCGCAAGGGCCGCACCATCATCTTCGTCCGCACCCAGCTGGGCGCCGACCGCATCGCCGAGCAGCTCGTCGAGTCCGGCGTGAAGGCCGACGCGCTGCACGGCGGCATGACGCAGGGCGCCCGTACCCGCGTCCTCGCAGACTTCAAGGACGGCTACGTCAACGCGCTCGTCGCCACCGACGTCGCCGCCCGCGGCATCCACGTCGACGGCATCGACCTGGTCCTGAACGTGGACCCGGCCGGTGACCACAAGGACTACCTGCACCGCTCCGGCCGTACTGCGCGAGCCGGCAAGTCCGGTGTCGTCGTCTCCCTGGCCCTGCCGCACCAGCGCCGCCAGATCTTCCGCCTGATGGAGGACGCGGGCGTCGACGCCTCGCGCCACATCGTCCAGGGCGCCGGCGCCTTCGAGCCGGAGGTCGCCGAGATCACCGGTGCGCGTTCGCTGACCGAGGTCCAGGCCGACTCCGCGAACAACGCCGCCAAGCAGGCCGAGCGCGAGGTCGCCGAGCTCACCAAGCAGCTGGAGCGCCTGTCGCGCCGTGCCGTCGAGCTGCGCGAGGAGGCCGACCGCCTGGTCGCCCGTTCCGCCCGTGAGCGTGGCGAGGACCCGGAGGCCGCTGTCGCCGAGGTGGCCGAGGCCGCCGAGGCCGAGGTCGCGGCTGCTGCCGCCGCCGCTGCCGCCGAACTGGCCGCGCAGGAGCGACGCGAGGAGCAGCGCGCCCAGCGCGACGACCGCGGCAACTTCGAGCGTCGCGACAACCGTGGTGGCGACCGCGACAACCGTGGCGGCGACCGCGGCGGCTTCCGCCGTGACGACCGCGGTGGCGACCGTGGTGGCCGTCCGTCGGGTGGCTTCAACCGTGACGACCGTGGTGGCGACCGTGGTGGCTTCCGCCGCGACGACCGTCCGTCCGGTGGCTTCCGCTCCGGTGGCGACCGTCCGTCCGGTGGTGGCTTCCGTCGCGACGACCGCCCCTCGGGTGGCTTCAACCGCGATGACCGTGGTGGC